>JBBRVI010000433.1:0-2605 GCA_038247025.1 Acetobacterales bacterium
ACCCGTTCGACCGCATCTGGCCGCCGCCGCCTGATGGCCAGGGGCTGAACCCGCTGTTGCAGGATATCGGCCTCGCGATTCATCCGCCGCTGCTTTACCTCGGCTATGTCGGCTATGCCGTGACCTTCGCCTTTGCCGTGGCCGCGCTGATCGAAGGCCGCGTGGACGCCGCCTGGGGGCGCTGGGTGCGCCCCTGGAGCCTCGCCGCCTGGTCCTTCCTCACCATGGGCATCGCCATCGGCTCCTGGTGGGCTTATTATGAGCTGGGTTGGGGTGGCTACTGGTTCTGGGACCCGGTGGAGAATGCCTCGCTCCTGCCTTGGCTGGTGGGCACGGCGCTGCTGCATTCGGCCATCGTGGTCGAGAAGCGCGAGGCGCTGAAGATCTGGACGGTGTTGCTGGCGCTGCTGGCCTTCGCGCTCTCGTTGCTGGGCACCTTCCTGGTGCGCTCGGGCGTGCTGAATTCCGTGCACTCCTTCGCTTCCGACCCCGCGCGCGGGGTGTTCATCCTGGCCCTGCTCGGCATATATGTCGCCGGTGCCTTCGCGCTATTCGCCTGGCGCGCGCCTTCCATGGCGCCGGCGGGGGTTTTCGCGCCCATCTCGCGTGAGGGTGCGATTGTGCTGAACAATCTGCTGCTCTGCTCGATTACCGCGGTGGTGTTCGTCGGCACGCTGTATCCGCTGTTTCTGGACCTGCTGACGGGCCAGATGATCTCGGTCGGGCCGCCATTCTTCAATTCCGCCTCCGCGCCGCTCGCCTTGCCCCTGGTGATGGCCATGGCGGTGGGGCCGATGATGGCCTGGAAACGCGCCGCCCTTTGGCCGGTGCTGCAACGCCTCTGGTGGGCGGCCTGCATGGCTTTGCTGGCCTTCATCCTCACGCTGGCCCTGGCGGGTTGGCATGTGTTGAGCGCGCTGGGTTTTGCCTGCGCCTTCTGGCTCATTGGTGGCGCCATGGCCGATATCTTCGACCGTATCGCCTTGTTCCGCACCAATTTCAGCAATGCGATGGGCCGGGCGCGTGGCCTGCCGCGCGCGGCCTGGGGCTCGGCCATCGCCCATGCCGGCATGGGTGTGACCATCCTGGGTGTGGCCGGCATGGGCCTCGCCACCGAGAAGCTGGTGGCCGTCCCGCCTGGCGGGTCCACCACCTTCGCCGGCTATGAATGGCGGCTGGAGGGCGTGCGCGACTACATCGGCCCCAACTTCACCGCGCGCAAGGCCACCATCACCGTGTTGCGGGATGGCCAGGTGGTGCATGTGATGGAGCCCTCCAAGCGCTACTTCCCGACCGGTCGCATGACCACGACGGAAGCCGCCATCCACACCAGCCCTGCGCGTGACCTCTACGCGGTGCTGGGCGAGGAAAGGGCCAATGAAGCCGGGGTGAACGAGGCGGTGCTGCGCTTGCATGACAATCCCCTCGCCCCCTGGATCTGGATCGGTGCGGGGATCATGTCCCTTGGCGCTGCCTTGTCCCTCAGCGACCGCCGTATCCGCATCGCGGCCCCGGCTCGCCGCCGCCGCGAGGAAGAAGAAGCCGAGGCGCGGGCGTGAGCGAGCGCGTCGCCTCCGATGGCCGGAAGGCCAACGGCGTGGCCAAACCGTCACGCCGCAAACTGTTGGTCTATGCCCCCCTCGGCGTGGCGGCGGTGGGGGGGCTTGGCTTCTGGGCCATGCTGCGCGGCATGCAGGATGGCAGCTTCAACCCGCGCGGCGTGCCCTCGGTATTGATCGGCCGGCCACCGCCGGATTTCGCGCTGCCAGCGCTGGAGGCATCGAGCATCCCCCCCCTCGCCTCCGCCGATTTCCGTGGCTTGTCCGGTCCGGTTGTGGTGAATTTCTGGGCGAGCTGGTGTGCGCCCTGCATCATCGAGCACCCGCACCTGATGACACTGCAACGCCAGGGCGTCCCGGTCTGGGGCGTGAACTACAAGGACCGCGCGCGTGACGCGCAATCCTTCCTCAGGCGCCTTGGCAACCCTTTTTCCCGGCTGGGTGCGGATGAGCCGGGGCGGGTTTCCATTGACTGGGGCGTCTATGGCGTGCCGGAGACCTATATTCTCGACCGGGGCGGCATCATCCGCTGGCGCTGGGCCGGGCCCATCACGGGCGAAATCATGTCGCAGGACATCCAGCCCCTTTTGCAGCGCCTGAGCCGGGCATGAAGCGCTTTGTGTTTCTCGCGCTGATCCTGGCGCTGCCCGCCGCCGCCCAGATCGGCGATACCAATTACCGGCTGCGCGATGCCGGGCAGGAAATCCGCTCACGCGAGATCGGCAAGGAATTGCGCTGCCTCGTCTGCCAAAACCAATCCATCGAGGACAGCGACGCCCCCCTCGCCCGAGACCTTCGCCGCATCGTGCGCGAACAGGTGGAGCAGGGTGCGAGCAATGAACAGGTGATGCGCTTCGTGCATGATCGCTACGGCGATTTCGTGCTGCTTCGCCCCCCCTTCAACTGGAGCACGCTGCTGCTCTGGGCCACGCCCGCCTTGGCGCTGGCGGGCGGGCTCTTCGCCATTTGGCGCACCCGCCGCCGCGCGCTGCCCGCCGGACCACAGGAACTGACCGAGGCCGAGCGCGCGCGCCTCGCCCGATTGC
>JBBRVI010000434.1:0-2589 GCA_038247025.1 Acetobacterales bacterium
AACCGTGCCGGCGCCGGCGGCGCCATCGGCATGGCGCAAGCAGCGCAAGCAGCGCCGGACGGCTACACGCTGGTGATGGGCCATGTCGCGACACATGTCGTCAACATGGCCGTGCAGAAGAACCCGGGCTACGACACGGCGCGGGACTTCGTGGCGCTCGGCATCACCTCAACCGCCGCCAATATCCTGGTGGTCAATCCAAGGCGGCAGCCTGGCATCGCTTCGGTGCGGGATTTCGTCGAGGCCTGCCGCGCCAGGCCCGGCGAACTGGCCTATGGCACCGCCGGCGTCGGCTCGCCTGCGCATATCACCACCGCGCTGTTCCTGCGCGAGGCCGGGGTGGAGGCGCAGCACGTGCCCTATCGCGGCGGCGCCCCGGCGACGACGGATCTGGTTGCGGGCAATCTGGACTTCATGTTCTCTGGCGCGTCCGACTGCATCCCGCATATCCGCGAGGGCAGGCTGCGCGGCATCGCGGTGGCCAGCGCGCATCGCCTGCCCGGCGCACCGGAACTGCCGACCATCGGCGAGAGCGGCTATCCCAGCTTCGCCTTCGAGATCTGGCATGTCATCTCCGCCCGCGCCGGCACGCCGGCCCCGGTGCTGGCGAAGCTGATGACCGCCACCGAGGCGGCACTGACCAGTGCCCAGGTGCGTGAACGCATTGCGGCGATGGGAGTGGATCCGACGCCGACCACGGGGGCGGCGGCGCAGGCGCGCGTCACCGCCGAACTGGTGCGCTGGGTGCCGATGATCCGGGAGGCGGGAATTTCCGCCGAGTGACCCGAGCCTGCCATTCGCCGGGCTCAACAACCCAAGCGTACCGAAGGCAGACAGGGCCAGCGAGGTATCCGATGTGACTCGAGGCGCAATGCGGACTAACCCGGCCGGGGCAGGTGAAGTAATCCCGTCTTCACGAGATTGCGCTGAACGCGATGCGCGGGGTGAGGTCCGCGGCGCCGCCGGCGAAGCGCGTCTGTGCCGCGCTGCGCACGTGCGCAGCGAAGGTCTCCTCCGCTATCCGGCGCACCACGCGTGGCGGCGGGCTGGCGAGAATCAGCGAGGACGCTGACGTAGATCGCCCAAGCATTACCGTCGTCCGACGCGCGGATGCTGACTCCCGCGTCCATGGCCCTGTCTCGGACACCGCGCAGCGCAGTCAGTGAATCGACGGCGAAGGCCAGGTGCTCAAGCCGGCGGCATGCCGCATCTCCCTCGTCGCCTGCGACCAGGGCGATCTCGTGATGGACCGTCGGATCGCCGGTCATGAAGACCATCTCCTGCCCGCGGCGCTCGCTGGAGGCCGCGATCGCTGGCGCTGAGGCCGAGGACATTCGTGTAGAAGGCCTGCATCCGCGACAGATCCGGCACCTGCAGGCCGATGTGCGATAGGCGGGCGGCGACCACGCCGGCAGCTGGTGTCGTCGTCTCGTCAGACTTCGCCGCGCTATCCCTCAGCGTGAAGCCGGGGACGCTAACCACCGGCCCCCAGGTTCGTATTCGCGGACGAGACACGCCGCCGTATCGGCCGGAGAGAGCACCACCGGCGTCATCTGCAGCTGTGCCAGCGGAGCGCGCACCGCAGGCTGGGCCACGGCTTCGGCAATGGCGGCGTTGAGCGTCGCCACGACAGGCTGCGGCGCGCGGGCCGTCAGCATTACGGCGAAGGCCTCGCCGGCCCTGAGTTGCGGAAAGCCCTGCTCCGCGAAGGTGCCTGTATCGGGAAAGTCGGGCGCGGTGCCCGAAGGGGTGGGCCGGATACATGGATCGCGGCCGTCGGAGGGGTGCCGATGGTGCCGCAAATTCTGCCAAGCAACCGCCTATTGTGGGGACTATCGTGGGGCTTGATCCGCAACACGAGTCGGCCATCGAACTAAATCAGTAGTCTAAAGGTTACGAATGTAACCGGGGCAAAACCCCGGGCAGCGTTTGCCCTTTGGGGATTCCCTTGGCAGCCATTCGCTGATTCACTGGCGCAGTGCCGCTCCCTGAGAACCTTGATGACCTGACGCCTGCGGAACTTCGTTCCCTCCTGTTGGAATTGCTCGGGCGGGTCGGCGACCTCGAGCGTCAGTTGGCCGCCCGCGACGCCGAGATCGCCCGCCTGAAGGGTCTGAAAGCCAGGCCGGTCATCAAGCCAAGCGGCATGGAACGCGGCACCCACGCACCGGCCGAGCCATCACCGGGGCCTCGCCGCGGCGGCGGCAACAAGACGGCACGGCGGGTGATCCACGAGGTGCGGGTGGTCAAGGCCACGGTGCCGCCGGGCTCGCGCTTCAAGGGCTACCAGAGCTTCGTGGTGCAGGACCTGGTGCTGCGCGCGCATGTGGTCCGGCTGCGGCGGGAGCGTTGGCTGACGCCCCAGGGGCAGAGCATCACCGCGCCGCTGCCCACCGGCGTCGCGGGCCATTTCGGACCCGAACTGCGGCGCTTCGTGCTGGCGCAATATCATCAGGGGCAGGTCACGGTGGCGCGGCTGGTGACACAGCTGCGCGCCATCGGCATCGACATCTCGCAGCGCCAGGTGATGCGGCTGCTGATCGCCGACCGGGACGGCTTCGTGGCCGAGGCCCGCGACGTATTGCGGGC
>JBBRVI010000435.1:0-2574 GCA_038247025.1 Acetobacterales bacterium
CGCGCCATGACCGAGAAGCAGCAGCAGGCGCAATTCGAGCGCCAGCAGGCGATGCTGGCCAAGGAGATCAAGTTCATCGAGCGCTTCAAGGCGCGCGCTTCCCACGCCGCCCAGGTGCAGAGCCGGGTGAAGAAGCTGGACAAGATCGACCGCGTCGAACCCCCCAAGCGCCGCCAGACGGTGAGCTTCGAATTCCTGCCCCCGCCCCGCTCGGGCGAGGATGTGGCCAGTCTCAAGGGTGTGCACAAACGCTACGGCCAGCGCGTGATCTATGAGGGGCTGGACCTGCTGGTCCGCCGGCGTGAGCGTTGCTGCGTGCTCGGCGTCAATGGCGCTGGCAAATCCACCCTGCTCAAACTCGTGACGGGCTCCACCGATCCGGATGCGGGGACGGTGACGCTGGGGGGTAGCGTGAAGATGGCCTATTTCGCCCAGCACGCCATGGAATTGCTGGATGGCGACCAGACCATCTTCCAGGCGCTGGAGGATAGCTTCCCTCGGGCACCCCAGGGCTCGCTGCGCGCGCTGGCCGGCTGCTTCGGCTTCTCGGGCGATGAGATCGAGAAGCGCTGCCGTATTCTTTCAGGCGGCGAGAAGGCGCGGCTGGTGATGGCGCGCATGCTGTATGACCCGCCCAATTTCCTGGTGCTGGACGAGCCAACCAACCACCTGGACATGGCAACCAAGGAAATGCTGATCGCGGCCCTGGCGCAGTTCGAGGGCACCATGCTGTTTGTCTCGCATGACCGGCATTTTCTGAGTGCGCTCTCCAACCGCGTGCTGGAGCTGACGCCCGAGGGCATCCATCAATATGATGGCGGCTACACGGAGTATGTGGCGCGGACCGGGCAGGAAGCGCCTGGGTTGCATGTCTGATCAGGCTTGGTCCAGCCCATGCTTGCGCAACGCCGCGGGCGTGATCGCACTGGCCAGCCATTCAAGCCACGCGGCGGCACTTGGCTGCGCGCCGGCAAAGATGGCTGCGGAGAAAATGGCGCCCGTATTGGCCTCTGGCGGAAGCTTGCCGACGATCTCCACGCCTGCCACGGCCATGAGTTCGCTCACCTGTTGGATCGCCAGGGCCGCGTCTCCACGCGCCACAACTTCGGCCGTGAAACCCTGCGGGATGATGGTGGCCTTGGCGTTCACCTCGGCCGCAATGCCCAGGCGTTCGATCAGCTCGGCAAAGAAAATCCCACTGGCGCCGGCGCGCGAATAAGCCAGTGTTGGCGTGGCCAGCAGTGTTGCGCGCAACTCCTCTACCGTGTTGATCGGCGGATGCGGCGCGCCGGCCGGCACCGCGAGCCCGATCCAGGAGAGGGCCAAATCCCGCCGCGTGCCTCGGGCCAGCACCCCCTCATTGGTCAGTGCCTCAATGCCGGCCTCCGTCAGGATGGCGATATCCGCGCGCTCGCCCTCCGCAATGCGGGCCAGCAACCTGGCCGTCGGGTTGAACTCCACATCGGTCCCGGTTTCCGACTTCGGCAGGGTTTCGCGCAGCAGACCAAGGACGGCGAGGGTGGACATGATGCGGATGGGTGGGGGCAAGGGACTCTCCTGGTGAGGAGGGGGCACTCTACCGCACGGCCAAAACTGCTCTACCCTCGCTGAGCATCCCTGAAGGAAACGCCATGTCCGCGCTCAGCTTCGACCATATCCACCTGCGCTGCCCCAACCCCGAGACCACCGCCATATGGTTCGAGGAGATGCTCGGCGCCGAAATTATTCGCAGCCAGCAGCAGGGCCAGCCGCGCTTCGATCTGAAGCTTGGCGGTCTTGATATTTTCCTGCTGCCCGAGGGCCAGGGCGCGGCCCCTGCCCCTTCGGCGCCCTATCTGGGCATTGACCATTTTGGCTTCGCGGTGACGGGCCTCGATGAATACGTGGCCGGCCTCAAGGCCAAGGGCGTGACCTTCACCATGGAGCCCACGACCCCCCGCCCGGGCATCCGCATCTGCTTCATCCGGGGGCCGGAGAATATCTCCATCGAGATCCTGGAACGCTTCCCGGTCTGACATGCTGGCACGCGCCCTCCTTTTGCTTCTGGCCCTTGCGCCCTCTGCTTTCGCGCAACCATGGTCAGCCGTCGCCACACCAACGCCCGGCCCGGCGCGTGCCATCGGCCCGGCGACGCTGGGCTGCATCGCCGGTGCGGTGCAACTCCCGCCCGAGGGAACTGGCTGGCAAGCCGTGCGCATCTCGCGCAACCGCCATTGGGGGCACCCCGAGCTGGTCCGCTTCGTGCAGGAGATCGCGGTGCGCTCGCGCGGGATGGGCAATCCTGATCTGTGGATTGGGGACCTCGCGCAGCCGCGCGGCGGCCCCATGCCCAACATGCATGTGAGCCACCAGACCGGCCTGGATGTGGATATCTGGCTTGACCTTTCGCCGCGCCCGCAGATGAGCCGCGCCGCGCGCGAAGATATCAACGTTCCCTCGCTGGTCCTGCCCGATGAAACTTCGGTCAATCCGCGCTTCACCCCGGCCCATGCGCGGCTGATCCGCCTCGCCGCCGAGCATCCGCTGACGGACCGGGTTCTGGTCAATCACGGCATCAAGCGTGGCTTGTGCGAG
>JBBRVI010000436.1:0-2571 GCA_038247025.1 Acetobacterales bacterium
GCAGCACCGGCCGGTTGGCTGCTGGCGCGCGCCGAGGGCCAGATTGCGCCAGGTGGTGCCTTGCGGGCGTTGCTGCTGGGCGCGGCGGGAACGCTTGCGGGCTTGGCATTGATTGCGCTTGTATGAATAATTTTTCTAGGGGCACAACGAAGGTTTAACCCGCCGGGCGGAGATTGGGCTCCGAAAGAGAGTCCCATGCCCCACACAATGCGCCTGCCGACTTTGCTTTTCCTCGGCTCGCTGACCTTGTCAGCGATGTATGGGCTGCTTCGCTTGTCGCCGTCGCCCTGGCTCATGTGGCTGGTGCCACCGCTGGTCCTGCTCGGCTGGCGGGGCTTTCTGCTTTGGAGGGAATTGCGCCTCTGGCGGCAGGTCATGGCCGTCACCCCCTATCGCACCGCCATCTACGACGCCGACCATCGGCTGCTCTGGCACAATTCCCGACTGGACCAGGGCTGGACCCACACGATCGCGAGGCTTGGGCCGCATCCTCACCTGGACCAGGTCCTGGGGGCCGTGCTGTGCCACTTCCCCGAGGCTGAAAGGCGAGCGCAAACGGCCCGCCGCCTGGAACTCCACGCGCAAGCCAATGGCCAGCCCTTCGAAAACCACGACTCACAAGGCCGTTGGGAAAGGATGCGCAAGATGCGCCTGCCCCGCGGCGAGGTCGCCAGCTTCGCCGTGGACATCACAGCCATGAAGCGCGGCGAGATGGCGCTCGCTGAGTCGGAGGGGAGGTTGCGGCGCCTGCTGGAGATGGCCCCCGTGGGCATCTGGCAACTGGACGAGGCGGGGCGCACCATCTTTGCCAATCGCAGCCTCGTCCGGCTTTTCGGCGATACCGTGCCGGTTGATCTTGCCCAGTCGGGCCTGCTCCTCCCTGGCGACGCCGATGCGGCGGGGCCATTCGGCTTCACGGTGGAGACGGAGACGGAAGTGCCGCTCGAACTTCCCGGCCAGCCCCAGCGGCGCCTTCTGGTCTCTGCGTCGCCCTGGATGCTGGGCCCGGATGGAAGGTCCGGCTGCGTCCTCTCCCTGCTGGACATCACGCCACTCAAGGCCGCACAGGAGCGCATCGCCCACTTGGCCGAACGCGATCCCATGACGGGCCTGGCCAACCGCGCGACGTTCCGCGCAGGGCTCGACGCGATGCTGGCCGATCCCAGGGGCGGGGTGCTGCTTCTGGTGGACCTGGATCACTTCAAGGCCACCAATGACCGCCACGGTCACGGTGTGGGCGATGCGCTTTTGGTCGAAACCGCGCGCCGCCTGCGCGAGGCGGTGCGCCCCACTGACATGGTCAGCCGCCTTGGGGGGGATGAATTTGCCGTCCTGGCCTTCGGCGCCAATGCGGAAAGTGCTGTGCCTCTGGCCGACCGCATGCGCCTGGCCCTTCGCACCGCCCTCGTGGTCGAGGGCGTGGAATTGTCCATCTCCGCCAGCATCGGGATCGCACGCGCCCCCGAGCACGGCACCGATGCTGATGTCCTGCTGCGCGCCGCTGATCTTGCCCTTTATGAGGCCAAGGGTGCAGGGCGCGATGCGGTTGCACTGTTCCAGCCGGCGCTGCGCGCCCGCGCCGAGCAGCGCGCCGAATTGCGCGAAGCCTTCGCCGAAGCGCTGGCGGCGGGCGAGCTGGAGCTCCATCTGCAACCGCAGCACGACTTGGAGCGTCAGGTGATGCTCGGCGCAGAGGCGCTGATCCGTTGGAACAGCAAGCGCCTGGGCCGTTGGGTCAGCCCAGGCGAGTTGCTGCCCGCCGCCGGGGAGGCAGGGCTGACGCTCCAGCTGGACCGCTTTGTGCTGAAACGCGCCGTCGCCCTGCTCGCCGGGTGGGGAGATCGGCCGGACGCGCCGAGCCATCTGGCCATCAACATCACCATCGGCACGCTGCATGACATCAGCTTCGCCGCCGAGGTGGAAGCGGCCCTGCACGAGGCGGGTGTGGCACCGCACCGGCTGGAGATCGAGATCCCCGAAGATCTCGCCATCCGCGACCTGCCATCAGTGGCGCGCACATTGGCGGCGCTGCGCGAGATTGGCGTGCCGCTTTCGCTCGATGATTTCGGCGGCGGGCATTCCGGCCTGCCCCATGTGGTGCGCCTGCCGGTGCAGCGCCTCAAGCTGGATCGGTCCATCGTGGCGGGCCTGCCCGATGACCCGAAATCCTACGCGGTGTTGCGTGCCACCATGGCCCTGGCGCGGGGCATGGGCATTGAGGTGATCGGCGAAGGGGTCGAAACCCAGGGCCAGGCGATGGCGCTGCGTCGGGCGGGCTGCCACATCATCCAGGGCTGGCTGATCGCGCGGGCCATGCCGGCGGACCAGCTGGTTCCCCTCCAATTGCGCGCGACGGCCTGAGCCTCAGCCTCCCGGCTTCTCCGGTGGGGTGAGCCGTGCGGCGTCCAGCAGGGCCTTTCGCTGGGCTTCTTCTGTCGCATCGCGTGCTTTATCGGCCTTGCCCCGCCCGAAGGCGGAGCGGTTGGCCGCCGCCTGGGCGTCAGCCTCGGCCTTCTCGCGCGCGCGGCGCCACTTTCGCAGATTCACGACCTCGCCCATGCTGCGCATTGA
>JBBRVI010000437.1:0-2570 GCA_038247025.1 Acetobacterales bacterium
AACTGCTCTACAAGCGCAACACCGAGTGCAACTTCCCCAATGGCTGCCACGTTGCCGAAGTTGAGATTGACCCCGACACCGGCATGGTCGCCGTAGTCCGTTATGCGGCAGTGGATGATGTGGGTGTGCCGCTTAATCCGATGCTGGTGCACGGGCAGTGCCATGGCGGAATTGTCTCGGGCATTGGCCAGGCATTGTACGAACATGCGCGCTACGACCATGAAAGCGGTCAATTCCTGACCGCGACCTTCCAGGATTACTGCATGCCCCGCGCGGCCGACCTGCCCGATCTCACAGTGGGCCTCAACGTGGTCCCCTGCCCGTCCAATGATCTGGGCGTGAAGGGTGCCGGTGAGGGCGGCAGCTGCGGCGCGCCGCCGGCTGTGGTCAGTGCGGTATGTGATGCCCTGGGTGTCGCGCATATAGACATGCCCATCACGCCGGAAAAGGTGTGGCGCGCGCTTTCGATGCGCTTGGCGGCCGAGTGATGGAACTGCTCTATCTGGCGCTGGCCATCCTCGCGGTCGCGATCATCGCGGTCGTCATGGGGGTGCGGACCGTCACCCAGGGCCAAATCTGGACGGTGGAGCGCTTCGGGCGCTTCACCCGCACCATTGATCCGGGGCTGCACATCATCGTCCCGTTGATTGATCGCATTGGCCACAAGATGTCCATCCAGGAAACCGTGCTGGACATCCCCGAGCAGGCCGTCATCACCAAGGACAACGCGGCGGTTCTGGTGGATGGCATCGTATACTTCCGCGTGATGGATGTGGTGAAGGCAGCCTATCAGGTGGCCGGACTCGGCAAGGCGCTGGAAGCCCTGGCCATGACCAATCTGCGCAGCGTCATCGGCTCCATGACCTTCGATGATACACTCAGCAAGCGCGACGAAATCTCGCTTCAGCTGATGTCGGTGCTGGATGCCGCTACCGACCCCTGGGGGGTGAAGGTCACGCGCGTGGAACTGCGCAAGGTGGAGCCGCCGGCCAGCCTCGTGGAGGCCATGAACCTGCAAATGACGGCCGAACGCCGCCGCCGCGCGGTGGTCATGGAGGCGGAAGGCAAGCGCGAGGCGGTGGTTCTGGAAGCCCAGGGCCGCAAGGAGGCCGCCGACCTCGACGCCCAGGCGCGCGAGCGTTTGGCGGAGGCCGAGGCGCGCGCCGTGCAGTCCGTGGCTTCCGCAGCGGAAGGTGCCGGCAATGCGGCGCTGAGCTACTTCATCGCCGAGAAATACATCAAGGCGCTGGAGGCACTCGCCGCCAACCCCTCCGCCAAGACGCTGATCATCCCGATGGAGACGGCCTCGCTGGCCAGCAGCATCGCGCAAGTGATGGCGACGCTGAACGCCAATAGCACGGAAGCGGCACCTCCCAGCCCGCCGCGCCGCTTCCCGGTATGAGCTGGGAGTACCTGGCCATCGCAGCCCTGGTGCTGCTGGGGCTGGAGATGCTGACGCCGGTGACGATCTTCCTCTGGCTTGCGGCGGGGACGGCGGCGGCATCGCTTGCGTCCTTCTACGGCATCGGCTGGCCCGGCCAGATCGGTATTTTTCTGCTGGGCCTGGCCGCCAGCCTCGCCAGCTATTTTCTTCGGATGCGCGCTCGGCCAAGCCCCGATGTCTCCGCACCCGGCGCGGTGTTGATCGGGCTGACCGGGACGGCGCTTGGCGAAATCGCGCCGCAAGGCCGCGTGCTGGTGGCGGATGGAAGCTGGGGAGCACGCTCGGCCGATGGGCAGAGCATCGCGGATGGCACGCCCATCACGGTGACGGGCCATGCGGGGGCAACGCTGCTGGTGCGCCCCACACAGCCCGCCTCTGCTACTGCGCCGTAATTCCCAATGCGCGGATCATGCCGCCAATCTCGGTGACATCGCGCTGCACGAAGGCGGTGAATTCGGCGGAACCCAGCGGCGTGGGGCTGATCGCATGCTCCAGCAGCCGGGTGCGGACGATCTCCGTTTGCAAGGCGGCCACCGTCTCGGCGCTCAGCCGCGCGACGATGGCGGGCGGCAATCCGGCCGGCGCCGAAATGCCCATCCAGTTCACCGCCAGCAAGGCGGGCATGCCGCCCTCCGCTGTGGTCGGCACATTCGGCGCCATCGGGTTGCGCGCCGCGCTTCCGATGGCGATCCCACGCAGGCGCCCGGCCGCGAAATGCTCGACATATTGCGGCATGGTGTCGAAGGCGAGCGGCACCTGGCCATTCAGCAAATCCGGAAGCAGGGGCGCGCTGCCGCGATAGGGCACGTGCTCCAGCGTCACATTGGCCTGGCGCTGGAACATCTCGCCCAGGATATGCCCGACCGAGCCGGTGCCGGAGCTGCCAAAGCTCGGCGGGTTGCGCTGCGCACGCATCCAGGTGACGAGCGAGGGCAGGTCGCTCGCGGGGATGAAGCGGGGATTGACCACGATGGCCACCGGCGCCGCGCCAATGAAGGTTATACCAATCCGCTCAGACACTGACACGCGCCCATTCGCGTGTTCCGATGGATCGGATGCGGTCTGGATCGTTGATCAGGAAGTGCCAGGCAGCGACGCATGCTTCGACGATGGCGTCGTAGCTGTC
>JBBRVI010000438.1:0-2569 GCA_038247025.1 Acetobacterales bacterium
AGCCAGCTTCCGGCCGCCATGAACCCTGCCTTCGAGCAGATGTCGCTGCCCATGCGCGAGAGCTTGCCCTCCATCGTCACGTCGGGCGTGCGATTGATGAAGCGCACCTGATACCGACCGGTGGCCTCAACGCGCTCCAGTGCTGGCCAGATGCGCCGTGCCACCGCGGGCACCTCGGGCGGCGGCTCGCGCCCGGTCATCGCCGCACCTGGCGAGCGCTGGAACAGCGCAGCGCCGCTCGCCTCGCCGGTGCCGAACATGCGCTCGGGGCCGAAGGAGAAAACGACGTCCTCGGCGGTCATTTCAGTGCCGTCGTGGAAGCGCACGCCCTGCCGGAGGTCGAGTTCCACGGTGCGGTCATCTACGCGCCGCCAGGCGGTGGCCAGGCCCGGCACCGGCTCCAGCCCAGCCGCCCAGTTGCGGCCAATCAGCGGTTCCCACATTGAGGAGTAGAAGACGCGCTCGCCGACGTTGGACTGCTCGCGCAGAACCTCCAGCGTATTGGTGTTACTGATCTTTTGCACCGCCACCGTGATGGCCGGGCGTTGATTGGATTGTGCCAGGGCTGGTGCGGCCAAAAAGGTGGGCGCGGCCAATAGGGCGGGTGCAAGCAACAGGGGGCGTCGGTTCAGCATCATGGCAGTCTCCTTCACTGGGCGGCTTGGGCGAGGGCTTGGGGCGGCGCTGAGCGCTCCTCCAGCCCACTCGGGGTGGCGCGGAAATGGGTCAGCGTGCGCTCGGCGTGGCGCATGCGGTGCGAGAGCATGGCCTGCGCCCAATCGCGGATCTCGCCGGCACGTGAGGGCTCGCCGGCCAGGTCCACAAAGGCGTGCGGATCGCGCGTCAGGTCGAAAAACAAGGGCGGCAGGCCGGAGAAGTGGACGTATTTCCTCGTCTCATCCTGGATCGTGCAGAGCGAGCAATCATCCATCGCCAGCCCCAGCGCGCTCTCAGGCGTGGAGTAGAAGACGTCACGGAAATCGAACTCGGTAAAGGCGAAGCGGCGCCAGTCGCTGGGCGGGCCACGGCGCAGCAGCGGTGCCAGGTCATGCCCGTCACAGGCGCGCGGGATGACGCCGCCGAGGGCTGCGAGGATGGTGGGCATCACATCCACGCTCTCCGTGAAGGCACCCTCGATTTCGCCAGCCCGGGCGTTGGTCCCGGCGCCTTTGATCACGAGGGGAATGCGGAAGCTCTCGTCGTGGTAGCCGATCTTGCCCAGCAGCCAGTGGTCACCAAGCTGTTCGCCATGGTCGGAGGTGAAGATGATCGTCGTGTCGTCCCACTGACCCGTCGCGTCGAGATGCGCGAAGACCTGGCCCAGGCTGTCATCGATCTCGGTGATCAGTCCGCAATAAGTGGCGCGGAGCTGGCGGATCGCCGTCTCCTCCAGCGCGTGCCCAGGGCCACTGGCACCGCGGAAGAATGAGCCTTGCGAGATGGCGCGCAGGTAGTGGCCCAGCAGCGGATGTTGCGCCGCCTCGTCCTGCCAGGTGTCACGACGGATGGGGGCGGGCATGTCCGCCGGGTCGTACATGGCGTGGTAGGGCGCGGGCGCGATGAAGGGCGGGTGCGGACGGTAGAAGCCAAGATGCAAGAACCACGGCGCGTTACCCTTGCCCTTCAGGTAGGTCAGAGCGCGCTCGGTGAAGAAGGCGGTATCGGTCAGTTCGCGCGGCAGGCGGGAGGGGCGGTCGGTCACGCCTGGTTCGGCGTCCATTCCCTCAGGCAACCAGACATCCTCGCGCCGCTCCGGCAGGTTATAGCCCTTCTGGGCGAGCCAGCCGAAATAGCCGTCCATGGCCGGTTCGAAGGCGCCGACGTTGCGGAACCCGTCCATCAGGTCGCCCAGTGTCGTGAAGCGCGGGTCATGGGGGCCGGTGGTGCGCGGGTCGGGCGTGGTGGTCGTGTAACCGATCAGCGCCGGGTCGTAGCCAACCAGGCGCAACGCCTTGCCGAGGTTGGCGTGGCGCGCATCCAACGGCACCGTGTTCTGCACCGCCCGGTGGTTCATCAGGTAAAGGCCAGTGAGCAACGAGGCGCGAGCCGGGCCGCAGGGCACGGTGTTGGTAAAATGGTTGCGGAAGGTGACGCCCTCGCGGCAAAGCCGGTCCAGGTTGGGCGTGCGGAGGAAGCCCGCGCCCAGCGCCGGCACGAAGTCAGCCCGCCACTGGTCCACGACGATGAGAAGAATGTTTTTAGCGCGCATCGTGTACCTGCCCATCGTCGCGGAGCTTCTAGGCCTGCGTTCGTGACGCGGGCGTGACTACGATGCGTCAGTTGGGTGACCAAAAATTCGGCTTTGAGCGGCGCTGCTCGGCAGCAACGCGATTGGCCGCCATCTGAGTCGAGGCCCTCGCCCACCAGCGAGTACGGGGGCCGTGTTTGCCCTGCTTGATGGCCTTTCCCCAACGACTTCTGTTGAGGCGGATTGGCATTGGATGAAGGGCAGCTTCATCCTGGCCAGAGCGCCAGCGCTGTCGTGCCGCGTCGCCCGCAGACGCCACACTTGCCGGTCCGATCAGGCGAGTTTCAGCGCCGCACCATGGGCGTGTGGGATTCTGCCGAT
>JBBRVI010000439.1:0-2552 GCA_038247025.1 Acetobacterales bacterium
GTGACTCCAGGAAGGTGATGAGCGAGTCGGACGGGCGATAGCGACCTGGCTGCGTATTTCAGCGATCGTGGACGCCCGTTTCAGCGGGATCGTGGACGGCGTTTCAGCGTGATCGTGGACGATTCCGGAAGCGCACGAGTGATTGGGTTGATTGTATGTCAGCCGTCCACGATCGCCGTGAACCGCCTCGGTCGCGACCTCATGGCTTGAGTTGTTTCTTGCGCATCGATTCGCCCTTGAGGGTGATCTTGTGGGCGGCGTGCACGATGCGGTCGAGGATTGCGTCGGCGAGCGTCGGGTCATCGAGCCACTCGTGCCAGGCGGTGACGGGCAGCTGGCTCGTGATCAGGGTGGCGCGAGCGCCCACGCGGTCATCGAGCAGTTCCAGCAGGTCGCTGCGCTCGGGCGCGGTGATCGGGGCGATGGCGAAGTCATCGATCACCAGCAGGTCGATGCGCGAGAGCTGTGCCAGGCGCCGCCCGAAGCTGCCGTCGCCGTGCGCCACCCGCAATTCCTCCAGCAGGCGCGGGGCGCGGGTGTAGAGCACGCTGAAGCCCGAGCGCGCGGCTTGCTGCGCCAGCGCGCATGCCAACCAGGTCTTGCCGACTCCGGTGGCTCCGGTGATGAGGACGTTGTGGGCGTGGCGAAGCCAGTCGCAGCCGGCGAGTGAGGTGACGAGATTGCGATCCAGCCCGCGCGAGCCGCGCCAGTCGATGTCCTCGATACAGGCGCTGCCCACCTTGAGCTTGGCGGCCTTCAGCAGGCGCACCAGGCGCTTGCCGTCGCGCCAATCGATCTCGCGCTGCACGAGCATCGCCAAGCGCTCCTCGAAGGCCATCTTCGCCGCGGCGGCGGTGGTGGCCTGGTCGGCCAGCGCGTGGACCATGCCGTCCATTCGCAGGTCACGCAGTTGGCCGAGGGTGTGTTCGTTGAGCAAGTCGTTTCTCCTTCGTCAGTGGTAGTACTCGGGACCGCGCACGTTGTCGTGCGCCGGCAGGGAAGATGTCTGGGGCTGGTCGGGCGCCACGGCTTGGCGATCCAGGCCGCTCGCCAGGATGGAGTTCACGCTCTGGTAGGTGGGCGAGCCGATGGACATCGCGCGGGCGCAGGCCGCCTCCAGGCGGCCTGCGCCGAACTGGCGCGCCAAACGTTGTAATCCGAGGCAGGCGCGGTAGCCCTGCTCCGGGTGCGGGCGGTGCTCCATCTGCCAGCGCACAAGCGCGGCTGTGGCGACACCGATGCGCTCACCCCAGGCGATGAGCTTGGCGGGAGTCCACTCCCGGTGCGCGCGATGCGACGCCGGCATGTGTTCGGCCGTGGTGGTATGGGCGCCCCTCTTGGTGCTGTAGGGGTGCACGGCGACTCGCCGGGTGCCGGCCACGATCTCCACCGTGGTGGTGGTCACCCGCAATTCCACCTCGGTACCCACCAGCCGGTGCGGCACGCTGTAGTAGTGCCCGTCGAGCTCGGTGTGGTAGTCGATGTTGACGCGGGCACGCTTGAAGCGCGCGATCGGCATGCGTGCGGCCGGAAGCGCCCGCAGTGCGGGGCGATCCAAGGCCTCGAATGCGCTCATCCTGCAGCCGGGCAGCTTCTTGAAGGCGCGCCGGTTCAGATCAACCAGCAGCTCCGCGATGGCGGCGTTCAGCTCGGCCAAGCTGAAGAAGCGCCGGTTGCGCATGCGCGCCAGGATCCAGCGCTCCACCACCTGCACGCCGACCTCCACCTTGGGCTTGTCGCGGGGATGCGCGGGGCGCGCCGGCAGCACCGCCACCTCGTAGTGATTGCAGAGCTCCTCGACCAGGCGCCCGGACGTGGGCTCGTAGCGGTCCGGGCGAGCGAAGAGCGCGCGGGGCTGGTCGGGCACGATCAGGCGGGGGACGCCGCCGATGAACTCCAACGCCGCGATGATCGATCCGACCCAGTCGGCCGCGTTCTGGGTGGCCGTGGCGCAAGCGTAGGTGTAGTTGGAGGCCCCCAGCACCGCCACGAAGATCTGCGCGCGGCGCACCTCACCCGTGACCGCATCGATGATCGGCACGGTCTGGCCCGCGTAGTCGACGAACAGCCGCTCCCCGGCAACATGGGTCTGACGCATCGAGCGCTTGAGGCTTGCGGCCCAGGCGCGGTACTTGATGCAGAAGCTCGTGTACTTGTAGGCGAGCTCGGCTCCGCGCTGGTACTCCTCCCAGAGCAATTGCAGCGTGACGCCCGGGCGCTTCACCTCCTGGTGGATCCAGGCGTAGTTGGGCTCGAGCTGGCGGCTGCAGCGCGGCACGGCCGGACGATACAGCCGCGCCTCGAGTTCCTCGTCGGAGAGCGTCTGGGCGAGCGCCCAGTCCACGCCGGCGGCGCGGGCAAGCAGCACGACCTTGCCCACCGTGCCCTTGCCGATGCCGACGGCGCGGGCGACCTGGGCGTAGCTCAGGCCGGCTTCAAGGTGAAGACGAAGGGTTTGTCGAATCTGGCGCATCGCGATCCTGTTGGTTGGCATGGCTTCCCGAGAAATCGGTCAGCATGCCCACATTCAAGATCACTCGCGCGCCCCTGGA
>JBBRVI010000440.1:0-2534 GCA_038247025.1 Acetobacterales bacterium
ATGGCTTCCTGGAACGACTACAATGACACGACGCAGAATCCGAACCTGATCCCCAAGGGCTCCATTGTCCGGGTGCGCCTGACCATCCGCCCGGGTGGCTTCGATGATCCCAGCCAGGGCTGGACCGGGGGCTATGCCACCCGCGGCGGCACGGGCTCCGTCTACCTCAACGGCGAGTTCACGGTGCTGGAGGGGCCCTACGCCAAGCGCAAGATCTTCACGCTGATCGGCCTGTACAGCCCGAAGGGTCCGGACTGGGGGAATATGGGCCGCAGCTTCGTGCGCGGCATGCTGAATTCCGCCCGCGGGATTTCCGACAAGGATGTCTCGCCCCAGGCACAGACGGCACGGCGGATCAGCGGCTTTGCCGATCTCGAGGGGCTGGAATTCCTCGGGCGCATCGAACACGGCACCGACGCCGGCGGCGAGAGGAAAAACGAAATCCGCATGGCGGTGACGCCGGACCACCGGGATTACGCCCAGGCGATGGGGCGCCAGGCGGCACCGGCCGGATACGCACCACCACCCGCTTATGCTCCGCCCGTCCACACGCCACCGCCCGCCTACGCACCGCCGGCGCCCCCGCAGCTTGCCGCGGTGACGGCCCCCGCCATGCACCAGGGTGCGTTTCCGGCCCCCGCGCAGCAGCCTGCTGCCGGCGCTGATCCTCGCCCCACCTGGGCGCGGTGAGGGAGGGCCGCACAGCATGTTGCTCCGCCCCCGCCAGAAGCTCTTCGTTGAGCGTAGCCTTCGTGCGCTCGACCAGCACGGCAACACCCTCGGCGTCGCTCCTACAGGTTGTGGGAAGTCGATTATGCTGTCCGCTGCGGTGGGCGAGCATCTGGGCAACGGCAACGGCAAGGCCGCTGTTCTCGCCCATCGGGATGAGCTGACAGCGCAGAACCTGGCGAAGTTCCGCCGCGTTAATCCCGGCATCACCACCTCGGTGGTGGATGCGGGCGAAAAGTCCTGGGCCGGCCAGGTAACCTTCGCCATGGTGCCGACCCTCACGCGCCTGGCCAATCTCGACTCAATGCCAGCGTTGGACCTGCTGGTGATCGACGAGGCGCATCACGCCGTCGCCGACAGCTACCTCCGCATCATCGATCGCGCACGCCAGCGCAATCCGGCCTGCCGCATCTACGGTGTCACCGCCACGCCGAACCGTGGCGACAAGATTGGGCTGCGGCAGGTCTTCTCCAACGTGGCCGACCAGATCCGGCTCGGCGAGCTGATTGCGTCCGGCCACTTGGTTCCGCCGCGCACCTTCATCATCGATGTCGGCGTGCAGGATGAGCTTCGTGCCGTCCGCCGCAGCGGTGACGATTTCGACATGGCCGAGGTCGCCCGCGTCATGGACACCGTGCCGGTGACCGACGCGGTGGTGAGGCACTGGCAGGAGAAAGCCGGCGGCCGCCAAACGGTGGTGTTCTGCTCCACCGTCGTCCACGCCGAACACGTCGCCGCGGCCTTAAATGCCGCGGGTGTCCCCACTGTGGTGGTCACCGGCGCCATGCCCGAAGGGGAGCGCCGGTCTGTCCTGGCCGCCTACGCCTCCGGCGAGGCGCGCATCGTGGTCAATGTCGCGGTGCTGACCGAGGGCTGGGACCATCCTCCCACTTCCTGCGTCGTGCTGCTGCGACCCAGTTCCTTCAAATGCACCATGATCCAGATGGTCGGCCGCGGGCTGCGCACCATCGATCCCGCCGAGCATCCCGGCATCATCAAGCGCGACTGCATCGTGCTGGACTTCGGAACATCCTCCCAGATCCACGGCTGCCTGGAGCAGGACGTCGATCTGGACAGCCAGCCCGGCGAGGGCGAGCCGCCGACCAAGACCTGCCCCTCCTGCGAGGCCGAAGTGCCGATCGCGGTGATGGAGTGCCCGATCTGCGGCCACACCTTCGAGCCGCGCGGGCGAGAGGCAGCCCCGCTGGCTGACTTCATCATGACGGAGATCGACCTGCTGAAGCGTTCGGCTTTCCAGTGGTGCGATCTGTTCGGCGACGATGCGGCGCTGCTGGCCAATGGGTTCAACGGCTGGGCGGGCATCTTCTTCTTGAACGGCGCCTGGCACGCGGTCGGTGGTGCCAAGGGCGAGGCAGCACGGCTGCTGTCCATCGGGGAGCGGCTGGTCGCGTTGGCCGCAGCCGATGACTGGCTGAACACCTACGAGACCGACGAGAGTGCCCATAAGAGCAAGCGCTGGATGCGCGAGGCGCCGACCGAGCGTCAACTGCTCCACCTGCCGCCCGAGGCTCGCGCTGATCTCAGCATGACCCGCTACCAGGCCTCGGCGCTGCTGACCTTCAAGTTCAATAAGCAGGTGATCCGCAACCTGGTGCGCAATGCGCAGCCGGCGCTGCTGGGCCAGGCGGCGTGACCGGCCATGCGCAATCCCGTCCCGCCCTGCGCCATCTGCCGCCGCGCCACCCGCGGCTTTGGCTGGTTCGATCCGACGCGACGGCGGCCTGCCCGCCTCGCCACTTCCTTCTGCAGCATGCCCTGCCAGGCGCTGTGGACCACCCTTGCCG
>JBBRVI010000441.1:0-2457 GCA_038247025.1 Acetobacterales bacterium
GTCCCCAACGCGTCAAACCGGAAGCTGCCGCCCATCAGGCCGCGCTGGGGCAGGCGCCAGGCCATGGCAAAACCCACCAGCACCAGCGGCAGCCCCGCCAGGAACACCCAGTTCCAGCCCCAATGCTCCGTCAGCCAGCCACCGGCCAGCGGCCCGGCGGCCGAGGCCGACATGAAGCACGCCACGAGATAGCCCTGGTATCGCCCTCGCTCGCGCGCGGGCACGGATTCGCCGATCAGCGCCATGGCCAGCGTCAGCAGCGCGCCGCCGCCAAACCCGTGCAGCACACGCGCGGCCAGCAGTGCCTCGAAGCTGGGTGCAAGCCCGGAGGCGAGCATCCCCAAGCCTTGCAGCGCGAAGGCGATGAACAGCATGGGACGGCGCCCATAGGCATCGCCAAGGCGGCCGAAGATGGGTGCCGCGATGGTCGCCGCCACCAGATAGGCCACGACCACCCAGGAAATCCGCTCCACCACGCCGAAATGCGCGGCCATGGCGGGCAGGGCGGTGGCGGTGATGGTCTGGTCAATGGCGGTGACGAAGATCGCGATGGCGATCGTGGGGAAGGCCCGGAAGAAGGCGGCGCGGGCTTCTGCCTGATCCATTACGCGACCGCGCTGCGGCCCATCTCCAGGAATTTCTCGCGCCGGCGGGCTTTCAGCGTGGCGCCATCAATGGCCAGCAGCGGTTCCAGGGCGTTCCAGACGGCGGTGCCCACTGCGGCCATGGCGGCCGCCTGGTCGCGATGGGCGCCGCCCAGGGGCTCGGCGATCACGGCGTCGATCAGGGCCAGGCGCTTGAGGTCCTCGGCGGTGAGTTTCAGCGCCTCGGCGGCGTTGCTGGCCATGGCGGCGTCGCGCCAGAGGATGGAGGCGCAGCCTTCGGGGCTGATCACGGAATAGATGGCGTGTTCCAGCATCAGCACGCGGTCGGCCGTGGCCAGGGCGATGGCGCCGCCTGATCCGCCCTCGCCGATGATGGTGGCCACGAAGGGCACGGGGGCGGAGAGCCCGGCCTCGATGCTGCGCGCTATGGCTTCGGCCTGGCCGCGCGCCTCGGCGTCAATTCCAGGGAAGGCGCCGGAGGTGTCCACGAAGGAGAGGATGGGGAGGCCAAAGCGGCCCGCAAGCTCCATGATGCGGCGTGCCTTGCGATAGCCCTCGGGCTTGGCCATGCCGAAATTGTGCTTCACGCGGGTTTCGGTGTCGCGGCCTTTCTCGGTGCCCAGGATGGCGACGGCGCGGCCACGGAAGCGGCCGAGGCCGCCGATGATGGCAGCGTCGTCAGCGAAGGCGCGGTCACCGGCGAGGGGGGTCCATTCCTCGATCAGGGCGCCCACGTAGTCCAGGCATTTCGGGCGTTCGGGGTGGCGGGCGACCTGGGCTTTTTGCCAGGGGGTGAGCTTGGCGTAGGTGGCGGCCAGCAGCTTTTCGGCTTTTTCGCGCAGCTTGGCGACTTCCTCGGCCACGTCGATCCCGCCTGCGTCGGTGGTGCGGCGGAGTTCTTCCACCTTGCCTTCCAGCTCGGCGATGGGTTTTTCGAAGTCGAGGAAATGGCGCATGATTCTTCGCGTCTAGCCCAAAGCCGGCGCGGCGAAAATGGGCGGGATTGGGTGCCTCAACGTATTGGCGTGCCCAGCGCCTGGACTTAGGGTGGGCCTCCTTCTCCATTCGTCAGGAACTCTTATGCCCACGCTCGCCGCCCGCCTTGCCGATGTCCAGGTTTCGGCCTCTGTCCTAATGGGGGCAAAGGCCCGCGAGTTGATGGCCCAGGGCATCAAGGTGGTGAGCCTGACCACCGGCGAGCCGGATTTTGACACGCCCGCCCATGCCGTCGAAGCCGCGCATCAGGCGGCGTTGAGCGGCGACACCAAATACCCGCCCCAGGGCGGCACACCTGCCATGAAGGCCGCCGTGCAGCGCAAGTTCAAGCGCGACAACAACCTGGACTATGCCATGGATGAAATCCTCATCACCAATGGCGGCAAGCAGGCCATCTTCAACGCCCTGATGGCCACGATCGATCCGGGCGATGAGATCGTGATCCCCGCCCCCTATTGGATCAGCTATGGCGATATGACGAAGGTGGTGGGCGGTGTGCCCGTCACCGTCTCCTGCCCGCAGAATAACGGCTTCAAGCTGCGCCCGGAGGATCTGGAAGCGGCCATCACGCCCAAGACCAAATGGGTGATGCTGAACTTCCCCAACAACCCGACGGGTGCCGCCTGCTCGCGCGAGGAGATGAAGGCGCTGGCGGAAGTGCTGATGCGCCACCCGCATGTCTGGGTCATGACCGACGACATGTATGAGCACCTAGTTTATGACGGCTTCGAATTCTGCACCATCGCCGAGGTGGAGCCCCGGCTGAAGGAGCGCACGCTCACGGTGAACGGCGCGTCGAAGACCTATGCGATGACCGGCTGGCGCGTCGGCTTCTGCGGTGGGCCGAAGGGGCTGA
>JBBRVI010000442.1:0-2449 GCA_038247025.1 Acetobacterales bacterium
AAGGGCGAGCGCCTGGTGCTGGTAACCACACGTTCGGATGCCGAACCGCGCGTGTTGCTGGCCGAAGCGCGCACCCGCGGCGTGCCGGAATTCATGGTTCCGCGCGAGATCATGGTGGTGGCCAAGCTGCCGCTGCTCGGCACCGGCAAAATCGACTATCCGGGTGTCGCCGCGCTGGTCGCCGCGCGGCGGGTTGAGCGCGCCGCCGAATTCGGCACTATCGCGCATGAACCCGCCGAGGAAACCACGCCATGATGCCGCTCGCCCGCTTCACCATCCTTGATCTCACCCGCGTGCGTTCGGGGCCGACCTGCGTGCGCCAGCTCGCCGATTGGGGGGCGAACGTCATCAAGATCGAGGCGACGGATGAGGTGGATACCGGCAAGGGCATGGGCGGCGAGCGGCACGGCTCGGATTTCCAGCTGCTGCATCGCAACAAGCGCGCGATCACAATGAACCTCAAATCCGCCGAGGGCCGTGCCACCCTGCACCGCATGGTCGAGAAAGCCGATGTGGTGGTGGAGAACTACCGCCCCGATGTGAAGAACCGCCTGGGCGTGGATTACGAAACGCTGTCCGCGATCAATCCGCGCATCATCCTCGGCTCCATCTCCGGCTTCGGGCAGACCGGCCCCTATGCCAAGCGGCCGGGCTTTGACCAGATCGCGCAGGGCATGGGCGGGCTGATGTCGGTGACGGGCCTGCCGGGCCAGGGGCCGGTGCGCGTGGGCATTCCCGTGGCGGACCTCACCGCCGGGCTCTATTGCGCGCTGGGCATCATGGTGGCGCTGTTGGAGCGCGAGACGACGGGCCGCGGCCGCTGGGTGCATGTCAGCCTGTTGGAAGCCATGATCGGCATGATGGATTTCCAGGCGACCCGCTGGACCATGAACCAGGACATCCCGAAGCAGGCCGGCAATGACCACCCGACCACCACGCCCACCGGGCTTTTCACCACCACCGATGGCGTGGTGAACCTCGCTGGCGGCGGCCAGCAGATGTGGGAGCGCATCGTGGCCGTCCTTGGCATCGAGGAGGCAGCAAAGGACCCCGATGTGGCGAATGACAAGCTGCGCAGCAAGAACCGCGTCAAGACCAACGCCATGCTGCAAGCGGTGATCGGCACCAACACCAGCGAATACTGGGTCAGCCGCTTCAACGATTCGGGCGTGCCCTGCGGCCCGGTCTATGCCATGGACCAGGTCTTTGCCGACCGCCAGGTCAAGCATCTGGGGATGGAAATGCCGATCGAGCATCCGCTGCTCGGCACCATCAGCGTCGTGCGGGCGCCCATGCAGATCGAAGGCGTGGAATGTGGCCGCCGCCCGACGCCCGAGCGTGGTGAGCACACGGATGAGGTTCTGGCCGAATTCGGCTTCTCGGCCGATGAGATCGCCACGCTTCGCGCGCAGAAGGCCATCTGATGAAGATCACGTCCATCCGGCAGGGCGTGGTGCCCATCAACAGCGCCATCGCCAATGCCTATATCGATTTCTCCAAGATGACGGCGAGCGTCGTTGCCGTGACCATCGAATCCGGCGATGGCCGCACCGCCACCGGCTATGGCTTCAACAGCAATGGCCGCTACGCCCAGCCAGGTCTGCTGGCCGAGCGCTTCATCCCCCGCCTGCTCGAAGCGGGTGAACTCGCTGGCCATGCGGATGGCGGCTTCGATCCCACCCCCGCCTGGACGGCGATGATGAAGAACGAGAAACCCGGCGGCCATGGCGACCGTTCGGTGGCCGTGGGCGTGCTCGACATGGCGCTGTGGGATGCGGCGGCCAAGCTGGCCGGAGTCCCACTCTGGAAACTGCTTTCCACCCGCTACAATGCCGGAAAGGCCGACGCCAATGCCTGGGTCTATGCGGCGGGCGGCTATTACCATCCCGGCAAGGATGTGGATGGCCTGGTTGAGGAGATGAAGCGCTACCTCGGCATGGGCTATTCGGTCGTGAAGATGAAGATAGGCGGCTCCCCCGGCATGCCGCTGCGTGAGGCGCTGCTGTTGGATATCAGCCGGATCGAGGCGGTGCTCAAGCTGCTCGATGGCGATGGTTCGCGGTTGTGTGTGGATGTGAATGGCCGCTTTGGCCTGCATGCCGCACTCAGCTACGCCGCCGCCATCCAGGGATTCGGCCTGCGCTGGTATGAGGAGCCGCTGGATCCGCTGGACTACAGCACCCACGCCATACTCGCCGAACACTACGCCCCACCCATCGCCACGGGTGAGAACCTGTTCAGCATGCTGGATGCGCGCAACCTCATCCGGCACGGCGGGCTGCGCCCCGATCGCGACATCCTGCAATTCGATCCGGCGCTGTCCTACGGCCTGGTCGAATACCTCCGCACGCTGGCGATGCTGCGCGAGCATGGCTGGTCCCCCCGGCGCTGCGTGCCGCATGGGGGGCATCAATTCGCGCTGAACATCGCGGTCGGGCTGGGCCTTGGT
>JBBRVI010000443.1:0-2439 GCA_038247025.1 Acetobacterales bacterium
GAGGCGTTCTCCAGGAAGGCCACGTCGCCCTGCTCGGCCTTCAGGCCATAATGCACCAGCAGCGTCATGTCGCCGCCGTCATCGAGCAGCATGTTCGGCTCACCGCCATCGCCCCATTCCAGGGTGCGGCGGACGTAGTCCCAGTATTCCTCCAGCGTCTCGCCCTTCTTGGCGAAGACGGGCACGCCGGCCTGCGCGATGGCGGCGGCGGCATGATCCTGCGTGGAGAAGATGTTGCACGAGGACCAGCGGACATCGGCGCCGAGCGACGTCAGCGTCTCGATCAGCACGCCGGTCTGGATGGTCATGTGCAGGCAGCCGGCGACGCGGGCACCCTTGAGCGGCTGGGACGCGCCGTATTCCTTGCGGGTGGACATCAGGCCGGGCATCTCGTCCTCGGCCATGTTGAGCTCCTTGCGGCCCCAATCGGCGAGCGTGAGATCCTTGACGACGTATTCCTTGGCGACCGGCATGCGGGGCTGTCCTTGTTCGAAGCTATCTGACGCGGCGGGCCGTAGCATGGGCCGGCTGGCGTGCCTAGAGGCATAAGTATGTCTTTATGTCTTGCGGCATCCTCATCCATAGACCATCGCCCGGATGTGCCGCTCCCCGTGCTGCTCCGCCCGATCAGTTGATCAGGGCATGCAATGCCTGGAGCGCGCCCTTGGCCTCGCCCAGCAGGCGGGGCAGGACGATTGCGGGAGGGACGGGCTGCCTATGATCCATGGCGATTCGTGCCTCACGCTCCAGCCCGATGGCCCCCACTGCGGCGGCCGCGCCAGCCAGGCTGTGGGCTGCGCGCTCATACCCCTCCTGGTCGCCATTATCGGCCGCGGCTGCCAATTCCTGGGCAAGCCGCGCAAGGTCAACCTCGAAGGTCGAGATGATGGTGCGGAAGACGTCGGGCGGGAGGTCTTTGGCCAGTTGGCCGGCCACTTCGGGGTCGAGAGCGCTCATTAGTGAGATTAAATGCATTAACTGGTCGGTCCGTCAATGATCAGTGCGTTGACTGTGGAGCCTAACCGCGATTATGCTCCCTTGTCCTCGCGATTTGTCCGGCCAGCTTGCGGCGAGGTCCCAACCGGGGCGCATCCTTCTTGAGGGTGGGTAAAACAAGCGCGCTAAACGGCCCAGGGATGCGCGACACATTCTGGTCGGTCGCTTCCCCACCCGCCCAGGGTGCCGGACAGGTGTTCTCCGTCTGAAGGGTGTCATCCATGTCCCGCAAGCTTCGTCCTGCCACCGAGATGGTGCGTGGCGGCCTCAACCGCTCCAACCATGGCGAAACCGCGGAGGCGATGTTTTTGACGTCCGGCTTCGTCTATGACAGTGCCGAGCAGGCAGAGGCCACATTCAAGAACGAAATCCAGCACTATCAGTACAGCCGCTTCGCCAACCCCACGACGACCATGCTGGAAGACCGCCTTTGCGCCATCGAGGGCCAGGGAGCGGAGGCCTGCCGCCTCATGGCCACCGGCATGGCCGCCGTACATTCCGCCCTGCTCTCACACCTCAGGACAGGCGATCGCCTGGTGGCATCGCGTGCATTGTTCGGTTCCTGTCACTGGATCGTCAGCACATTGCTCCCCCGCTATGGGATCATCGCGGAATTCGTGGATGGGGCGGACCTCGCGCAGTGGCGCGAGGCGCTGAGCCGGCCCGCGACGATGGTGCTGTTGGAAACCCCCTCCAACCCCATGCTCGACCTCGTAGATGTCGTGGCCGTCAGCAAGCTGGCGCATGCCGCGGGCGCCCTGGTGGTGGTGGACAATGTCTTTGCCACGCCGCTGCTGCAAAAGCCGTTCGAGCAGGGGGCCGATGTGGTCGTCTATTCCTGCACCAAGCACATGGATGGTCAGGGCCGCGTGCTGGGCGGTGCCGTCCTCGGCAAGAAGAAATGGGTGGAGGAGGTGCTGATGCCCTTCATCCGCAACACCGGCCCCGCCATGTCCCCCTTCAACGCCTGGGTGATCCTCAAGGGCCTGGAGACGCTGAAGCTGCGCGTGGACCAGATGTGTCGCAACGCCGCCGCGGTCGCGGATTTCCTCTCCGAGCGGTCGGAAATCGCGCGGGTTTTCTACCCCTTCCGCGCGGATCATCCGCAGCATGCGCTGGCGGTCCAGCAAATGTCGGGCGGCGGCACGCTTGTCACCTTCGATATTCATGGCGGCAAGGCAGCGTGCTTTCGCTTCATGAACGCGCTGCGTATCGTGGACATCTCCAATAATCTCGGCGATTCCAAGTCGCTCGCCACCCACCCCGCGACAACCACGCATATGCGCATCGGGCCGGACGAGCGCGCGAAGCTTGGCATCACGGATGGAACGGTACGGCTCTCGGTCGGTCTGGAAGATGTGGCGGATCTGATCGAGGATCTGGCCGAAGCACTGGATGCGGTGGGGACCCTCACGGCGCGTGCGGCCGAGTAGTAGCGGCCCA
>JBBRVI010000444.1:0-2437 GCA_038247025.1 Acetobacterales bacterium
GATGTGGCACCCGAGCCGATGAGCACGGCGAAGTAATGCACGTCCAGGCACTCCGCGCAGCGCACATTCAGCGAGGTGAAGGTGCGCAGCGAGGTCTTCACCAGATGCGTGTGCACGGCCGAAACCGCGAGGATCATCGGGATGGCCGCGCGTTCACGGCCCTGAGATTCGTCCGTCAGAATGACGTGCTGGCAGCCACTGCGCACGCCGTCCTCGGCTTCGCGGCGAATTCGCAGCAGGGCCTGGCGCAGCCCCGCCTCGCCTTCCTCTACGGCAAAGGTGCAATCCACCTCACAGACGCTGGTGCCCATGTAGTGGCGCATGGCGGCGAATTGCGCGCTGGAGAGCACCGGGCTGTCCAGCATCAGCATGTCGCACTGCGTCGGGTCCTCATCGAGGATATTGCCGAGATTGCCCAGGCGCGTGCGCAATGTCATCACCCTCGCCTCGCGCAGGCTGTCAATGGGCGGGTTCGTCACCTGCGCGAAATTCTGCCGGAAGTAGTGATGCAAACCGCGGTATTGGGTGGAAAGCACGGCAATCGGCGTGTCATCGCCCATGCTGCCCACCGCCTCCTGAGCATCCTCCACCATCGGGTGCAGGATTTGCTCCAACTCCTCCAGCGTGTAGCCCATGGCGAGCTGCGAGCGGCGCAAAGTCTCGCCCGTCATCTGCGCGGGCTGGGGGCTTTGCGCCTTCACGATCTCATCAATGCGCGTGGTGCGGTTGGTCCATTGGCCGAAAGGCTTGCGGGCGGCCAGCAGGTCCTTCAGTTCGCCATCCAGATAGATGCGGCCCTCCTCCAGATCCACGCCGATGCATTGGCCGGGACCGACCCGGCCCTTGGCGGAAATTCCGTCCTCGGCCACCTTCACCATGCCCGTCTCCGAGCCCACGATCAGCAGGCCGGAATGGGTCACGGTATAGCGCAGCGGGCGCAAGCCGTTGCGGTCCAGGCCCGCGACCACCCAGCGGCCATCCGTGGCGCAGAGTGCGGCCGGCCCATCCCAGGGCTCCATCACTGCGTTGCAGTAGAGGAACAGGTCGTGATGCGGTGCCGGCATGGTCGCGTTATTGCCGAGCGATTCGGGGATCAGCATCGCCTTGGCCATGGGTGCATCGCGCCCACCGCGCACCAGAAGCTCGAACACATTGTCGAGGCAGGCGGTGTCAGAACCGCCGGCCTGGATGACAGGCTTGATATCCTCCAGATGCGCGTCCAGCAGCGGGTGCGAGAGCCGCGTCTCGTGCGCCTTCATCCAGTTGATGTTGCCCGAAAGCGTGTTGATCTCGCCATTATGCGCGAGCATCCGGAAAGGCTGCGCGAGCCGCCAGGTCGGGAAGGTGTTGGTGCTGTACCGCTGGTGGTAGATGGCGAAGCGCGAGACGAAGCGCTCATCCTGCAAATCCGGGTAGAATTCGCTCAGCGCCTCGGCGAGGAACATCCCCTTGTAGATGATGCTGCGCGCCGAGAGAGAGCAGAGATACAGCTCCGGAATCTGCGCGGCGATGGCCTGCTTCTCGATCCGGCGGCGGATCACGTAGAGGTCCCGCTCCATGGTCGCGACATCGCGCTGCTCGGGATCGTGGATAAGGATCTGCTCGATTTCGGGACGCGTGGCATTGGCTTTCTCGCCAATCACGGCCACGTTGATCGGCACCTGGCGCCAGCCGTAGATGCCGTAGCCGCTGGCGAGAATCTCCGTCTCTACGATCTGGCGGCAGCGCTCCTGCGCGCCGAAATCCGTCTTGGGCAGGAAGATCTGACCCACCGCGATGGGGCCGGGCTTGGGCTTGTCGCCACCATTGCGCACGGCTTCGGCGAAGAATTCCTGCGGAATTTCGATGTGGATGCCAGCGCCGTCGCCGGTCTTGCCATCGGCATCCACAGCACCGCGGTGCCAGACGGCCTTGAGCGCATCAATGCCGGCCTGCGTCACAGCGCGCGAAGGCTTGCCGTCGAGCGAGGCCACGAGGCCGACGCCGCAAGCGTCGTGCTCCATCGTGTCCACGCCCGCTTCGTTCAGCAGGGCGGCGTTGCGCTGATAGGTCTCGATATAGTTCTTTTCCATCTCGGTCACTCCGCCGCCTCAGCAAAGGACGCCTTGGCCTTCACATACGCTTCAATCTGCACGGCCGCGTCACGCCCGTCGCGAATTCCCCACACCACCAGCGAGGCGCCGCGCACAATGTCGCCACCGGCGAAAACGCCCGGCAGCGCGGTCATCATGGTCTTGTGGTCCACCCGCAGCGTGCCCCAGCGCGAGACCGGCAGCGAAGGCTCATTGAAGGCCGCGGGAAGGTTCTCCGGGTCAAAGCCCAGCGCCTTGATGACCAGGCCCGCGGGTTGCACGAAATGGCTGCCCTCGATGGGCTCCACCTGCTGGCGGCCGGTCGCGTCGGGCAGGCCCAGATGCATCTTCACCGCGCGCACGCC
>JBBRVI010000445.1:0-2424 GCA_038247025.1 Acetobacterales bacterium
CGCTACGGGCTTTGCGTGTTCGCGGTGGTGCATGTGGGTCTGCACTGGTTCTACCGGAACCAGCCAGTCTATGATTTCAGCTCGGTTGCCTCCTGGGTGCTGATCCTGCTGGCGGGCATCTTCGGTGCCGCCTATCTGGTGCCCGCAAAGGCGCGGTAAGCGCGTTTCTGGATACATCTGAACCATGACGATTGAAGACCGGCTGGTGCGCCTGATCGAGACGGGCGGACCAATCCCCCTGTCTACCTACATGCAGATTGCCCTGCATGATCCGCAGGCCGGCTATTACGCGACCCGTCCCGGCATCGGACGCGATTTCACGACGGCGCCTGAGACAAGCCAGATATTCGGCGAGCTGATCGGCGTGTGGCTGGTGCATGAATGGCGCGCACTTGGCGCGCCGGAAACATTCCAGCTGGTGGAGATTGGTCCGGGTCGCGGGCAGCTGATGCTGGACGCCCTGAGGGTGGCGGGCGCGGTGGGCGGCGAGGATTTCGTGCGGGGGATGCGGCTCGTGTTCGTGGAACCGAGCCCGGTTCTGAAGGCGGCGCTGGGCGAGCTGTTTGCGCCGGTGCATCCGCACTTCGCCGAGGCGCTGGCGAACGTACCGGTCGGGCCGGCGCTGATCATCGCCAACGAATATCTCGACTGCCTGCCCGCGCGCCAGTTCCGCCGGGCGGGCAGCGACTGGCGCGAATGCGTGGTGGGCCTTGCGGAGGGCGGCCAGCTGGCCTTCGGCCTTGCCGCCGATGAGCCGCGCCCGCCCAGCGCAGCGGCGCTGGCCGGAGACGCGGTGGAAGTGCAGACGGGGCTGGACCTGGTGGTCGCCGATCTCGTCTCGCGCAGTGGACCCGTGCGCGCGCTGTTCATCGACTACGGACCCGACGACCGCGCGCCGGGCGATACGCTGCGTGCCTACCGCGACGGCCGGCAGGTCGGCCCGCTGGAGGCGCCGGGGATGAGCGACCTGACAGTGGATGTGGACTTCGGGCGGCTGGCGCGCCTGGCAGCCTCGGCAGGGCTCGACGTGGCCGGGCCGGCGCCGCAGGGCATGTTCCTGCTGGGCCTTGGCGCGCAGGCGCGGCTCAACCAGCTGGTCGCCGCCAACCCGGACGACGGCGAGGCCGTGTTCCAGGCCGCCCGCAAGCTGATCGACCCGAACGACATGGGCGCGCGCTTCAAGGCGATCTGCCTGTCGTCGAAGGGCCTCGCCGAGCCGGCGGGGTTCTAGACCCGCGCGCCGGCCATTGGCATTCAAGGCGGAATGCCCATCTTAGGGCGACCAGATCAGAGGACGCTTGCATGGCGGCACTTTCCATTCTTGAACTCGGGCGCGTGCGCGAAGGCTTTACGCGGGGTGATGCGCTGAACGAGGCGCGGCGGCTGGCGCAGCATGCCGAGGGGCTGGGCTACAAGCGCTTCTGGGTGGCCGAGCACCACAACATGGCGGCGGTGACCACGGCGGCGACCTCGCTGGTGATCTCCCACATCGCGGCGGGCACCAGGACGATCCGGGTTGGCGCGGGCGGCATCATGCTGCCGAACCATTCGCCTTATGTGATCGCCGAACAGTTCGGCACGCTGGAGGCGCTGTATCCCGGGCGGATCGATCTCGGCCTCGGCCGCGCGCCGGGCACCGACCAGAATACGCTGCGCGCGCTGCGGCGCGATCCATCAGCCTCCGAACATTTCCAGCAGGATGTGCTGGAGCTTCAAGCCTGGCTTGGCCCGGCGCGCGAGGGGCAGCGGATTGAAGCCGTACCCGGATCAAATTCCAATGTGCCGCTGTGGATTCTCGGCTCGAGCCTGTACGGCGCACAGATGGCAGCGGCGTATGGTTTCCCGTTCGGCTTTGCCTCTCACTTTGCGCCGCAGATGCTGGACCAGGTGCTGGCGATCTATCGCGGCAGTTTCCGGCCTTCCAAGCAGCAGCCCAAGCCCTATGCGCTGATCGGCGTGAACATCATCGCGGCGGAAACCGACGAGGAGGCAAAGTATCTGGCGACCTCGCAGCAGATGTCTTTCGCCAACCTCGTGCGCGGCGAGCGCAAGCTGACCCAGCCGCCGATCGACGACATTGACACTTACTGGACCCCGGCGGAGCGCGCGCAGGCCTCCTCGATGCTGAACTTCAGCATCATCGGCAATGCGGAGACTGTGCGGCGCGGCATCGACGCGCTGCTGGACCGTACACAGGCGGATGAATTGATGATCGTGTCCGACATGTACGACCAGGAGAAGCGCCGGCGATCGTTCGCGATCATTGCAGAGGTGATGGGTAAGCGCGCGCTGGTGGCAGCGCGCGCTTGATCCCGGTACCCTGCGCCAGGCCGGCGCAGGGTGATTGGCGGCTCAGAACCGGACGGTCAGCGTGGCCTGCGCGGTGCGCGGGTTGAGCGGCCGGAAGGTGGCGTTGCAGGTCCC
>JBBRVI010000446.1:0-2409 GCA_038247025.1 Acetobacterales bacterium
CGCGTCACCTATGAATGCGGCCTGGCACGACACAGCGAATGGGTCTGCTTCGAGCACACCGGCTTTCCGCGCGACAAGGCGGTGGGCTGGTGGCGGCGGCGTGCTGGCAATCTGGCGCCCCCCGCGACCGTGGATGCGGCGCTGGAGCAGCTGGACCAACTGCGCAGTCCTATTGCGATCCAGGTGCGGCCAGCCGGCCAGTACACCGAAATCGCCGCCGCGAGGTTCGGGTGAGATGCGCCGCATGTCGCCTCCGCGCCGCCCGCGGCTTTGGCTGGTTCGATCCGCGCGTTCTGGCCAGCCAGCCGCTGCCTGCCTGTTCCATGCGCTGCATGAACGCGCTCTGCCGGAGGTGGGGCGTGATTGATCCCGATGAGCACGAGATTGCCGCCATTGAGGCCGCCAGCCCCATGGCCGGGGAATACCTGGAGAGCATCGGCAAGACCGATCTCGCGGTGCTGACCGAGGCGGAATGGCTGACGCTGCTGGAGGTCATCATCACCGCCTACCAGGATGAGCTGGCACGCCGGCTGGATGCGGGACGTCATCCGGCGCCGCCGCTCGTGGCGGGTGGGCGGCCATGAGCGGCGTCACCTCTGCCAGAGAGGTCGCGCGCCAGCTCGGCATCTCGCACACCGCGGTGCAGAGGGCTGAACGCGCCGGGCGGATCGCGCGTGAGCCGAACGGAGCCTGGGACGTCGAGAAGGTCCGGGCCGGTCTCGCGACCAAGGGTACGCCGGCGCCGCGCAAGCCATATCGCACGCGTGCCAAGCAACCGCCCTGGGCCAGAACTGCGCATCATGTCGGCGAACTCGCTGCTGACATTCGCGGTCCCGCACGCGGGATCCACGCCGAATTGGAGAGGGCGCGCCAGGCTCTCGAACGCGCCGCCCGCCAGATGGCCACCCTCTATCCCGAAATCCTGCGCCTGGAGCGCGCCTGCGACGCTGCCATCGCGGCTCAGGAGCGCGGCAGCGAATGACCGACGCCCCCTCCTTCATGGCCGATTACGGCGAGCGCCTGGTCGATAACGGCTACTCGGTCATTCCCATTATGCCGGGCACGAAGGTGCCAGGGCGGTTCACCGGCGGGGAATGGTCGCCCTATCCCGACTGGACCCGCCATTGCGACCGGCCGACGAAGCCCTTCGAGGTGGACATCTGGCGCCGCTGGCCCGGCTGTGGCGTCGGTATCGCCACCGGCGCGGTGGTGGGCATCGACATCGATATCCTGGATGGCGCGCTGGCCATCCAGCTCGCTGAGCTCGCCACCTCCATGCTCGGCGACACGCCCTGCCTGCGCATCGGCCGCGCCCCGAAGCGCCTGCTGGTCTATCGCGCTGCCACGCCATTCGCGGGCCGCAAGCGCCTGCCGCTCGAGCTCCTGGCGCGCGGCCAGCAGTTCGTGGCGCATGCCGTGCACCCCGGCACCGGGCAGCCCTATGTCTGGCCTGAAGACAGCCTACTCGACATCCCGCTCGCACAGTTGCCGGTGCTGGACGAGGCGGCGGCCATGGCTTGGCTCGATCGTGCCCATCCACTGATTCCGCCCGAGATGCGGCCGCGCTCTCTGCACCTTCCATCCGGCGACACCGCCTGGCGCGGCCCGTCCGATCCGCGCGGCACCTTCGATGCGGTGAAGGCAGCGCTGGTCTATCTCCCGAACGAGGATCTCGACGGCGCCTCTTGGATCACCATGGGCAACGCCATCAAGGCGGCGCTTGGCGATGAGGGGCGGCAACTCTGGCTCGACTGGTCGAAGTCGAGCGGAAAGTCGGGCCAGTCGGGCAAATTGGATACCGCGGAGCGCCGCTGGGCCAGCCTCCGGCCCCATACCATCGGCGCCGGAAGTATCTATGCCCTCGCGATCGACCGCGGCTGGGTTCCGCCGCCGGAGATCACTCTCAACGCCGCGGTCGCGGAGCGCGCCGTCCAGCCGCATCCCGCGGCGGCCATGCTGGCCAGTGCGGATGTCACACCAATGGCCACGGCCGAGAACGTCCATCCTGCCGCGGCGTTTCTGGCGAAACTCGACTCCAGCCGGGCGAAGCAGCAGGCGGCGCCACTCCCCGTGCCGGCCACCATTCTGCAGCCAGGCGGCGTATTGCAGATGCTGATGGATGAGTGCGTCAGCTCCGCACTGCGGCCACAGCCATTCCTCGCCCTCGGCGCTGCCATCTGCGCCGTAGGCGTGCTCGCCGGGCGCAATTACCGGACGCGCACCGATCTCCGAACCAACGTCTACATTGCCGCAGTGGCGGAAAGCGGTGGCGGGAAGGATCACGCGCCCGAGGTGATCAGGCGGTGCTTCGACCTGGCTCAGCTCGAGCGCTACCTCGGCGGCGAAAGCCTCGCTTCTGGTCGGGGGCTGGTTTCCGCCCTTGAGCAGCACCCTGCGCGGCTGTTCCAG
>JBBRVI010000447.1:0-2407 GCA_038247025.1 Acetobacterales bacterium
ATTGTCACATGGGGACTGGCGAGCGAAATGCCAGAAGGCCAGAAGGAAGGATCAACCGGCCAGTAATGCTTCAAGCCGGCCCGCGCGTTCCAGCGCGACCAGATCGTCGCACCCACCTATTGCGTTCCCCTTGATGAAGAGTTGCGGCACCGTCATCCGCCCACCTGAGCGTGCGATCGCATCTTTACGGGCCTGACTGCCGTGGGGTGCGTCAAATTCAGAAAATTCGACGCCCCTTTTCTTCAGCAAGGCGCGGGCGCGGTCGCAAAAGGGACAGAAAGCGGTCGTGTAGATTTCAACATTTACCATCCTCCTAATACGCCGCGCAGATGCCTCGCCGTCAAGCGCTTCAGTTCCCGATGAAACTCAGCAGCAGCGCAGCCAGGCCCATGACCATGGCCAGAACGATCGTCAGCCCGACGAAGAAGCCGCGCCATTCCGCCCCATCGAGCCCGAAAAGCGGGCTGTCCTGCGCGGTCGGGCGCGTGGGATCAGTCGGAAAGCGGGTATTGGCCGGTCGCAGATCATGTGCGAAGCCATATTGCGCGGCACGGTTGGCGGCGACATCTTTTCCGTCGAAGGGCATGGTCCCTGCTCCATTCTGTTACAGAATGGACAATGAACGCGCCAGCTTAGCAAAAGGTTAACCCGGCCGCTCAATTCTTGGGTCCGAGACACGGGCGGCGGCCAGGACGCCCACAAAACTGGCGCCCCCCAGGAGCAGAAGCCGGGCGCAGGCATCGGCGGTGGCGCCGCTGGTCAGCACGTCATCCACCAGAAGAACACGTTGGCCCTGCAAATGGCGCGCCGCGCCGGGGGCCAGGGCGAAGGCCCCGGTGAGTGCCGCCTCGCGCTCATGAGCGCTCAATTCACCGAGCGGAACCGTGGCCCGCACTCGCCGCAGAAGCATGGGCGCGTGCCGCTTTCCGCTGATCCGCGCGATTTCACGGGCCAGCAGGGCCGCCTGGTTGTGGCGGCGATGAAACAGCCGCCAGCGATGCAGCGGCACGGGCACCAGAAGATCCGCTGTTTGCAGCAATTCCGCTCCGGCGCGGGCCATGTGGCGGGCCAGCGGCCTGGCCAATTCGGTCCTGTCTCGATGCTTGAAGGGCAGGATCAGCGCCTTGGCGCCCTCGTCATAGCGTAGCGCCGCCCGCGCAGCGGCGAAGGCGGGGGGGGCGGCGAGGCAGGCCTCGCACCAGAGCGCCTCCTCATGGGCGATGCCTGCGCCCTCATGCGGGAAGGGCACGCCGCAGCGATCACACAGCGGCGCGGTGACGAAGGCAAGGCGCGAGAAACAGGCCGGGCATTGGCCGCCTTGCGCCCCCACCGGTTCCTCGCAGGTGAGGCAGGCTGGCGGCAGGAGCGCATCCAGGACGCCCCCACCGAAGCGCTTGACGCGGGCGGCTACCAGGCGCCAAAGCGCGCGTCGCCGTCGCGTTCCACCTCATGCACCAGGTCAATCTCCCAGGCCAGATAGGCGTGCATGGCCGCCTCGACGCCGGAATTGCGGTCATAGGGGCGTAGATACCAGTCCACGCAGGCCTCGTCGGGTGGGGTCAGGCGATCTGCGGCGACGGGAAGCCCTGCGGCGCGCCAGGCGGCCAAGCCGCCCTCCAGCACGCGCGCGCCGGGGAGTTCGGCCGCGGCGAGGTGCGCGAGCCAGGGGTCGTTCGCACAGATCACCACGGGGCCGTCAAGCTGTGGCACCCGCCCGCGCACCGCCCAGATGGCGCCCGGGATATGTCCCGCGCGGAACTCGATGCTGCGGGCCAAATCCAGCACCGTGATGCCTGTCACCGCCGCGAGAGCCTGGGGGGTGACGAGTGGCATTTGCGGCACTTCGGGTCCGGCAGGTTCGGCGTGCCGCAGCGGACCGGCCAGCGCGCCCTCCACTACATGGACCTCCCAGCCGCCCAACTGGCGCAGCCAGGCGGCGGACATGCGCGCGCGCACCGTGTCGTCATCGGCGAGGATGATGCGGGCATTGCGCACGGCCACCCACTGGTCGGTCGCCTGGACGAGCTGCCCGCCCGGCGCGTGGCGAAAGCGGGGGATATGGCCGGCGGCGTATTCCTCAGCCGCGCGCACATCCAGCGCGTAGGTGCTGCGGCTGTCATCGTCCAGCATGGCTTGCGCGGCGTGGCGGCTGATCAGCTCCACGCCATTCTCGGCGGCGAAGGCCGAGGCACGCTTCAGCGCCAGGGCGGCGGAGGCGGGGGTGCCCGGCGCATAACTGCGCGTCTGGCCGCGCTCGCATTGAAAACCGGCCAGTTCCCAGCCCATGGTGCCGTTGCGCAGGGCCACGATCTTGTTGGGCACGCCCGCGCGGCGCAGGCTTTCGGCGCCCATGATGCTGCGCGTGCGGCCGGCGCAATTCACCACGATGGTGGTCCCCGCATCCGGC
>JBBRVI010000448.1:0-2400 GCA_038247025.1 Acetobacterales bacterium
GAGGCAATTCAGTCGAACCTGGCCGGCCGCAGCCCGCCATGGAACCAGTTCACCAGCGTAAAGATGTCGTAGACCGGCAGGCCGAGTTCCGCCTGCAACGCCGCCGCATAGGGCGGCATGTTGGTGCATTCCAGCACCACGGCGCCGATGTCCCCGTACCGGGCCACAAGCCGCCGGCCAGCCTCCAGGATATCCTGCTCGGCCAGCGCCACGTCCAGGTCCGATTTCTCGGCGCGGATCAGCACGCGGAAGAATTCGCGCCCCCCCTCCGTGCCCTCAAGCGGCACATCCGCCGGCACCCCGGCGGCTGCAAGATGCGCCGACGTCAGCGAGGCACGGCTCACCGTGATCACGCCAACGCGCTTGCCCGGTGGCAGCGTCGCCTGCACCCAGGGCACCTGCATCAGGCTGCTGGTCGCCACGGGTACCGCGACCGCCGCCGCGAGTTCTGCCTGGAACAGGCTGAGGAACCCGCAATTGGTGGTGATAGCCTCCGCCCCGAGATCGACCAGATCCCGAGCCGCGGCGATGAAATCCGGCAGCAGGCCCGGCGCGCCCTGCAGCACCACGCGCTCCGGCGAGGCACCGCGCACTACGCGGAACAGGACCGGGAACGGCCAGGTGCCAGCATTGCCCATGTCGCCTGGAATGCGCGGGAAGCGCGCCTCGAGCATCAGGATGCCCAGCGGCGCCCCGTAAATGGACTTGCCGCCACGGGCGACTCGCGGCGGCGCAGAAGCGTTTTGCATTGGGTGAGAATAGGCCATGGTGGCGGCGTCACCAAGGCGCCAGGGTTCAGCTTCGGCCGGCGGCACTGCCCACTCCATCAGCCGTGCCGGCGCGGTTCGGGCCACCGAAGTGTCGGCATTGTCGGCTGCTCCCCCGCAGCATTGCACAAAGAGACAAAGCCTTCCGGTCGCCTCGGCCAGAGCGATATCCACTACAGGCTCATAGAAGCCGAGGTCGCGTGGCCAGAGGATGAGACTATCACCCTCCTGCGCCCGGTAGTGCGGCGGATACAGTCGCTTGGCGAGAAGCCGGTTGCCGTGTTCCGCCGAACGGAACAGCACGATCACGCGGTCGTCCGGCAGCGCGACGCAGGCCGGCCGGCTGTGCGGCAGATAGAGCGTCACCTGACCCAGCATGGGCTGGTCGCTTCGAAAGCGGGTGATGGGATAGGCGCGCCATTGGCCATCGGGGCGCGGCCAGGCCACATGCACCTGCCGCCGCCCGTCGCGCCCAGCCATCAGCATGGCGGCGAAGGGCCGGCCATCGCGCAATCGCGTGGCACCTGCCTGGTTGGAGAGCTGGCCGTCATTCGGCACTGCCACCACACGTTCGCTCACGGCAGGGGTGACCGGCAGGGGCAGGCGCAGGCCGCCATGCGTCCTGGCGTTGCTCGTGGAAGGATCGATTTCAAAATAATCGAGCCCGATATTCCGCACCACATTCCGCCCCCCGCCGAGGACATTGCTGCGCCAGACGCTGAAGAAGCCGAAGCTGCCGGCATGCCGGCGCAGCGGATTGTTGAAATAGGGGCTGGAGGTCCAGGTATCGCGCCGCATGCCGCTGGCCAGCGGGGTGGAGCGCGGCGCCCAGGCTTCGGTGGCCTCGTCCCAAGCACGCAACCGCCAGGCCCCGCGCCCGGGCACGCCGATCCGGTAGGTGAGGTAAAGGGCATCATCCTCTCCGGCCAGAAAGCTTGGATAGCTGATCGGGCCATCGGCATGCAGGGCGGAATCCTGCACAGCCACAAGGCTGCGCAGCGATCCACCCGGCGCGCTGCGCAGGTAGAAGGCCTCGGTCACGTGCGCTCCGCCCATGATGTGAAGCCGCCCGCGCTGGTCGGTGACAACGCTCGGGCTGAAATGCGCATCCTGCGGTAGCGCGAAACGGGGCAGGGATATCCGCTGCACTCTCGCCTCGTCCAAGGCCCGGCGGAACGCAACCAGTTGCCCTTCCGGCCCGAAGAAAGCGCCAATCTGCACACCGTCGCGGCTGAATAGCCCATGCTGGCGATAGGTCTGGCAGTTCGCTCCATTGACGGCCCAGGCCGGGCCAAGCGGCAGGACAGTCTCTGGCAAAAGCAAACGCCAGCGGCCGGCGGGATGCGACAAGCGGCCTCCTGTTCTTCCTATTCTTAATACCGCAGACGGGTGGTCATATCAGCCTGGAGTCCAGGCCAGCGGCGGTGGCTTGGCGGGTCCAGAAGAAATTCCGGGTAAGCAGATAGACCAGGTCGTCTTCCGCCGTCACCGCGTCAGCCGCCTTGACCGCAATGACGAAGGAGTCCGGCAGGAGCTTCTGATACTCCTGCTCGAAGTCGCGGCCGAGGATGCGGTACTGGTTGTGGCGTGCTGGGTCGGGTTGGCCCCAATCGGTTGTGGCCTCCCGAGTCGC
>JBBRVI010000449.1:0-2394 GCA_038247025.1 Acetobacterales bacterium
CGCCTCATCGCCTTCCTGGGCGACACGCGGCGCCATCCGCATTTCCCCGACGTGCCGACCGCGGCCGAGCAAGGCATGACCGATCTGGTGGTGCGCGGCTGGCAGGGCTTCGTGGCCCGTGCCGGCACGCCGGACGCAATCCTCGACACGTTGCAGAACGCCATCCGCGACGCGCTGGCCGACCCGGCCCTCCAGGCACTCTTCGCCAGCCAGGGCACCATCCCCCGCTTTGATGACCGCGCCACCATGGCGCGGCTCATCCGCGAGGAGACGGTCACCTGGCAGCCCATCATCGCGCGGCTCGGGCTGCGGCTGGATTGACGCTCGCGCTCATCTTCAGACGGCGGCGGAGTTGCCTTTGCGGTTGCGCGTGGCGGCCTGGGCGTGCTGCGCTGTGGAAATGACGCCTGATCCCACCTCCCTCGCTGGCAAAACCTTCCCGTTGCGCGGGGTCTTCGACCATGCGGTGATCGGCGGGGGTGAGGCGGGCATCGCCGCCGCCCTCGTCGCCGCCGCCGGGGGGCAGAGCGTGATCCTGCTGGATGAGCAGCCGCTCGATCCAGGGCTAATCGGCCTCGACATCCCCTTTCTGTTCGGCGGGCGCCTGGGGGCAGCGGTACAGCAGCCCGCGCGGATGGAAGAGCGCGTGGTCGCCGCGCGCCCAGGGTTGGAGCGAGCGTTGGAGGCGGGGGTGGAGGTGGCGCTCGGCGTCTCGGTCTGGGGCGGCTTCGCGGGCGCGCCCTTCATCCTGGGCCTCGCGGATCGCGCGACGGCTTGGCTGGTGGGGGCGCGGCAAATCACCATCGCCGCCGGTGCGCGCGATGTGGTGGTGCCCTTCGCGGGTTGGGAATTGCCCGGCGTGATGGGTGCGCGGGGGCTTGATGCCGCGCACCGCCTTTATGGTGATTTCACTGGCCGCCGCGTGGCGGTGATCGGCACGGGTGAGGTCACTTACCCCGACATCGCGCTGCGCCTCGTGGAGCCTACTTCACTGCGCATCCTGGGCACGCAGGAGGTGGAGGGCATCGCCTGGCTGGAGGGTCACTGGCGCGAGGCCGCCTGTGACACGGTGGTGATGGCGGTGGATGCAGCGCCCAATATCGAGATGGCGGATCTGCTGGGGGCACGAATCGGATGGGAGCCCGCATGCGGCGGCTTCGTGGCGCAATCCCTGCCCGACGGCGTGATCCTTGCCGGCGATGCGGCGGGCACGGCGAAAGTCGCGCGTGCGGGCTGGATGGCGCAGGCGCTGGATGACCCTGACCGAATTCTTTGCGCCTGCGAGGAGGTGCGCCTCAGTGATCTGCGTGCGCTGCGCCCGCCGCGCTATCTGCGCGCGGAGGGGCCGGATGGCGGGCTCGCCGCGCTGGCGCAGGGCCCGCAGGACCAGGTGAAGCGGCTGACGCGCGCGGGCATGGGCCCCTGCCAGGGGCGCCGCTGCCGGGATTCGGTGCAGGCGGTTCTGGCGCATGTATCGCCGCGCATGGCGAGCCACCGCGCCCCACTGCGACCCTTGCCCCTGGCAGTACTGGCCGCACTGGAGGAGGACCCCGCGCTGCGCGCCAACTGGACCGGCTGGTTTGGCATTGCCGAGCAATGGCTGCCGCATTGGGAGGCGGCGCCGGAGAACGCGGTTTTCATCGGTGGGCGTCTGAGCGAGGTGGGCAAGTGATCGTCATCATCGGCGGCGGCGTCACCGGGCTTTCCACGGCCTTTTGGCTCACGCGCGCAGGCCACAAGGTCACACTGATCGAGAAGGGCATTGTCGGCTGGGAGGCGAGCGGGCGGAATGGCGGGGGCTGCACGCATCCTTACTCGCCGCTGTTTCGCGAGGAGCAACGGCTATGGCCGCAGATGGACGAGTTGCTCGGCCACCCAACGGAATGGCGGCCCAACCGCATCAAGGTGGCGCTGGATGAGGGCCAGATGGAGCGGCTGCGGGCGAGTGCCAAGATCGCCACCGACCAGGGCTTCCGGGCCGAGGAGCTGGACGCGAAGCAAATGCGCGAATGCGTCCCCTGGGTGGGAGACGGGGTGCATGGCGGCATGTTCTGGCATTACGGCGGCCACGCGAACCCACAGCGCACGAGCCAAGCCTATGCCTGGGCCATTGAAAAACACGGCGGGCGCATTCTTCAGCACACGGAGGCTTTTGGCTTGGCGCTGCGCGGTGGCCGCGCGGTGGCAGTCCGCACCAGCGCGGGCGAGATCGGCTGCGATGCCGTGCTGCTGGCGGCCGGCCCGCATACCGGCGTGCTGGCCGAGCAATTCGGCGTAAGCGTCCCCATGGCGCCCGCCCGCGCCGAGATGATGGTGACCGAGCCGCTGCCGCCGCTGCTGCATGGCGGCGTGGATGGCAATGGGCTGTATGGGCGCCAGACCTTGCGCGGCAAC
>JBBRVI010000450.1:0-2394 GCA_038247025.1 Acetobacterales bacterium
GCCGGTGATGACATCCACCGAGGGCCGCTGCGTCGCCATCACCACATGGATGCCCGCGGCACGCGCCATCTGCGCAAGGCGCTGCACAGCGCCTTCGATCTCCTTGCCGGCGGTCAGCATCAAGTCGGCCATTTCGTCGATGACCACGACCAGGAACGGCATGGATTCGGGGACGATCTCCTCGCGCTCGAACATCGGTGCGCTGAAATGGACTGTGCGTGAGATGGAGCGGCGGTATCGGGCGATGAGCCAGATCGGCGTGCGCAACATCGCCGGATATAATGAGAAGGTGGCCGCCGCCGTGGCGCGCGGCGAAGTGCTGACGCGCCGCGTGCAGACCGGCTTTGACCCCGAGACCAACCGCCCCGTCTTTGAGGAACAGGCGCTGGCCCTCGCGCGGCTGCCGATGATCGTCGTGGTCATTGATGAAATGGCGGACCTGATGATCGTAGCCGGCAAGGAGATCGAGGCCGCGGTGCAGCGCCTGGCGCAGATGGCGCGTGCGGCGGGCATTCACGTCGCCATGGCAACACAGCGGCCTTCGGTGGACGTTATCACCGGCACCATCAAGGCGAATTTCCCGACGCGCATTTCCTTCCAGGTCACCTCCAAGATCGACAGCCGCACCATCCTGGGTGAGCAGGGCGCCGAACAATTGCTCGGCCAGGGCGACATGCTGTTCCTCCCCGGTGGCGGGCGGATGACGCGCGTGCACGGCCCCTTCGTGAAGGATGAGGAGGTGGAGCGCATCACCGACTGGCTGCGCGAACAGGGCGAGCCTGACTATGTGGAAGAAGTGACCGAGGTGGATGAGGAGACGGAGAGCGGGCTCTCGGGCATCGCCGCCGCCTCGGATGCCGACAAGTCGCTGTTCGACCAGGCGGTGGATGTTGTGGCGCGCGAGGGCAAGGCCAGCACCAGCTTCATCCAGCGCCATCTGAACATCGGCTACAACCGCGCTGCCAAGCTGATTGAGCAGATGGAGAAGGAGGGCGTGGTCAGCCCGGCCAACCATGTGGGCAAGCGGGAGATTCTGGTTCGCCGCACGGAAAGCTGAAGCCGGCGCGGCAGGCTTCGCGCCGGGCCTGAATGCGGGCAATCTGCCTCCACCTTCAGGAGGAACCGAACCATGAAACTGCTCCGCTACGGCCCCAAGGGCCAGGAAAAGCCCGGCCTGCTCGATGCGGGCGGCGCCATTCGTGACCTCTCGGGCGTGATACCCGACGTGACGGGTGAGGTGCTGGCGCCGGAAGTGCTGGCCAAGCTCCAAGCGCTGGACCCGGCAGGCTTGCCGCTGGTCAGCGGTTCACCGCGCATTGGCTCCTGCGTCACGGGCATGACCAACCTGATCTGCATTGGCCTGAACTACGCCGACCATGCGGCCGAGACCGGGGCTGCGGTGCCCAAGGAGCCCATCGTCTTCATCAAGTCGCTCGGCGCGCTGAGCGGGCCTTTTGACGACATCATCATCCCCAAGAACTCGGTGAAGACCGACTGGGAATGCGAGCTTTGCATCGTCATCGGCACCACCGCGCGCTACGTGACCGAGGAAGCCGCCATGGACCACGTGGCCGGCTATGCCGTGGGCAATGATGTGAGCGAGCGCGAATGGCAATCCGAGCGCGGCCCCACCTGGGACAAGGGCAAGGGCTTTGAGACCTTCGGCCCGCTCGGCCCCTGGATGGTCACGAAGGATGAAGTGCCCGATCCGCAGAACCTGCGCATGTGGGCGGATGTGGATGGCGTACGCCAGCAGGATGGCAGCACGAAGACCATGATTTTTAACGTGAAGGAACTGGTGAGCTACGTCAGCCAATGCATCACGCTCTTCCCCGGCGATGTGATCTTCACCGGCACACCGCCTGGTGTTGGCCTGGGCAAGAAGCCAACCCCCTGGTTCCTCAAGGCTGGCCAGGAAGTCCGCGTGGGCGTCGAAGGGCTGGGCGAGCAAATCACGCGCACGGTGGCTTACCAGGGATGAGCGGAAGTGGCGGTGTGGCTGGTAAAGCCGGGCGGCCCATCATCATTTTGCAAATGGATTTCGCCACGGCGCCGCCGCCCTATCCGCCGCCAGGTGCGGCGCGGAATGCGTTGCTGAGGGAACTCGCGCATTCCATCGCCGACGATACGCCGGGCCTGGTCTGGAAAATCTGGACCGAGGATGCGGCAGCGGACAGGGCAGGTGGGCTTTACGCCTTCACCAGCCGTGCCGATGCGCTGGCCTATCAGGCCATGCACACGGCGCGGGTGGCAGCGCGCGGCGCCACCGACATCCGCGCCGTGCTGTGGGATGTGAACGCGGAGCTTTCCACCATCACGCGGGGCGTTTCCTGACGAGCCTGACCCGCGCTCTTTGAGCCACAACGCAGAAGCGCCTATAAGGCGCTCATGGCC
>JBBRVI010000451.1:0-2380 GCA_038247025.1 Acetobacterales bacterium
CCACCAACAGCGACCGGATCAGGCGCTGGGCGTTCTGGTGCAGCTTGCGGATGTGGTCGCGGTCGCGGCGCGTGAGTTGGCCCGCCAGGGTCTGGCGGCTGCGTTGCACCTGATGGATGGCGTGGGTTTGCTCCGCGCCTTCGTCCACGGTCAGCACGATGCAGCGGTTCATCAACTCTTCGTCGATGTCCACCGCCGTCGTGGTCATGAAAATCATGACCGGGCCTTCGACCTGGTAGTCGTGCGTCACCAGTCGCCCGGTCTGCGGATCTTTGCCGGTGCTGGCAATCGTGAGACGGCCTTCGGATTGCAGGAGTTTCAGCGCGTACGAGGCGCGGGACGCGCCCTCTTCTTCCGCAATCGCCAGAATCTTGTGGGCCAGGTTGGCGTCGCCCATGTAGTAGAGACTTTGCCCGGTCATGGCGCTGTATTGGACGCGCTCTTCTTCCGGGATCAGCGCCAGCACCGCTTCCATCAGCGACGACTTGCCGGCCGCGCTCGATGACTGGATGAGGATGGCCAACGGCTCATCGAGTTTCCGCGACACCGCGGCCAGATACCCGGCCAGCTTGTTGATCTCTTCGCCCACCACGCCACACGCCGCGAAATCGGTCAGGATGCGGTCCAACAGGTCGGGCGATTGCAGCCATGCCAACGCGGCGGCGGCTTCCTCATCGGGAATGGTGACGGGCTGCGGGCCTTTGGGCTTCAGCGCCTCGGCAATCTGCCGCTCTTGCAGTTCTTCCAGCGCCATCAGCAACTTGCCCACGTCCTTGGCGATGGTCTCCGGCTTCTGCTGCGTCGCCTCGGCGGCGGCGTTGATGAACACCGTGCGGGCCTTCGCTTGGTACAGGTCCAGCGTGTCGATGTGGTAGGCGTCGCCGACCCGCAGGCGCAGGTTGATCCGCAGCACGTCGAACGCGAGATTCTTGCCGAATCCACGCACCCGGTATTCCCGCTCGCCGCAGGCGATGATGACATCGCCTGAAGTGCCAGTTGTCAGTGCACGGTTGTCAGCCGAGCGATCAGCCCTTGCAGGATCTTGCGGATTTCTGCGATCAACGGTTCCAGCTCCGACAGCGTCGGTGCGTCCAGATAGTTCAACGACTGCGCTGCCAGCAGCAGCGTTTCCAATTCCGCCAAACTCCCCCGGGCAATGTACAGGAACTGGGCGAATTCCTTCGGCGTCTGCCGCGCCTGTCCCTCCGCGATGTTCGCTGGCACGCTGATCACTGCTCGTCGGATCTGATCCGACAGCGCGTAGGTTTCTTCCTTCGGCAACTTCTTCGCCGCGCGGTAGACCAGCGGCACCAATGCCATCGCCTTCTGCCACGCGATCAGATCCCGGTATCCCTTGCTCATGCGCTGCATCCTCGGCTGGGCACTGAGCACTGGCAACTGACACTGCGCAGCCCGGTGCGGGGCCACGCCCCAGCCACTGCGCCCCGCGCAGGGCCACGCCCAATGACTTGTCCGGCGGCGTGACTTTGCGGGCGTATTCGTTGGCATCCATGCCGGGTGGAAACTGCACACGATAGGCCGCGATGCCGGCGGCAATCAGCTCATCGGCCAACTTCGCGGCAGCAGCGTTGCCCGCCTCGTCGCGGTCGTAGGCGATGAACACCGTGTGGACCTGGGCAGCGCGCAGCGCGGCCCAATGGTCGGGCGTGAAGCCCTCGACGCCGTAGGCGGCGGTCACGTTGCGAAAGCCCGCGCACCAGAACGTCAGCGCGTCGATGATCGCTTCGCACACGATCACCTCACCGCCCCCGGCGGTGCAGGCGTCGGGATTCCACAGCCCGCGATGCGGACCAGGCAAATACAGATGATAGGCCGTGCCCGGCCGCAGGTCGTCGTTGATCTTCCGCCCGTACATGCCGGTGATCTCGCCCGCCGTGCCGATCAGCGGGAACACCACCGAGCCGGTGAAATGCTCGTGCCCGCTCTCGCGCATCACGCCCAGGCGTTGCAGTTTTCCGCGCATGTCTGCGCCCGCCTTGACCTGCTTCGACGGCAACCGCAGACCCAGCGACCGATCCGCGAAGCCGATACGAAACGTGGTCAGCGCCTCGGGATGGTCGATGCCGCGCCGTTGCAGATACGCCAGCGCTGCCGGCGTGCGCTTCAACGTCTCGGCGTAGTAGTCCACTACCTGCGCTAGCGCCGCCGCGTCGTCGGCCTCGGCCGCCACGGGCGGCGGCAACAGCCGGCCCCCAGGCCGCTTCTCGATCTCCGCCAACGGCGAAGCGCCAACCGCCAACCCAGAAGCGCCGGACAGCTCGCGCAGGATCTCCACCGCATGGCGGAAGCTGACGCCCTCAGAGCGCATCACCCAATCGATGGGCGACCCGCCCGCCTGACAGGCTCCCAGGCAGTGCCA
>JBBRVI010000452.1:0-2370 GCA_038247025.1 Acetobacterales bacterium
CCGATGCCATGGGGCTGAGCTATTGGCAGAAGATGCGCCTCATCATCCTGCCGCAGGCGCTCTCCATCACCATCCCCTCGCAGGTGAACACCTTCATCGGGCTGTTCAAGGATACGACGCTGGTGATCGTGATCGGTGTGTTTGACTTCTTCACCACATTGCGCGCGGCCCTGGGCGATCCGAACTGGCTGGGTTTCCCAACCGAGGCCTATGTGTTTGCGGCGGGGGTGTATTTCATTCTTTGCTTTGCGATGAGCAAATACAGCCAGAAGCTGGAGCGGGATTTTCAGCCGGCTGCGCGGTAAAGAACCAGGGGCGCTGCCCCTGGACCCCGCCAAAGGCCTCAGGCCTTTGGGAACCTTGACAGAAGGGTCCGCGCCGCCGTCACGCCTGTGCTGAAGCAGGCCTGGAGCAGATAGCCGCCGGTTGGCGCTTCCCAATCCAGCATTTCGCCCGCCACGAAGACGCCTGGCCGCTCGTGCAGCATGGAATGCGCGTCCACCGCGGCGAAGCGCAGTCCCCCAGCCGATGAAATCGCGCGCTCCAGCCCCTGCGTCCCGGTCAGGCGCAGCGGCAGCGCCTTGATCAGCGCGGGCAGCGGTGTCGCATCGCCGGCATGCCGCGCCTCCTGCACCAGCCCCACCGCAACGGGCGAAAGCCCCGCCTGCTTGCGCAACTGGTTGGAGAGCGACATCCCCCGCCCCGAAAGCCGGGTGGTCAGCGTCGCCTGATCCAGATCGGGGCGCAGATCCACGTGCAGCAACGCGGAGCCGTCGCGGGCGATGGCATCACGCAGAGCCCCGCTCAGCGCATACACCACCCCGCCTTCGATGCCATCGCGCGTCACCATGGCCTCGCCGCGTCGGATCTCGCCCGCGAAGCGCAGCGCCACGCGCTTGAGCGGCAGGCCCTGGAATCGATCACTGAAATGCGGCGACCAATCCACGCGAAAGCCCATATTGGACGGGCGGAAAGGCGCCACATCCGAGAGCAATGGAGCCCAGCCGCCATCCGAGCCCAGCCGCGGCCAGGACGCACCACCCAGCGCGAGCACCGTGGCAGTTGCCGGGAAGATGACCTCTCCCTCCGGCGTGGCGAAGCGCAGCGCGCCCGCATCATCCCAGCCCATCCAGCGATGCCGGCGCCGAAGGGTGACGCCCAGCACCTCCAGCCGCGCCAGCCAGGCGCGGAGAAGCGGTGAGGCCTTCATAGCGCGGGGAAACACCCGGCCGCTGGTCCCGGTGAAAACCTCCTGTCCCAGCCCCTCGCACCAGGCGATGAGTTCGGCGGGGGGGAAGGCTTCGATGGCTGGGGCAAGCGCCTTGGCCGCCGTGCCGTAATGGGTCAGGAAGCGCTCCAGCGGCTCGGAATGCGTCAAGTTCAGCCCACCCCGCCCGGCGAGAAGGAATTTGCGCGCCGGCTGGGCCATCTGGTCGAAAATGACCACCTCACGCCCCGCCCGGGCCAAGGTTTCCGCCGCGATCAGCCCGGCCGGGCCGGCGCCAATGACGGCGACCGCACTCACCTGTTCGCCAGGGCCATCAGGGGTACCGTCAATTCCTGATCCGCCGAGCCGATGGCCCACATCGTGGAGAAATGATTATGCCCCGCCATATGCAGGAAGGGCGGGCAGCGCCCGGCCATGCACAGCGCCGCGTTCAGTCGCGCCACCTGATCCCGGAAGGGGCGTGGCTCCAGATCGGCCGAGGTCAGAAAGAGGGGAATCGTCAGCCGCGTCAGCCCCGGCAAAGCGGAACGCTGCGCCAGCACCGAGCGGTCAGTCCCGTAATAGGCACCCGTGGTCGGGGATGGGGGAAAGCTCGCCACATCATGCACGCCCGAGACCAGCATGGCGGACGCGACCCCCGGCGAGGCGTAATGCGCGGCCAGGTAATCGCCCACATGCGCGGCACCAGCCGATTGCCCCATCAGCACGATCCGCGCGGGGTCCCCGCCATGTGCGGCGATATTTGCCCGCAACCAGGCCAGGGCGGCGGCGATATCCTCGACCACGGCCGGATAGACATGCGCCGGTGCCTGCCGATAGGTGATGTTCACGCCCACCAGGCCCAAGCGCGCCGCCCATTGGCCGATATTCTGGTAGCTGCCCTTATCGCCACCGACGAAGCCACCGCCATGCACGAAGACCAGCACCGGCTGCGAACCTGGGCCAGGCGAAAAGACATCCAGGCGATGCCGCGGATCAGTCCCATAGGCGATGTCGCTGAGCGGTGTGACGGCGGGCGGCGGTTGCAGTGGGGCCAGGGCGGCGCGCGTGGCGGCCACTGCCTCGGGATCCATGCTCTTGCCGATGCTGCGAATGCTGGCCTGGACCTCTGGCGGCAGCGCGGAGATCTGCGCGAAAGCCGG
>JBBRVI010000453.1:0-2353 GCA_038247025.1 Acetobacterales bacterium
CCAGCGACGCGCTGCGCATGGGCGTGCCGGTGCTGACGTGGCCGGGGGAAAGCTTCGTGGGCCGGATGGCGGCCAGCATCCTGCACCACGCCGGGCTGCCGGAGTGCATCGCCGCGGACCGTGCCGACTTCGTCGCCGGCGCCATCGCGCTGGGCAACGACTCCGCTGTGCGCCAAGCGCTGCGGCAGCGCGTTCGCGACGGCGTGCACCGATCGGGACTGTTCGACCCCGCAGGTTTCAGTCGCGACCTCGAGCGGCTCTTCCACGCCATGCACGCCCAGCGCCTGGAAGGACGGCGCGACACGATCACGCTGGTACGGGAAGACGGGCCTTAGCCGCCGCCGGCGGTTCAACCCGGACGATCAAGCGGGCTGAGCACGCCGCCGGCACCGCGGTTGAGCACATGGGTATAGATCTGGGTGGTGGCCACGTCCTTGTGACCGAGCAACTCCTGCACGGTACGGATGTCGTAGCCCGCCTCGAGCAGATGCGTGGCGAAACTGTGGCGAAGCGTGTGCGCGCTGACGGGCTTGGCCAGGTCCATGCGCCGAGCCGCCGCCTTCATGCCGCGCGAGAGCACTTGGTCGTCAAGGTGGTGGCGGCGCTCGACGCGATCGCGCGGATCCACGGACCTGCGGTCGGAGGGAAACAGGTACTGCCAGCCCGGCTCAAGGCCGGCGTTGGGATACTTGCGCGCCAGCGCATGCGGCAACCAGACCCGGCCGAAACCCTCGCGCAGGTCGGCGCCATGCAGCGAACGCACCCGTTCGATCTCACGCTGAAGCGGCGCGACCAGGGAAGATGGAAGCATCGTCCGGCGATCCTTGGCGCCCTTGCCCTCGCGTACGGTCAACTCGCCGCGCGCGAAGTCCACGTCCTTCACCCGCAGCCGCAGGCACTCCATCAGCCGCATCCCGCTGCCGTAGATCAGGCTGGCCATCAACCAGGGACGGCCCTGCATGGCGCCAAGCAGCCCACGCACCTCCGCCACGGACAGCACCGTCGGAATGCGGGCCGGCCGCTTGGCCCGCACCACGTTTTCCAGCCAGGGAAGGTCCGCCCTGAGGACCTCGCGATAGAGAAACAGCAGCGCCGCCAAGGCCTGGTTCTGGGTACTGGCCGCCACGTTGCCGCGGACCGCCAGCAGGGAGAGAAAGGCCTCGACCTCGCGCTGCCCCATCTCCCGCGGGTGCCGACGATGATTGGCCCTTATGAACCGCGCGATCCAGCCCACGTACGCGGTCTCCGTGCGGATACTGTAGTGACGCACCCGGATACAGCGCCTAACTTCGTCCAACAGGCGCGGAGCGCGCGTCTCCGGCGCAGCCCCACCGCCGCCCGTTACACCCGCATCTTTGCTCCGATAACCAGTTATCCGTCGCGTCCGCTCCATAGCATTGGATTCTGGAGTTAGGCGAAGTCCGCCGCCCTAAGCCAAGGCACTGGCGCAAGGTAGGATTTTACTTGACGGACCCGGCCCGAAAGGCAAACCATACGGACCTACGCCTCGTTTTTGAGGCCCAATAGGTGTTAGGCAGACATGGGAAGTTCCCGAATCCTGCGCATAGCATTTTTTACGGCATGCCTGCTTGCGGGACTTGTTGCAGTATTTAATTTCTTTCATCACTCACCGCCAGATGCTGCTGCGCGGGAGCGAAATAAGTTGGATGCTAGCGCCGAGCACCGGCAACAACATGATCGTGGCCTCAGCCCTTGCGGCAGGGAGGACAGAGAATTGGTGGATTCGGCCTGGTCCTTCCTTCGCCGCGTGGGCGAACCTGTTCCTGAAGTCGTTGCCCTTACCGCACCGACATTTTCTGAGATAACGGTAACTGCATTTCGGCCCAACTCGGTGCAGACATACAAACTCACCGGCCACACAGGCTTCGGCCCGCCGTCCTCCGAGTGGTTTTCGTCCAAGCCCCAACCAGTCGCCTTCATGAATATGGACCCGGAAAGCTATGCCGTTGTCGCGTCGTCGCTGTCCAGGCACATCCGCTTTCCGATGACGGCGCACGAATATGGCCGCGATGGCGTGCGCTACTACTTCGGCATTGGCGATGAGGGCTGTGCGACCGCCTGGACACCACAAGGCGGCGGCCCGGCAGATCTGATCACTCGCATGCTTTCTGCATCCGAGGGAGCAGACTCTACGGCCGAACTCGTAGCGCTAGCGCGTTCTATTGAGGCAGCTGATCGTGCGCGCTAGTCTGCCTAACCAATCCGTAGGGAGCTTCCCGTCAACCCCGGATGCATAATGTCCTTGCCTTTAGCTTTAGGCATTGCTGTTCCCTCATTGTCGTTCGTATTGCGGTGTTGCGACTGCTCGTCAGCGCGGTGTGGCAACGGAAGC
>JBBRVI010000454.1:0-2340 GCA_038247025.1 Acetobacterales bacterium
AGGCCCGGCGCTGGCGCAGGCGCGCGACAACATCCGCCGCAACGGCTTTGACGACAGCCGCTGCGGCTTTCTCGACGCCGATGTCAATGCCACGCTGCGCGAGATGCTGGCCGCCGGGCGAAGCTTCGATGCCATCGTGCTGGATCCGCCCAAGTTCGCGCCCACCCCGGCCTCGGCCGAGCGCGCGGCGCGCGCCTACAAAGACATCAACCGGCTGGCGCTCAAGCTGCTGGCGCCGGGTGGGCTGTTGCTGACCTTCAGCTGCTCAGGCGGCATCAACGCCGAGCTGTTCCACAAGATCGTCGCCGGCGCCGGCATCGATGCCGGCGTCAACGCCGCCATCCTGCAGCGGCTGGAGGGCGCTTGCGACCACCCGACTACGCTGGAGTTTCCCGAGGGCGAGTACCTCAAGGGGCTGGCGCTGCTGCGCGTGTAGCGCGTTGCTGCCAGCGGGCGGCTGGCTTGAGGCAGGCGGCGGCAGCTGCACCGCCGGCTCGCGCGATTTGGCGGGGCCTTGCGGCTCACGCCTAGGAGGCTGTCGGGGTTGGGGCGTCGATAGCGAGAATCGGCCCCAGCGAGGACAGTTCTTGCCGGGTTTGCAGCCCCATAGCCCAGCTATGGGGCAAAAAGACGGTGAGAAATGAACCGCTGCGGCCGATTCGCAGCCGACGCTCCCCAAGCCCGACAGCCTCCTAGCCTTGTGATCGACCTCTGGCACAGCTGCCCGCGCTGCGGCGGGGGTTCAAGGTATCTGTCGGTCGGGCCAGCGCTGGCCTCAATGGTCAGCCAGTGCGATTCAGGCCTTGCGGCGGCGCGTCGTACTGGCCAAGCCCAACAGCGCCAGCCCGGCCAGTGCATAGCTCGACGGCTCGGGTACGGTGCCCCCCGCAGTCTCAATCGCGTCGATCGCCAGCGCGTTGGTGCTGCCGTCGCCGATCCGCGGGCTGCCGAAGCCATCGCGCAGCAGCACGGTGTCGAAGCCGCCGCCGCTGAAGCCCAGGTAGTGGAAGTTGGTGGGGTTGGCCATCGTGCCCGAGGCGACCAGGGTGGCCTGGTTCCACAGCTCGTAGGCCAGCGTCGCGCCGCTGCCAATACCGCTGCCCACCAGCATGCCGATGTCGCTGAACTGGCCGCCTGCGGTCAGCGTGATCTGGGTGTAGCCGTTGTCGCCGCCGTCCGGGTACCAGCCGAAGTTGCCGTCACCGCCGCCGGGCTGGTAGGTCACCCAGATGGCGTTGCCGGCGTCGCCGTTGATCTGCCGCACGGTGATGCCGCCCTCCGAGTAGGGGCCGCTGCCGCCGCTGTAGTGAGTGCCGTTGTTGGGAATCGCCTCAAAGCTGTTGAAGTTGCTGCGGCTGCCGTTGGCGATGAAGTCGGTGGTTTGGACGATCGGTGCGGCCTGGGCAGCGCCGGCCAGCAAGCTGGCGCCGATGAGCAGGGCCAGGCGGGTCAAAGTGGGGGCGAAGCGGTTGCTGATCATGTTTTTTTCCTGAGGGCATTTGCAAATGGACGCCTCGACCGAAGCGCATGTCTGCATGCTGCCGACGGCGCTGGTCGGTCGCATCCACTGGCTCAGGGGGTGCGCCACGGCCATGCGCGCACGATTTCACGTTGGGGTCGCCTTGTGCCTGGCCAGCCGGGTTAGCCAGTCGAATCCGCCGCGCGGCGACGGGTCAGGTGCCGAGGCGACGCATCAGCGCTGCGCGGCCAGGCCGACCCGCATGGCGTGGCAGCCCCGCCGCGCCGAGGGGCCGTGGATCGCCCCGGCGACGATCACCTTGTCGGCCTGGGTGCGCTCATGCCAATCGTCGAGCTTTTGAAGGCGCGAGAAGCTGGCCGTATTGCGGGCCCAGGCCCAGGCGCAAGCGCTGGTGCAAGCGCTCAAGCGCATGCTCGGCGGGTACGCCGGTGCCAGCATTCCCCCGCGCTCACGCCGGTTGCGGCCGAGCGCGCGGCAACTGCCTACAACGACATCAATCGCCGGGCGGCTGGTCGGGCTCAGGCGGACGGCGGCGGCAGTTGCACCGCCGGCTCGAACTTGGCGCGGTGGGTGGCGAAGAAGCTCTTCACGTTGCGCACATTGGCGTCTTGCGTGAACAGCCGCTGCACCAATGCGTGGTAGCCCGCCATGTCGGGCAGCCAGACGATCAGCACCAGGTCAGGCCCGGGCGAGACGCGGTAGCACTGCTGCACCGCCGCCTCAGCCACCGCGCGGGCCTCGAAAGCCGCCAGGTGCTCGGCGCCTTGATGGTCGAGGCTGATCTCGACGATGGCCGACAACCCGCCCACCCGCGCCGGCGCCACGATCGCCACCTGGCGCTCGATCACGCCAGCCTCCAC
>JBBRVI010000455.1:0-2327 GCA_038247025.1 Acetobacterales bacterium
GACCGGGTGATGGTGATGCGGCATGGCCGCGTGGTGGAGCAGGGCGATGTCGAGCAGGTGATCGGCCGCCCCGCGCACCCCTACACCCGCGCCCTGCTGGACGCCGTGCCGCCGGCCATGCCCGATCCGGACTGGCTCGATCGGGAAGACGCGGCGTGATCCTCGATGCGCATTGCCATGCCTGGCCGCGCTGGCCGTATCAGCCGCCCGTGCCCGATCCCGGCAAAGGCAACGCTGCCAACCTGCTGTGGGAGATGGAGTGCACCGGCGTCGCGCGGGCCGTCGTGATTTGCGCCGCGATCGACGGCAATCCCGATAACTTCGCCGACGTCATCGCTGTCGCGAAAGACACTGGCGGGCGCCTGATCCCCTTCGCGGATTTCGACTGCCGCTGGCACCCGACCCACCACGCGCCCGGCGCGCCCGCTCGGCTGCGTGCGCTGCTCGATGCCGTGCCGGACCTGAAGGGTGTCACCCACTACATGACCGAGGATGCCGATGCCGGCTGGCTGCTGGCCGAGGAAGGGCAGGCCTGCCTGGAGCTTCTCGGGCAGCGCGGTGTGCTGCTCAGCCTCGCCGCCGGTCCATCCCAGGCCGCGACGGTGGCCGCCGCCGCGGCGCACGTGCCGCGCCTGCCAATTTTTATCCACCACCTGTTCCGCATCCGCTCGGGCGACGATGCGGCGCTGGCTGCCGTAGTCCAGGCTGCGCGGGTGGCGCCGAACCTGGTGCTGAAGCTGAGCGGGCATGGCTATGCCTTGGAGGAAGGCTGGGATTTCCCCCTGCCGCCGGTGCAGGCCCTGGTGCGCGCCCTGGCCGATGCCTTCGGCCCGCATCGTCTGGTCTGGGGGTCCGACTGGCCGGTCTCGACGCGTTTCATGACCTACCGCCAAGCGCTGGAGATCGTGCGGACCCATGCGCACGGCCTAGCGGCGGAGGAGCGCGCGGCAGTGCTGGGCGGCACCATGGCGCGGCTTCTGGGAGGCGCGCGGCCGTGACGCGCGTCGCGGTCATCGGCGCGGGCTGGTGGGCGGCGGCGCACCACATCCCGAATCTGGTCGCCATCCCCGGCGTGGTGCTGGATGGCGTCTGCCGGCTTGGCCCAGCGGAACTGGAGGCGGTGCGCGCGCAATTCGGCTTCGCCTTCGCCTCCGAAGACCCGGATGCGGTGCTGGCGCGACGGCCCGAAGCGGTGGTCGTCTCCTCCCCACATGCGCTGCACCACGCGCATGCGGCCGCCGCGCTGGAGGCCGGCGCGCATGTGCTGGTGGAGAAGCCGATGACGCTCGATCCGGCCGAGGCGCGCGATCTGGTTGCCCGGGCGCGCCGCGCGGGCCGGCAGATCATCGTCGGCAATGGCTATCACTGGTGCGCCGGCCTGGATGCGGTACGCGCGCGGCTCGCGGCGGCGGCGATCGGCCGTATCGAGCATGCGATGTGCAGCTTCGTCTCCGCGACGCGCAATGTCTTTGTGGGCGAGGACGGCATGGAGGCTTGGCGCAGCACAATGTTCCGCCCCGCGCTCTCCACCTGGCAGAATCCCGCGGCGGGTGGCGGCTTTACCTGGGGGCAGATGTCGCACTCCGTGGCACTGCTGCTGTGGCTGACCGGGCTGCGTCCCTTGCGCGCGAGTGCCGCGATGCTTGGCGCGACAGTTGATCTGACGGTCGCCGGCACACTGGCCTGCGAGGGCGGCGCAACAGTCGCGCTCTCTGGCGCTGCCGCCTGGCCGGAGGGGCGCGCGGCATTGCTGCGGCTTGTCGTCACCGGCGATCGCGGCACGCTCGACCTTGCGGTGGATGAGGGGCGCGCGGTGATCCGCAGGCTGGACGGCAGCACCGAGGATTTTTCGCCATCGCCCGGCGCCTGGCGGTACAGCACTGCCGGCCCGATCCACGCCTTGGTGGCCGCCGCGCGCGGGGATGTCTCTGCCAATCATGCGCCGGGCGAGATCGGCGCGGCGACGGTCGCGGTGCTGGCCGCACTGCATGGCTCTGCGGAGGCAGGTGGCGCGATGGTATCAGTGGCGGCGTGACGCGGCCGGAACTCTGCAGCGTGCGGCAGAGCTGGATGAACGCTCACCGATCCCCTCATTTTCAGGCGGCGGCGACTGCCGTGAAGACGGCAGCCTTTGCGACGGCGGCGGCGAAGTTTCTCCTGAGCGGCGCGAGGCGCTGGGCTGGCATGTTCGGGATGAGATCGTAGAGCATGCAGCCTTGCCGGAACAGGGAATGGGTCCGCTTGCTGCTGGTGTTCGATTTCAGCAGGCGATCCATGCCGAGGCTCTCGCCGACGGCGCCGAGCAGGGTCAGCAAGGCGGTGGCGAA
>JBBRVI010000456.1:0-2321 GCA_038247025.1 Acetobacterales bacterium
ACTGCTCGCTCGGGTCGATTCCGCGTCGGCGGCAGACTTTTTGCCGCGCCCCGACGGCGTCAACTGCGCGCGGAGACTGGAGTTGGGTGCGAATATGCCGTGGAAACGGGTCAGGTGGGCGCGTGGTGGCGGGACCAGCGCCGCCAGCTTGGCGATGAAATCCACCGAATCCCATTCGACATGGGTGGTGCCATTCCGCCACGGGGTCTTCAGCTGGTAGCGCACCCTTCCCTGCGGCGAGATCGACAGCCGCTTTTCGCTGATCGCCGGACGCGTGATGTACCGGCACAGCTTTTCCAACTTCTCGCTTTCATGCGCCTCGGCGGCAACGCCGGCATGCAGTGAGAATCCGCCAACCTTGCCAGCGCCGCCTTCCAGCAGACCGGCGTCGCCGGGCAGCGTTTGCAGGGTGACGACTTTGCGTCCGGCCTGCGCGCCGGTGGCGATGCGGTAGGTGATCGAACTCATCCGCAGCGCGTCCATGCCGTCGTCGCCGCCAGCGCTGTCGGTCAGGAAGACGGACTCCTCCTCGCCTTCGAGCCAGCCTTTGCGCGTCAGATGCCGGCACACGCGATGCGCGATCGTGTCAGCCAGGTGCGTCAACTGCGCGGTAGTCGGGGCGCGGGTGCGGTGCAGGCGTGGTTTGCGCGGCGGTGACTCGTCATCCTCCTCATACACGCCGTCAAGCCACAGCATGTGGGGCGGCGTCAGGGACTTTGGGTGGTTCTGGGTTTAGTCCCTGACACCGCTTTCTTTCAAACCGCTTAGCCGGCAATCAACCCTTGCGGAGGTTACCGAGCCAGCGGACGTAGCCAAGAACAAGCTGTGTCCGCTGCTGGTTCAGGCTTGCCCGTAGTCCCTGCTCAAAGCTTGAGTTGGGCGGGCATCCAACTCGCGCGCAGAGCGCTAGGGTTTGCCAACTGCGTGGGCCACATCCACCCATCTCGGCACAGCCTTGCCACTGAACTGCCTCAGCAATGGCCGCCATTTGATCAGATGGACTGACTGTCTCTTGACTCAATCCCATACTTGCGAGCGGCGGGCCACGACCGTTTTCCCATGCGAACAGAGCGGCTTCTTGCAAAAGAATGGGGTCGGATTCCCTCATCAGCTGCCCTTCTGCCGCCTCAAGCGCTGCCTCCAAACCCTGACTCCGGTGAACCAAAAGCAAGCTCGAAGGCTCACCTTGCATAGAGGCGGTCTCATCGATATCAAGATCGTCAAGCCCAACACAGAGGTCAGCGATCGATTCGAGCGCCCAATCGCGGGTAGGATCGGGTACAGGGAGTGCCAGAGACCCTGTGGGATCAGGGTGGCGACACAAACTCTTCGCGAGCATTAAGGTGCGTCGAGTTTGGTAGTTGGCGGGTCCGTACGCTGCCGCCGCCTCACGGATCGCATCGACGAAGGTATTTGCTTTAGACAACAAAACGACCGGCGGCTCAATACCAGTTCGGTTTGGTGCTGTAGGCTCCCCGATACCAAGGCGGCTAGAGGGCGGCAGTTCTGGCACCACCAATGAAAGTGGCGAGCGCCCTTGAACGCTAGTCTGACCGTTCTCCTTATCGCTTACGGACACACGTTTTGAACCAACGATCACCAGAGCGCTAGCTAGTGCGACTCCGGCGACGAGTAAAAATAGTGCCTTCATGCGCGATTTCAAGGGCATCGCAATGTGTTGGGGATAGGGGCCGCAAAAGGCGAGGACATCCCGGTCCAAGCGTAAAGTTCCGTACCGCCGTCATCAAACTGAACTCGATGAAGTGACCCGGCGGCAGGCTGGCTCAGGCCTCTCTGAGCACGCAAGTATCGCCCATCCTCTTGCGCGTGAGCTTCACGCGTCCCATTGTCAGATCTACAATCGGCACGAACCGCATTGTTTGGCGCATCTGGAACCGTGCCAATGGCTGCGCCACTGCCGCCACCCTCAGACGGCCCTCCCATGTAGCCCCATGGTCGCCCGCCACCAGGTAAGCCTCCTGCATCGTCAGGTGGCCGAGTCACCTCGCAAACTTCTCCGTCCCATTCACGGCACTCGTCGGCCGCTACAGTGGCTGGCATAACAACAAACGACGCAAAGAGCCCAACAATGACAAAATTCTTCCCCAACATTCCATTCAAACCGGCAATGCCAACATTTTTGGCACGCGAATGGTCCCCCCCCCCCCGATATGTCAAGTAGGTATAGGAAATTCAAACGCCCTTTTCTTGCAGTCTGTCGGGTAGGCGGCGGCCGCGCAAGCGGCGGTTTGGGCAAGAATCGGGCCTGCGCGAGCGCCATTTCGGCATCAGCTGGGCGCGCTACCTGGTCGTCCGTGGCC
>JBBRVI010000457.1:0-2314 GCA_038247025.1 Acetobacterales bacterium
ACTTGGAGGATGATGAGGAGCTTGCGGGCTATGGCGTGGATCACGTCGCCGTGGCTGAGGGCCTGGGCTGCAAGGCCATCCGCGTGAAGAGCCCCAATGAATTCAAGCAGGCCTTCGCCGATGCCAAAATCCTGATGGCCAAGCACCAGGTTCCAGTGGTGATCGAGTTCATCCTGGAGAAGGTGACCAACATCGCCATGGGCACCGAGCTCGACAATGTGAACGAGTTCGAAGGCGCAATGGATGTTGCGCCGCAATTGGTGGCGGCAGAGTAGAATCCGGTCAGCCCTCTTTGCACCAAGACAAGGCTGGCAAGGTCTGCCAGTGGCAAGGTAAAGGCTATGCTTCATCACGGAGACCACCATGTCCGACCGCATTCTCGCCGACCGCCGCGCCGGGCTCGAAGAGGCCTTCTTCGCCCGCCACAATGAGGAGCTTCGCCAGAAGCTGCTCGAAGCCGACGCCCAGCAGTTCGGCAAAGACGCGTTGAAAGCCGCGACAGGCATCGTGGATGAGGCGGTCATCAGCCGTCTCATGAAGCTCGACATCAGCACGCAGACGCTTGCCGCACTCACACTTGTGCCGATGGTGCTGGTTGCCTGGGCGGATGGCGCGATCTCGGCCGATGAGCGCCGCGCGGTTCTTGCCGGTGCTGCCAAGGAGGGTTTGCAGCCCGGTAGCCCCGGCCTCGCGCTGCTGGAAGCCTGGCTGCATACCCGGCCCGACGCCGCCCTCTTCGATGCCTGGAAAGATTACGTCCACTCCCTGACCCAGAATTTGGACCCGTCGGAGCGCCGCACGCTGGAGGCCAGCGTCCTCGCCCAGGCCCATGCTGTAGCGTCTGCGACCGGAAGCTTCCTCGGCCTCACCTCGCCCATCTCAACCAGCGAGAATGCGGTTCTGCGGCAGTTGGCCCAAGCTTTTCACCGAGTCTGAGGCGATCAGATACCTGCCGCGCGGATCAATTGCTCCGCGCGGAAGAAACCCAGGAATTCCCAATCGTTGCCGCGCGGACGAAAGACACCGGCCGAGCCCTCAGGGAATTTCTGCTGCGCAAGGCTGCGGCCGAGAACCAGTCCCAGCGGCACAATATGGCCCACCATCACGCGGTTCCCGCCGACCACGGGCCGCGCCAGCAGGCGTGACGCAGCACGCGCATCATCGGTGGCGCTGCCCGACGTGTAATCATCGGCGATCAGCTCAGGCTGGACGCGCACGCGCTCCGTCCCAAACGCCAGCTCCGCTGTGTCCTTCGCGCGAAAGACCTCGCTCGTCAGCACTTCGGCGATGGGGAAGTTCAGCGCGCGCATCGCCCGGCCGAGTTGAGTGGCCTGGACCCGCCCCGCCTCGCTCAGATTGCGCTGGCCCGCGCGGTCTCCCCGCCGTCCGGTATCCGCCTGGTTGCGATCTGTGATGGCATGGCGGACATAGAGGTTCAGCCCGCCCGACCGTAGCAACGGGAGAAGCTGTTCCTCGGGCATGAAGGTGAAGCCCTGGGCAAGGGCCGGGCCAGCAAGGACACTCAGGATCAGCGCGCGACGATGCATGAGATTCTCTCCAGCCAATGCTCGCTGAATTAGGCGAGGCGACCGCGCGCCGCAACTTCTGGACCAGGCCCGCCCAGCCTTGCGATCCTTCGAAAAATCACCTCAGGCATCGCCCATGCTCTCCCGTCGCACCGCCTTGGCCATCCCACTTGCCACCCCCGCTCTCGCTCAGCAGCGCTTTCCGAACCGTGCGGCGCGCCTGGTCGTGCCCTGGCTGCCCGGTGACTAGGCAGGGCATCTGCGCGTGCTGGCCGAACTCAGCGGCCGCCATCTGGGCCAACCGGTCATCATCGAGAACCGGCCCGGCGTCTCGGGGACGCTCGGACCGGCCTTGATCGCGCAGGAGCCGCGCGGCCATGGCCATCTCATCGGCCAGATGCCGGTGACCATCTTCCGCATCCCGGCCATGAGCCGACGCCCCACCTTCGACGCGATGACCGATTTCTCGTGGATCATCCACCTCTCCGGCCACGTCTTTGGTGTGGTGGTGCGCAGCGACAGCCAGTACCGCTCCTGGGAGGATTTACTCGATGACGCGAAGGCCAAGCCGGGCCGCATCAGCTACGGCTTACCCGGGAGCGCGGAGCGCGCCAAGCGCTTCCCTGAAGTGCGCACCCTGCGCGAGGTGGGCGTTGTCATCGTCTCCGACAGCCTCTTCGGTCTCGCCGGGCCGAAGAATATGGACCCGGGCGTGATCCGCGCCCTGCATGACGCAATCAAGCCCTCCCTCCACTGCGCGCGAAGGCAAACTCCCGTCAGGCTTCCTG
>JBBRVI010000458.1:0-2313 GCA_038247025.1 Acetobacterales bacterium
CCAATGAGCGCCGATGGCGTGGCCCCCAGCCGCCGCAGCGCGCCCTTGTATTCATCCAGCGGGTGCGCCGAGAGGTGGAAGCCCACCGCCTCCGCCTCGAAACCCAGCTTGTCGAGTTGCGGCCAGTCGGGCATTTCCGGCAGGCGCAGCAGGGGCGGGCCTTGCTCCACCTCGCCGAACAGGCCGATCTGGTTGCTCGCACGGTCCTCGGCGGTGGCCTGGGCGCGGCGCAGCACCGTCTCCACGCCGGCCACGAGGCGCGCGCGATTGCCCTCCAGCCCGTCGAAGGCGCCGGCCTTGGCCAGGTTTTCCATCTGCATCTTGTTGAGCAGCTTGGGGTCCACCCGCGCCGCGAAATCGGCCAGGCTGGTGAAGGGCGCATCGCGGGCGGCGACCAATTCGCGCATGGCCTGCAGGCCCACGCGCTTCACGGCCGCCAGCGCGAAGCGGATGGCCGGGCCGGCCTCCGTCTCCTCAATCGCGAATTCGGCCCCGCTGCGGTTGATGTCTGGCGGCAGGATCTTGATGCCCGCGCGTCCCGCCTCCTGCATGTGGGAAGCCAGCTTTTCCGTCTTGTCGAGATCAAGCGACATCGACGCCGCGAGGAAGGCCACCGGGTAATTCGCCTTCAACCAGGCCGTATGATACGCGACCAGCGCATAGGCCGCCGCATGGCTTTTGTTGAAGCCGTAATTGGCGAATTTCTCCATGAGATCAAACACCTCGCCGGCCTTTTCGGCTGGGACGGCGTTCTTCTCGGCACCCTCGCAGAAGATGGCGCGCTGCTTGGCCATGCCGGCCGCGTCCTTCTTGCCCATGGCGCGGCGCAGCAGGTCGGCACCGCCCAGCGAATAGCCCGCCATTACCTGAGCGATCTGCATCACCTGCTCCTGATAGACCATGATGCCATAGGTCTCGCCCAGGATGTCCTGGATGGAGGGGTGCGGCGCGGCCCAGGCCTCGCCATGCTTGCGCGCGCAATAGGCGGGGATGTTCTCCATGGGGCCGGGCCGGTAGAGCGAGACGGCGGCGATCAAATCCTCGAAGCGGTCGGGGCGCATGGAGCGCAGGCAGTCCCGCATGCCCTGGCCTTCGAACTGGAACACCCCCGCCGCATCACCGCGCGCCAGCATGGCGTAGGTTTTCGCGTCATCCAGCGGCAGGGAGGCGAGGTCCACCGTGACACCCCGCGCGGCCAGCAATTCCACGGCGCGTTGCAGCACGGTGAGTGTTTTCAGGCCCAGGAAGTCGAACTTCACCAGGCTCGCCTGCTCCACATATTTCATGGAGAATTGCGTGATGAGCGCGGGCGAGCGCGGATCCCGATAGACCGGCGTGATCTCGATGATGGGACGCCGCCCGATCACCAGCCCCGCGGCATGGGTGGAGGCGTTTCGATACAGCCCCTCCACCTGGAGGGCGGTGTCCAGCAGCTTCGCCACCGCTTCGTCATTGTCCCGCATTTCCTGGAGTTTCGGCTCGCCCTTGATGGCATCGCCGAGGCTCACCGGATTGGCGGGGTTGTTGGGGATCAGGCTGGCGATCTTGTCCACCTGGCCATAGGGCATGCCCAGCACGCGACCCACATCGCGCACCGCGGCCTTGGCCTGCAATTTGCCGAAGGTGATGATCTGCGCCACGCGGTCCGCGCCATATTCGCGGCGGACATAGTCGATCACCTCGTCGCGCCGGTCCTGGCAGAAATCAATGTCGAAATCCGGCATGGAGACGCGTTCGGGGTTGAGGAAGCGCTCGAACAGCAATCCAAAGCGCAGCGGATCCAGATCGGTGATGGAGAGCGCCCAGGCGGCCACTGAACCCGCACCCGAACCACGGCCGGGCCCCACGGGGATGCCCTGCTGCTTCGCCCATTGGATGAAGTCCGCCACGATGAGGAAGTAGCCGGAGAACCCCATCTGCTCGATGACGTTGAGCTCGTATTCCAGCCGCTCGGCATGGATGGGCGGCACGCCTTCCGGGAAGCGCAAAGCGAGGCCGGCGCGGGCCATGCTTGCCACCGTCTCCGCTTCGGTGCGGCCGGGCTGGACCTTCGGGCTGACGGGCAGTTCGGGCTTCTTGGATTCCGCCATCACGGCGCACATCCGCGCGATGGTGAGGGTGTTGTCGCAGGCCTCGGGCAGGTCGGCGAAGAGGGCGCGCATCTCGCTGGCGGGCTTGAACCAGTGATGCGGTGTGACGCGGCGGCGATTTTGCTCCGCGACCAGGCGCCCCTCGGCGATGCAGAGCAGCGCGTCATGGGCGATATGCGTGTGGGCCTCGGCGAAATACACGTCATTGGTGGCGACGATGGGC
>JBBRVI010000459.1:0-2292 GCA_038247025.1 Acetobacterales bacterium
GCACACGGCTGCCGAGGTGATGGCCAGCGATTGGCCGCACCCCTACCCGCGCGAGCAGGCCGCCTTCCCGCTGCCGTATGTGCGGGCGAACAAGTACTGGCCGCCGGTCAAGCGCGTGGACAATGTGCATGGGGACCGCAACCTCATCTGCACCTGCGCGCCGCTGGAAGCCTATGCGGAGATGGCGACACTCGAAGCGGCGGAGTGAGGGGGGGCAGGCTGCAAAGGCGCCGTAAGCCTCGGACGTTCCAGACGGCTGGACCTGACCACGGCGCAGCTTGGGTTGTCGGGAGCAGTCGCAGGCTGAGCGTGGTCGTTTTCCACCTGGGCGGCGCATTGCCGTCCAGATCAGCAGTTGAGCTGCGATTGGCTCCGCCTTTGGCGTCCGAAATGGATGTTGGCGCGAAACAGCATGTTCATGCAGTTCATGAAAATATCAGTATCCCGAATGACAAAAACGTTTAAGCTCTGGTAATGATTGCGCGAAAACTCGTCACTTCACGCGCTCGCCAGAATGGCACCTGATCGCTGAACCCAGTGGCAGCGGGTCAGTTTAAGGGGCCCAAGTCCATGCCGCGTCAGAAGTATTGCGTCGGCGAACGCCGCCAAGTGCGGCACCCAGCGCGGCAAAACGGGATGGCCCGCTTTGTTGTGTTGTCGCTGCTGTGGTGCTGCATGCCGCAGGCGTCCGGGCAATCGGTGCCGCCGCTGGGTGGCATCATCCCGCAGGGCGGTTCGCCAGTGCCGCTGCTGGCACCGACGCCCCCCCCGGCCGTGGGGCCGGGGCTTTCCAATGCCCCGCCCGCCGTGCCTGCTGGGGCCCAGGGAAGTGTCGCGGTCACCGCCGTCACCTTCGAGGGCGCAACGGCTTTCCCGATGTCGCGCCTTGGCGCTCTGGCAGGTGGGCTCACAGGCCCAGCCGTGCCGCTTTCTGCGCTTGAGGAAGCGCGTGCTGCCATCGTCTCGCTCTACCGCGGAGAGGGCTATGCCTTCGTGACTGCGGATGCGTTGCTGGGCGCCGATGGCACCCTGCGCTTCCGAATCGCGGAGGGCTTCATCAGTGAGGTGCGGCTGGATGGCGACATTGGCCCCGCCGGCACGCAGGTGTTGCGTTTCCTGAACAGGCTCCTGAACATCCAGCCCCTGGATGTGGCCGCGCTGGAGCGGCAACTCCTGCTGGCGCAGGACATCCCAGGCATCACCATCCGCACCGTGCTGCGCCCGGCAGGGACCGCGCCCGGCGCCCTTTCCCTGGTGGCCCAAGTCTCACGGCAGGCAATATCGGGCTATGTGACGGCCGATAACCGTGGGCCGCGTTTCGCCGGGCGAGAGCAAGGCCTTGCCGCGGTACAGTTCAACGCATTCACCGAATTCGGCGAGCGGACCGAGCTCGCCCTGTTCTACGCGCGCGGCTCCACGCAGGTCTTTGGTCAGGCCAGCGTCCAGGCTTTCATCGGCGGCTCCGGCCTGCAAGTGCGGCTTTACGCCGGGCGCGGCGCCGCACGGCCCTCAGGCGTGCTGCGTGGCATCGGGTTCGAGGGCGAGACGACCACCGCCGGCATCGCGCTGTCCTATCCAGTGATCCGCCAGCGTTCGCAGACGCTGAACGTCATCGGCGGTTTTGACCTGCTCGAATCCGAAGTTCGCGTGGAGGATGGTGCCGGCCAAACGCAGCTTCTCGCGCGGGACAGCCTGCGCGTCCTGCGCCTGGGCGCGGAATGGACCGTGTTCGACCTCCTGCTGGGGGAGTCCAGGCCCGCCACCAACTTCCTGCTGGCGCGGGGATCGCAAGGCATTGCCGGGCTGGGTGCCACCGCCAGCGATGCGCCCGACGCCTCACGTCTGGGCGCGCGCAGCGGCTTCACCAAATTCAACGCCGAACTGACGCGCACCCAGGCGCTGTTCGCGCCCTGGCAGGGTGCGCTCGTCTCGCTGCAGGGCACCATTGCCGGGCAGTGGAGCAACGACCTTCTGCCGCTCTCGGAAAAATTCTATCTGGGCGGCAACCGCCTCGGCCGTGGCTTTTTCGCAGGTGAGGTGACTGGCGACCGAGCGATCGCTCTCTCCGCCGAGCTGCAACTGGCCACACAGCACGAGGTGACGGCCTTCGGCGCTTCGTTGCGGCTGCGCCCCCTCTATTACACCTTCTACGACCACGGCCGCACCTTCGAGAACCGCGATACGGACCCCGATCGCCGCCTCTCCTCGATCGGCATGGGCGTGCGGGTGCAAGTGAATGAACGCTTCGAGGCGCAGATCGAGGGCGTGCGGCGGCTGACCCGCCAGCCCACC
>JBBRVI010000460.1:0-2285 GCA_038247025.1 Acetobacterales bacterium
AGCGGGCGCGGGATTCATGCCGCACGCGCCAAGGCGCTTTCGCTGTCCCGAACGAAGGCCAAGAGAAAATCAGCGGCCTTGCTGGCCTGACTTGCCGCTTTGAAAATGGCGCGATTGTCCCCGCGCAGCACGGCCAGCCAAGAGCCGAGATAGTCGGCATGGCGAACGGTGGGCACGATACCAAGCGCGGCGCATAGAAAGGCCGATGTCAGTTCGGCGCACAGTTCCTCGCGGGCATAGAGCGCCGAACCGAACCGCCCCGACTGGTCACGCGCCAGCCGCGTCTTGCTGCCGGTCCAGTGGCCAAGCTCGTGCAAGGCCGTGCGGTAAAAGTCGATCTGGTGGGTAAAGGCCGGTTGCGGCGGCACCTGCACAAAGTCGCCGCCCACATCGTAAAAGGCGCGCGCCCCGCCGATACGGAAATCCGCCCCCGTCGCGGCTATCAGCGCCTCTGCCTCTTGATGCTGCTCGCGCTCGGGCAACGGTGTCGGATCGGCGGTCAGCCGCTCGGGCAAACCGTCGCACTGCGCGGCGTTGAATACGACAAAGCGTTTCAGGAAGGGAATCGAGCGGGGTTCGCCCTCGGGCGATGCGCCCTGCTCGCGCCCGTCTTCGGGGGTGAAGCGGTCGGCGTAGAAGATCGTATGCCCACGCTCACCTTTGCGAACGCACCCGCCAGCGGCCAAAGCCTGCCGAAAGGTCAACCAATCCTGTGAGGGGTAACAGCCTTCAATGACTGCGCCCCACAGAATGAGAACATTGACGCCCGAATAGGGACGTCCCGAAACCGCGTTGCGGGGAAGTCCTGGCACTGCCGCCGATGAACTCCACGGCTGCGCCCACGGGAAGCGCCCCGCTTCAAGTTGGGCAATGATCTTGGCCGTAACCTCGTCATAAAGCGATGCGCGCGGCGCGCTGCTGTCTGGGCCGCGCTTGCCGCTGGTCCGCCGTGTCCTGCCTCGATCCGCCATAACAGCCTCCTCGCCCTAAAAACCACACGACCCCGGAGAGGGGGGTGGGCGGCAAAGAGCGACCAAGAGGCCCGCCGGGATCAGGCGCACCTGCAAGGCTGTAACGAAGTGAAAGACCCGGCCACAAGAACGAAGTGGGGCCGGGTTGCGCCTGAGCGCGGCGGGCCTAGCCGGAAGCGCCGCCCATCCCCCTCTTCGGGGACGGCCACAGACACGCCGGCGCATCCGCGCCGTCACCTGATCAGTCGAACATTATCGCAAGACCATCGCCGCGCAGCGGCAAACCAAGAAACGGCACCCTTGCACGGCGCGACGCTGACGGGCGGTGTGGCGGCAAGCAGAGCAAAGACCAGGCAGTCGCGCCAACGGCGCAGCGCCGCCAGTCGAAGCGATGGCGCAGCTGCCGCCCGACCGGCAAGGACAGAGGCAAGAGTGCCAGCGGGTCAGCCCAAAAACGCCGCACCCTTAGGAGCGCAAAGCGCGGGACAGAGTGCGACCTTAGAAAATCCCGCTCATCATCAAGCGCTCCTGATCGTCACCGGAACGGCCAAGACCTTGGGCTTGGTGCGCGCAGCGGATAGAGCGGGTCGCCGTCAGGCAGCGCCCAACCGGCGTTCGCGTCTTTATTGTTCAAATTTCCGCTCGTCCTGCTAGACCCTGCTGACGGGAGCACTGAATCGACAGCCCGCAAAAAGGGGCACCACACCATATGAGCAACGGCGATCTTAACTGGATAACCAATTACATTTGGGGGATTGCCGATGATGTGCTGCGCGATCTGTATGTGCGGGGAAAATACCGCGATGTGATCCTGCCGATGATGGTGCTGCGCCGCCTTGATACGGTGCTGGAACCGGTCAAGCAGGCCGTGCTGGATATGAAGGCCAATCTCGACAAGGCCGGGATCACCAATCAGGATGCGGCACTGCGCACGGCGGCTGGCGAGGCGTTCTACAACACCACCCCGTTCACGCTGCGCGACTTTCGCAATCGTTCCAGCCAAGCGCCATTTAAGGCAGATTTTTTATCCTACCTCGATGGCATTTAGCCAAATGTGCAAGAAATTCTGGAGAATTTTGAATTCCGCAACCAGATCCCGCGCCTGTCCAAAGCCGATGCGATTGGCACGTTAATCGAGAAGCTGCTCGATGCGTCGGTCAACCTTGGCCCCAATCCGGTTCTCAACGGAGATGGCTCGGTCAAATATCCCGGACTCGACAATCACGCGATGGGGACGATCTTCGAGGAACTGGTGCGCCGGTTCAACGAGGCCAATAATGAAGAAGCGGGTGAACACTGGACGCCGCGCGACGC
>JBBRVI010000461.1:0-2257 GCA_038247025.1 Acetobacterales bacterium
AGGCGCGGTCGTCGTGACGTATCGCTCGTTCCATCTTTTCGAATTGGATAGTAGATTCGCTTCTCGTCGTGGAGCTTCTGCATCGTCGCTTTTTCGTAGCGCCAGCCAAAGGCTGGTGGTGGATAGCCCAGCCATTCATAGGTCATGTTCGGCCTGGGGCTTGGACTTGTCATGTTGTCCAGCTGATAGCGCCGCCCATCACCATCGTCATTGGTATATTTGGATGCCAGATAAGCATCCGAATAGGATTCGCGTGGATCGTTCCATGTGGCAGCCGCACTATCGGAACGCCTGTAGAACAAGATCACGTCGTGAACACGGCCCCAGGTGCGGCTGTCATTGTGCGCGCCTGTCCGCTTCCACACGATCTCGTTACGAAAATTCTCTACGCCAAAAATACCATCCAGCACGATCTTCAGGTAGTGACTCGCGGTTGGATCACAGTGGAGATACAGGCTGCCGTTCGGCTTCAGCACCCGGTGCAATTCGATCAGCCGTACCGCCATCATCACCAGATACGCCGTCATGTCGTTGCGACCGAGCGCCGTCACGATGCCGCGCAGCAGCACCGAGGCATTGCTGTGGCGGCATTGCGTCAGCACATCGTTCAGCGCAGCCTCGGCGCTGTCGCCCCAATGCCAGGTATCCTCGAAGGCTTCGAGCTGGCTGTCGCTGGCCTTGCCGTCCGGGGCGCGGAACAACACGTTGTAATTCGCCGCCGAATTGAAGGGTGGGTCGAGATACACAAGGTCCACGCTCTCATCGGGCATCACCGGGCGCCCATCGGCATCCCGCCCCCGCAGCACTTCCAGATTGTCGCCGTAGAATAATCTGTTGCTCATGCGCGCCAGTCTGCCAAGGGACACGCCGATCTGGCAAATTTCCGGCAGGGCGGGAGGGCAGCCGGGGTGGGAGAGCCAATCCCCACCTGCGTAATCGAAGCCTCGAATCCGCACCCAGCACACTTTGGCCCGGCTGACTCACTCTTATAGGGCACGCAATCACCCGGGCCAAGGTGGTATACCCGCGAACGGCGTAGCCGGGAGGGGGCTTGCCACCCTCCCCCCATGCGGTTCCGGCGACCAGGGCCGGACAACCCAGCCGAGTGACACGCGCATCGTGGCCCCAGCTACGTGATCAGAATAGGTTCTCTGGGCGCCGTGACCAAGGGGCTACAGGCCACCGCCCCTCAGTCCACCGTGATCCGCGCCTGGCGCACCACCGTGGCCCAGCGCTCGCGCTCCCACCGGATCAGCTCGGCGAAGCCGGGGCCGTCCAGCGTGCTGGGCTCCGCACCCTCGTCGCGCAGGCGGCGGACCACTTCGGGGTTTGCTAGTGCGGCGCGCAGCGCGGCAAAAAGCCGGGCGCGGATTGGCTCGGGCGTGCCCTTCGGCACCAAAAGCCCATACCACGCCGTCGCCTTGTAGGTCGGGATGGTCTCGGCCACAGTGGGGATGTTGGCGAACAGCGACATGCGCGCATCGCCCGTCACCGCCAGCGGGCGCAGGCTGTTGGACTGGAGCAAGCCCACCACCGAGGGCAATGTCGTGATCATGAAGTGGATGTGCCCGGCCACCACATCGGTCAGCGCCGGGCCGGCGCCGCGGAAGGGCACGTGCTCGGCCTCCAGCCCCGCCATCTGCAGCATCAACGCCGCCGCCAGATGGCTGGCCGAGCCGTTGGAGGCGCTGGCATAGGTGATGTTGCCGCGTGCCGCGCGGATTTCCTCCAGCAGTTGCGGCAGCGTCGTGGCACGCGATTTCGGGCCGACCACGACGATCAGCGGCGCATCCGCCACCAGGCCGATGGGGTCGAGCGCCGTCTCGGGGTTCACGCGCATGTTGGGGAACAGGGAGACATTCACCGACATCGGGCCGTGATTGCCCATCAGCATCGTGTAGCCATCCGGCCGCGCCGAGGCCACCTGTTCGGTGGCGATGTTGCCGCCGGCACCGGGGCGGTTCTCCACCACCACCGTCTGGCCCAGCGCCGGGCCCATGGCATTGCCGATGGTGCGCGCGATCAGATCCGTCCCGCCGCCCGGCGCGAAGGCCAGCAGCAGGCGGATCGGCCGCGCCGGGAAGGCCTCCTGCGCCAGGGCGGGCGCAGCGACGAATGCGAGGCCGGAGCCCAGCAGGGTGCGACGATGCATGATGGCGTTCCTCCAGATTGCGCGCGTTATGCCGCAGCCTGGGCAAGTCGCAAAGCGTTACGGGGTGGGGGCGGTGGACGGCGCGTTTTTGCTGTAGAAACCTCC
>JBBRVI010000462.1:0-2257 GCA_038247025.1 Acetobacterales bacterium
CCCTGCGTCGAGCCAGGAACTGGAGGTGGGCGTGAAGTGGAATGTCCAGCGAGGATGCCGGTCCAGCCACGCCCTGACCTTGGCGTGCTTATGGGTGGCGTAGTTGTCGAGGATGACGTGGACGGTCTTGCCCGCCGGGATGTCGCGCTCCAGCGCGTTGAGGAAGCGGATGAACTCCTGATGCCTGTGGCGCTGCATGTTTCGACCCGTCACCGTGCCGTCGAGCACGTTGAGCGCGGCGAACAGCGTGGTCGTGCCGTGGCGCTTGTAGTCGTGGGTCATGGTGGCGCCGCGTCCCTTCTTCAGCGGCAGGCCTGGCTGGGTGCGGTCAAGGGCCTGGATCTGCAACTTCTCGTCGATGCTGAGCACCACGGCGTGGGCGGGTGGAGCGACGTAGAGTCCGACAACGGCATGGAGTTTCTCGGCGAAGGCGGGATCGTTGGAGAGCTTGAAGCTGCGCCAGCGATGCGGCGCAAGGCCGTGGGCCTTCCAGATCTTCTGCACCGTCGAGACGGCGAGGCCGACCGCATCGGCCATGGCGCGCCCGGTCCAGTGCGTCGCCTCATGGGGCGGCGGCTTCAGCGTCATCGCCACGATGGCGGCCGCCCGATCGACGGCCACCGGCGCCCGGCCGGGCGGCCGGGTCCTGTCGCGCAGCAGGCCCTCGACGCCTTCGGCCATGAAGCGCGCCTGCCAGCGCCAGACCGTGGTTTTCGACGTGCCGGGTCGCCGCCATGATCGCGTTCGTGCCGACGCCGTCGGCGCTCAGCAACACGATCCGGGCGCGCCAGACATGCTTCTGCGCCGTGTTGCGGTCGGCGACCAGGGCTTCGAGCAGCTGACGGTCGGGCTTGACGAGGCTGATGGATATTCCTGTGCGCATGCCGCAGACTCGCACGTACAGGTGTCAATGGGAATCCCAAAACGGGACTCTTCTGTCCCAGCCAATCCACTAGCGGGGTTTTACAGCACCCCCGCCCGGAAAACCCAAGAGGTTCCGTGGCCGATTTTTCCGGCGCCGGTCTCACCAGATTCCCGAGCCACCTCTGTCAGCTCGGCGTTGCCAATCGATCATTTGATCTTGCGGTCCGCGATCGCCGGCGATACGACGGATCCGCTTGGGGCGTCGCCAAGCGGTAAGGCAACGGTTTTTGGTACCGTCATTCGGAGGTTCGAATCCTCCCGCCCCAGCCATCCCAATTAAATCAATGACTTACGCATTGATTTCAGGGGGCTCCCACGAAATGTCCCACCGACTGTCCCACGAACTCCGACTCTCGGAACGCGGTTCATTGTTTTGGCTGCGCGTTAAGACCTCGGCAACATCTCCCCGAATAGAGGTTTCGTTGAGGACGCGGGACCGCGTCGAAGCACAGAGACGTGCCGCTCGCGTAGCCGTAGCCCTGCCGCTCGGCCCGACGCCGGCGACCGTCCGCGCCTGGGTCGAGGCGATGGACAGGATCGCGGCGGCGAACATGTCGGCGAAAGCAAAGTTACGGGCGGAAATCGAGCTGGACGCGGCGGCCCGGAAACAGGCCCTGGACCCGATGGATGATCCAGTGTTCCGGGTCGCCCTCGAGGCTGAGGCCGAGGCGCGCGGCTGGTATGGTCCGCCTGACGCCGACGAAACCATCGAACATTTCTGGGCGATGCGCGCCGGCATGGACGCGATGACAGAGGCCTATCACGACGCCTGCAAGCGCAAGGGCATCGACCCCGCGACACGCGAGCCCATCGCCAGAGCGGCGGTCGCGTTCAAGGACCTGGCGAACCGCTACATCCGCCGGCGGGCGGAGAGCTACGCCTGCCTTCGCAAAGTCGAGTCCTGTGACGAGGGAGCTGGCAAGGCATTCGTCGCCGGCCAGTCCGAAAATTTTTTTGGCTCCGCCTCGCTCTTCGAGGACTTTATCGGTGGTGATGAAATCACCGAACAACTCTGCGCGGATTTCGTCACACTCCTCGCAAAAATCCCCGGGAACCATGGCAAGAGCTCTAAAGACAAGCGCGGAATTCGCCAGGTCGTCCGTAAGCGGCTGGCCTGCCCCCATTTGGTGGCCCGGTTCAAATCTAATGCATGGTGGGCTTGGCGGCTATGGTTGATGTGCGCTGCTCGGCAGGCCAAAGCAGGGCGTGCGGTGCTGGCGGTTTGTAGCCGAGGCTCGAGTGCGGGCGCTGTGTGTTGTAGTGCTGTCGCCAACTCTCGATGACGATCCTCGCCTCGGCGAGACTGTAGAACAGCTCCCCGTTCAGCAGCTCG
>JBBRVI010000463.1:0-2256 GCA_038247025.1 Acetobacterales bacterium
ACGGCAATCCGCGACGGCAACGCCCATTGGCGCCTGGACGGTGAGAAAACCTGGATCAGCAATGGCGGCATCGCCGGCAGTTACGTGGTCTTTGCCCGCACCGGCGAGGCTCCTGGCGCGCGCGGCCTCACCGCATTCTGGGTGCCCTTCGATGCGCCCGGCCTGATCACCGCCGAACGCATTGAGGTCTCCGCCCCGCACCCGCTGGCGCGCCTGCGCTTCGAGGGCGTGCGCGTGCCCGACACGCATCGCATTGGCGCGCCGGGCGATGGGTTCAAAGTCGCGATGGCCACGCTCGATGTGTTCCGCGCCACGGTTGGCGCGTCGGCACTTGGCTTTGCGCGGCGCGGGCTTGATCTGCTGATGCAGCACGCCACCACGCGCCACCTCTTCAACGCGCCGCTGTTCGATCAGCAGATGACCCAGGCCGCCATCGCCAATGCGGCGCTGGATGTGGAAGCCTCCGCGCTGCTCGTCTATCGCGCCGCCTGGTTGAAGGATCAGGGCACGCCCCGCGTCTCGCGTGAGGCCAGCATGGCCAAGCTGCACGCTACCGAAGCCGCCGGGCGCATCGCCGATGCCTGTGCGCAGTTGCATGGCGGCCTCGGCGTGGTGCGCGACGCGCCGCCCGAATTGCTCACGCGCGAGGTGCGGGCGCTGCGCGTCTATGAGGGCGCGTCCGAAATCCAGCGCGTCATCATCGCGCGGGCCGAGCGGGACAGGATGTGAGCATGGACAGCTTCGCGGCCGACCACCTTCCCCCACGCGAGGAATGGCCCGATTTCCTGCCCATCCCCAACCCGCCCCGCCTGAACTGCGCGAGCGCGCTGCTGGATGCCAACCTCGCCACCCGCGCCGATCATCCGGCGCTGATCACGCCGGCTGAGACGCTGACCTATGGGGAACTTGCCGCGCGGGTGAACCGCATCGCGAATGTGCTGGTGGAGGAGCTGGGCCTGGTGCCCGGCAACCGTGTTCTGTTGCGCTCGGCCAATAATGCATGGATGGTCGCCGCCTATTTCGCCGTGCTGAAGGCGGGCGGCATTGTCGTCGCCACCATGCCCTTGCTGCGCGCCAAGGAGATCGGTGAAATCTGCCGCAAGGCGCGCATCACGCATGCGCTTTGCGACGCGCGCCTGGCTAAGGAAATGCGCCGCGCCGATGCGCCAGAACTGCGTCATGTCATTCTTTGGGGCGAGGGCGACCTCGAAGCCCGCTGCGCTGCAGCCAGCACGGAATTCACCGCCCATGACAGCGCCGCGGATGATACCTGCCTGATCGGCTTCACCTCCGGCACCACGGGCGAGCCCAAGGGCACCATGCATTTCCACCGCGACATGCTGGCGATTTGTGACGCCTATTCGGCCCGCGTGCTCAAGCCGAATGCGGAGGACCGCTTCATAGGTTCGCCGCCGCTTGCCTTCACCTTCGGGCTTGGCGGCCTCGTGCTTTTTCCCTTCCGCGTGGGGGCCACCGCCATTCTGCTGGAGCGCGCGGCGGCTGAGGATTTGCTGCCCGCCATCGCGACCCATGGCGCCACCATCTGCTTCACCGCCCCCACCGCCTATCGCGCCATGGCGCAGCATGCGCATGGGTTTGACATCTCGTCCTTGCGCAAATGCGTCTCGGCCGGGGAGGCTCTGCCCAAGCCAATCTTCGACCTGTGGCAGGAGAGGACGGGGCTCAAGCTGATGGACGGCATTGGTGCCACGGAAATGCTGCACATCTTCATCGCGGCACCGGAGGAGGCGATCCGCCCGGGTAGCACCGGCCTGCCCGTGCCAGGCTATGAGGCGCGCGTGTTGGATGAAGCGGGCCACGAGGCCGCGCGCGGAACGCCAGGGCGTTTGGCCGTGCGCGGCCCCACGGGTTGCCGCTACCTCGATGATCCGCGCCAGCGCACATATGTGCAGCACGGCTGGAACATCACCGGCGACACCTACATCCAGGATGCCGATGGCTATTTCTGGTATCAGGCCCGCAGCGACGACATGATCATCTCCTCGGGCTACAACATCGCCGGCCCCGAGGTGGAAGTGGCGCTGCTGACGCATCCGGCCGTGCGCGAATGCGCGGTGGTGGGCACGCCCGATCCCGAGCGCGGAATGCTCGTGACCGCCCATGTGGTGCTGCATGAGGGTTTCGCCGAGGACGACATCATGGCCAAAGCCTTGCAGGATCATGTGAAGGCGGAAATCGCGCCCTATAAATACCCCCGCCGCGTGATCTTCACGGAGAGCTTGCCGCGCACCGGCA
>JBBRVI010000464.1:0-2255 GCA_038247025.1 Acetobacterales bacterium
CTCGCCGCGCAGATGGCAAACGAGGGACAGATTCACGCCTATGACATCGACGGCAAGCGCCTCTCCGCGCTTGTCCCGCGCCTGAAGCGTTCCGGCGCGCAGAATGTGCAACTGGTGCACCCGAGCGAGGGTAATGCGCTGGGGCCGCTCATCGGACAGATGGACCTAGTCTTCGTCGATGCTCCCTGCACGGGCACCGGCACCTGGCGGCGCCGTCCGGATTCGAAATGGCGCGTGAAACCCGCCCAGCTCCAGAAACGTATGCAGGACCAGCGGGAGATACTGCAAGCTGCCTCGACTTACGTGAAGCAAGGTGGCCGGCTGCTCTACGCAACGTGCAGCTTCCTGATCGAGGAAGACGAGGACCGCGTGGCGGAGTTCCTCGCCACCGCTCCGCACTTCGTGGAACGCGACGCCGCCGAGGCTGCCATCGCCTCCGGCGCGCTGACGCCGCATGGGGCTGACGTCGTGCGCAAATTCCGCGGACCGACGGGCAGTGTGCGTCTCACGCCGCGCCGCGCGGGCACGGATGGCTTCTTCTTCGCGCTGCTGGAACGCCGGGCCTAGTGCCCGTTCTGGGTTTCTGCAGCGAGCCGGATTGACCCCAGCAGGCGCGTGACCTGGTCGCGCTCAGCGGCCGTCAGTTCGGGCCGCCAAACGTCGAACAACAGCACGACGCGGGTTTCTGCCGCTTCGTTCTTGGCTTCGTGTTCGATGCTATCGTCGAATATGACGAGTTCGCCCTCGCGCCAGTAATGACGCTTCGCGCCAACACGCAGCCAGGACGGACCGGGCACCAGCAGGGGCAGATGGCAGATCAGCCGCGTGTTGATGAGCCCATGATGCGGCGGAATATGCGCGCCGGGTTTCAGCATCGAAAACAGGACCGATGGGGCCTGGCCCTCCAGAAAATCCAGTGGGAGCTTTGCGATGGCCGCGGCGGTCACCGGACAGAGGTCACAGTTGCGCTCCACCCGCTGGCCATCCTTCCAGAGGTAAAACGCACTCCAGTCCGAACTGCCAACGAGTCTGTGAGTGCGCTGTTGAGCTCCGTCACCGGCGCTCTCAAGGTAGGGTGCGAACTGGCCGTCGACCTGCATCACGCGGAACAGCTCGTTACGAATGGCAGGCGTCTGCGCCTCCAGTGCCTGCGCCCAGGGGAATGCCTCACGCGGATAGAAGGCCTGCTGGGGCAGACCGGGGAAGTAGAACTTCAGCGGTTGCTGGAGATAGATCGGTGTACGCCCGGTCAGGATGTCGACCGACTCGCTGAACCGGCCGGACCGCTCGGCTGGCGGAACAATGGTGTCGATGTAGGCAGCGTACTCTGTCGAGAACCCGGCCAGCCGCTCTTCCGCGCGCGCCAGAGCCTGTGCGAAGGCCTGCAGCGCTGCGGGCTGGGCTTCGCGGGCAACGGCGAGCGCGGACTTGTAAACCTGACCGGACTCTGTTCGATTGCCGGAGCTGAAAACGACGTCTCCCAGCAATAGCAGCACACCTAGGTCACGCGGGTCTGCGTCGAGCAGGCCGCGCAGGATAGCCTCCGCTTCGTCCAATTTTCCAGCGCGGGCCGCATCGAACGCGAGGCGTTTGCGGTCCTTGAGTGCTTCAGGTGACATCATTGTGCGAGCAAACCGGCACAAGGCCTGCTGGTCAAGGTGCTAAGATGTGGACGGATCCTGTTCGCCGGGCTAAGGCGCCGCATGACCGAGACACGCCACCAACGCGCCCTGATCGTCGACTTCGGCAGCCAAGTCACGCAGCTTATCGCCCGGCGCCTGCGCGAGAGCAGCGTCTATTGCGAAATCCATCCGTTCAACAAGGTCGATGCGGCCTTCCTGGAGGCCTATGGGCCGCAGGCGATCGTACTCTCGGGCGGGCCTTCGAGCGTCTATTGGGACGATGCACCAATGGCAGACAGAGCGATCTTCGAGGCCGGAATTCCGGTGCTAGGTATCTGCTACGGCCAACAGGTGATGATGCACCAGCTGGGCGGCCGGATCGAAGGTGGCACCAGCCGCGAGTTTGGCCGAGCGTTCATCGAACGTGTGAAGGCGGATCCATTCCTCGATGGACTGTTTGAGGGCGAAGCAGAACAGGTCTGGATGAGCCACGGGGACCATGTCGCCGAAATGGCGCCGGGCTTCACCGTGATCGCGAAATCGCCCGGCGCGCCGTATGCGGTGATCGCCGACACGGCGCGGCGCTTCTACGGCACGCAGTTCCACCCCGAAGTCGTCCATACGACCCACGGC
>JBBRVI010000465.1:0-2251 GCA_038247025.1 Acetobacterales bacterium
ACCACCGCGTCGCCCAGATGCTGGCCATCGTCGGCCTGCGCTGCGCGCGAGGCCTGACCATCGCCCGCGCCGAACACATCGCCAAATCCTACCCCGATTTTTTTGAAGATTTGCTTCGCCTGGGGGCCAAACTGGAAATCGAGCCGCGCGGGGATTGAGGACCCCGAATCGCGCCCGCTCAACCGCCCCAACGGCCGCGCCGGAGACAGTTGCGAAATGAAAATTCGCAACTTTCCCAGGGCGAAAACACATCTCGCGTCTTGGATTGACGCGCGATCACGGCGTCACGCCCATACGAAGACTCCTCTCGTCTGTATTTTTGCGCCGCACCCTTCAGCCTCGCGTTTTCGCCCCCGCTTTGCAAAACGACATTTTCGTCCGTGCCGCCCGGACCCGGGCCGGCACCAAACCCCTTGCCGTCGCTCCGGTCGCGCTCCTGCGCGCCTCCCGGCGATGCCAGGCCATAACCTCTCCCACGACCGTGGCCCGCGCGCCGCAGTTTCACCCGCTCTTTGGTTGTGCCCGAAATCTTAACGCCGCCTCAGGCCGCCTTGAGCAGCGAGCGCACGTTTTGCACCTGCCCCGCCTCCACCCAGGCCAGTGCCGTCCCCAGCATCACCAACAGAGCCAGACCCAGCCGCAGCCGCATCTTTTTCTTGCCCCGAATGAAGTGGCGCTCGAAGCCGTAGACCTGGTCGATCCGGGCGTTGACCCGCTCCACCGCCGTGCGCTTGGCGTAGCCTTTGGCAAAGCCCTGGCTGTGGCGGTGCAGCGGCAGAAAAATCCGCCGTTCGCGCGACAGTGGCACCCGCACCACCCGCCCATACTCGCCCTCGCGCACGGCCGGGGCGCAGTGGCAGGCCTCGCGGTTTTTGCACTCCAGCCCAAAGGCCGCGGCCGGGCAGCGGAACTTGAGCGTGCCCCGCTCCTTTTCAAACCCCATGAACTGCATCGCCGCGAAGGCCTTGGCCGGCTCGGGCTCGAAGGGATCCACCTTGCAGGCGACCTCGCCGGTGGGGCTGAAGTAGATCGTATCGTGATGCTGCTCGTCCAGCGGCAGCATCCGCCCGCCGTGCAGGTCGCGCGTATCGATCAGCGGCACGATGGCGTGATCGTCGTAAAGGGCGGCCTTGTCCTGGCCGTCGTCGTAGCCGCGATCGGCCGACATACTGGCGATCTCCAGCTCGGGGTGGCGCTCCATCAGGCCTTCGAGCAGCGGCAAGAGGCGCGGGCTCTCGGCCTCCTTGGCGCCGCTGAGTTCGAAGGCCACGGGCAGCTCGTAGTTGGCATCCACGATCAGGTGCAGCTTGTAGCCGAACCACTTCTGGATCTTCTGCAGCGCTTCGCCCTGGGCGTCCTCGCCCTCGTAGTTCTTGAAGCCCTCGCTGGCCTCGGGGTCCAGCCGGCTCCAGGCGCCGATGGCCTTGCCGTCGATGGCCAGGTCGCGGCCGAAGCCGGGCAGCGCCGCGCTCAGGCGCCCCACCAGTTCCTCAAACATGGCGTCGATCGGGGCCTGGTGGCGCAGCAGCTTGATGATGAAGCGCGTCCAGACGTAAGCGGGCGGGACGGCCCGGTCGCCGCGCAGCGGGTCGAAGCCGCACAGGTCGCGCAGTTGGCCGTTGCGGGCCAGCTCGCGGCTGAGCGAGGCCAGCGAGGGATGGCCGAAGACCACGCCGGCCAGCAGCGCGCGCCAGAGGGCCGCCAGCGGGTAATCGTTGCGCTTGCCGGCGCGCTCGGCTTGCAGTGCGGCGAGCAGGTCGGTGTCGGGTAACACGTCCAACAGGCGGGTCAGGCGAGAAATTTCGCCGGTGGCCGCAACTTCTTTCCATGAAAACAGGGCGGGTTGTGGTAAGCTGGTCATGAGTGGGAGAGTCCTTGGCTCGTGTGCGTCGATCGTTAAGATAATTGATGCTACACGAAGATGGGAACTTTTCCACTTTTTTATTGTACCGAGACTGATTTTGGGGTAAGAAAAGCCCGATTTTGCGGGTTCGGAGCGGGTTGGGACGAAAAACCCCCGTTCTGCTGGGGTAAGGATTTGCTTGACGGGCGATTTGACTCAAGCCAGTTCGAACGATTCCATTTCGCAAGTTCCTCCGGAAACCACACGAGCTTCGCAAAATGCTGGACAAACCGGCCCCAAAAAGCGAAAAGTAGTGCTGAGAACTTTAATCAAAGCGGGCGGAAATTCGGGAATATCAACGGGATAGAGCGGTCCATGGAAAAAACAACCATCGCCATCGTCGGGCTG
>JBBRVI010000466.1:0-2250 GCA_038247025.1 Acetobacterales bacterium
GCGTGGGCGAGAAAGTACTGATGGCCGGCTGCATCATGCCGCCCAGCAGCGTGCGAAGGCCCTCGCGGTCGATCGCCAGGTTGACCGCCCGGCGCACCCGCACATCGGAAAGCGGCGAGGAGGGCAGAAAGCAGGGCTGCCAGGGCCAGACATGCGGCTGCGGGTTGGAGGCGATCTGCATGTTGCGCGAACGCAGCTGCGGCACCGCATCGGGCGAGGGCGCTTCGATCCAATCCACCTGGCCCGAAAGCAGCGCCGCCGTGCGGGCCGAAGCCTCGGGGATGGGCAGCAGGACGATGCGGTCCAGCTTCGCCTTTTCGCCCCAATAAGCGTCGTTACGGGCCATTTCGGCGCGCTCACGGGGCACGAGGCGCGTCAGGCGGAAGGGGCCGGTGCCCGAGGGGTTGGCGGCGAAGGCGTTCCAGGTGGCCTCGGCACTCGGATTGCGCGCGCGCAGCGCTGCCCAATGCGCAGGGCTCGCCATGAAAAGGTTGGTCAGGTTGATCGGCAGCAGGCTGTCGGGCTCGCTGGTGATCAGCGCCACCGTCATGTCGTCGATCTTTTCGGCGCGGCGCAGGGTGGGCATGCGCGTGGCGGTGACGCCCACCTGGCGGGGGTCGAAATGCGGGGCCTCGCGATCCAGCACCTTGCGGACATTCCAGATCACGGAATCGGCGTTGAAGGGGCTGCCATCATGGAAGACGACGCCCGGGCGCAGGCGGAACACCCAGCGCGTGCGGTCCGTCGCATCCACCGCCCATTCGGTGGCTAGGTTGGGGATCACGGTCGAGGCGCGGTCAGCGCGGGAGAGGTCCCAGGTGGTCAGCCCGTCGTAGAGTGGGATGCCAGTGAAGCGGTTGCCTTCGAAGCCCTGATCCGGCTGGCCATGGGTCAGCGGGATGTCGGCCGCGGTCATGCCGATGCGCAGCGTGCCCTGAGCTTGCGCGGGGGCCGTGGTGGCCAGGCTGAGCGGCAAAACCGCGGCCAGGAGAAGATGGCGAAATCGCATGTCTATAATCCCTGTTTGCGTTTCCTCTGCCCGCATTTAGCGCCCAGCCGACCCCTCCGGGCAAGCGGAACGCTTGGTCTATTCGCCCCTGCCCCCCTTGCCTTTGCCCAAGGGAGCGGCAGAACTGCACGCCGATGAAGCTTCTCCTCCTCAACGGCAACACCGACTCCACGATCACCGAGCGGATGGCCTTGGGCGCGCGGCGCATGTGCGCCCATGAGATCGTCCCCGCCACGGCGCGATTTGGCGCGCGCTACATCGCCTCACGCGCGGCGGCTGCCGTGGCCGCGCATGCGGTGCTGGACACGCTGGCGGCGCTGATCGGACGGGAGAACCCCGCTGGCTACGACGCCGCCATCATTGGCTGCTTTGGCGACCCCGGGCTGGAAGCGGCACGCGAGTCATTCCCCATCCCCATCATCGGCATGGCGGACAGCGCCATCCTCGCAGCGCTGCGCCTGGCTCCGCGTGTGTCGGTGCTGACGGGCGGGGCGGCCTGGGTGCCGATGCTGGAGGAGTTCTTCCTGCTGCGTGGCCATGGCCCGGGCCGCGTGAGCGTGGCCGCCATTCCCCCCACGGGCGACATGATCGCGCGTGATCCAGAGCGCGCCGCGGGCCTCTTGGTCGAAACTGCGCGCGGGGAGATCGCAAGCGGCGCCGGCGTCATCCTGTTGGGCGGGGCAGGGCTGGTCGGGCTGGATGCTCTGTTGCAGCCGGTGCTGCCCGTCCCTGTGCTGGACGGTCTGCGCTGCGCCATTGAAGCAGCCGAGACTGCGGTGGCTGCGCGCATGCTGGGCAGCATCGCGCCGAGCGTTGGACTTTCACCGGAACTGGCGGCCGCGCTGACGGGGTAGAACAGCCGCCAGACTTGCCATGCCCCCTGTCCCGGCGCATGAAGCCTCAACACCTGGGTGAGCCCTGACGCTGGGCTGAGAGGCGGGATGCATTCCGCGAACCCTTAAACCTGATCCGGTTCGGACCGGCGGAGGGAATGGTGCTTCGCTCCGTCATGGGGTCAGCCCGTCTTTCGCCTCCGCCGCGCCGCACGGAGGATTTTGGATGGACCGCCGCAGCTTTCTCGCCCTTTCCGGTGCCGCCGCCGCTACCCCCGCCATGGCACAAACGGCCCGCACCCGCACGCTGCGCTTCATGCCGCAGGCGGCCCTGGCCGTGTTGGACCCCATCTTCAACCCGACCACCATCGTCACCACCCACGCCTATTGCGTCTTCGACACGCTGTA
>JBBRVI010000467.1:0-2245 GCA_038247025.1 Acetobacterales bacterium
AGTGGCGTCCCGTACGGGATTCGAACCCGTGCTGCCAACGTGAAAGGCTGGTGTCCTAGGCCTCTAGACGAACGGGACAAGCGAGGGGGGGATTAGAGGCGATGACCGGGATGGTCAATCCATGGACACGCGCTTTTGCCGTAAGACTTTCGCATCCGCGCGGCAGGCTTCCGCGTATTGTCCTCATGAAACAGTCCCGCCTGCCGCGCCGTGCGCTTCTCGCTGCCACCCCGCTCCTAGCGGGGTGTTCCGCTACGGACATCGCCACTTCATTAACGTCGTCTCGTGACGTGGCGCAAATTGAGGCCCAGAGTTTCGGTCCCCTGCCGCGCCATCGCTTTGACCTATACCGCCCTGCCAACCTCCCGCCCGAGGCGCCTCTTGTGGTTTTTGTCTATGGCGGAGGCTGGCGCTCGGGGCAGCGCAGGCAATACGCTTTCGTGGCCCTGCCGCTGGCGCGGCAAGGTTGCCTTGTTGCAATCCCCGATTACCGGCTATGGCCCGAATCGCGGTTCCCCGATTTCGTCGAGGATACGGCACTTGCCGTCCGCCACCTTGCGGCGCTGGAGCCCAGGAGGCGCCTGGTCCTCATGGGACACTCCGCCGGCGCGTTCAACGCCGCCTGCGTGGCGTTGGATGCGCGCTGGGGCAGCCAGCAATTCGTCCATGGCTTCATCGGCCTTGCTGGCCCTTATGACTTCGCTGCCGCGGAAGTGGGGTCGCCTGGCATCTTTTCCGGCCTCCCGCGTGTACAGGCCGCGCCACAGCCCCTTCGCGCCGGGCAAACGCCACCGCTCCTGCTGATCCATGGTGAGGCCGACACGGTCGTCGGCCCCTATCATTCGAATATTCTCGCTGCCCGGGCCCGGGAGGCTGGAGTGTCAGTCCAGCATGTCGTTCGCCCGGGTATGGGCCATTTTGGTGTGATCACTGCATTCGCCGATCCGACGCGAGCGCTGGGCCTCGCCGATGACACAGTGCGTGAGGCGGTTATTCGCTTTGTTCTCAATCCTGGAGGGTCCGCCGCGCGGCTGGGATAATCCCCGCAGCTGCCTGTTCAGCCTCCCGCACCATCCATCGCATCCAGCACATGCAGGGAATACGTAAGCGCTGCTCCGGCGTTCAGCGCGATGGCCACACCCAGGGCCTCGGCCACTTCCTCCTTCGTGGCTCCAGCAGCTCGCGCCTTGCGCGCATGCGCGTCAATGCAGCCCTCACAGCGCGTGGTGACTGCAACGGCGAGTGCAATCAATTCGCGAGTCTTCGCGTCCAGATGCTTCGTGCTGGAGGCCCCGCGTGAGAGGGCGCCGAAGCCCTTCATCAGCTCGGGATGCAGGGCCGAGAGCTCCTTGCCGCGTTCCCGCAGCCCGGCGCTGTAGCCGTCCCAATCCTCGATGCGCGTGTCGGTTGTCATCTTGAATGTTCCTCGCATGAAAAGGGCCCCGATGGTTTCCCAAAGAGGCCCAGTTCACAAGCATGGAGTGCGAATTATTCTGCCGTCGCTTCCGGTTCCTTCTCCGCCTCGCCATCGCCTTCCGGCTTCGGCAGGGCGGCGACGGGCGTCTCGGCGATGTCGAAGCTAAGCGCATCATCCACGAGGTTGACCTTCACGGCGCCCCCCTTCACCAGCCTGCCGAAGAGAAGTTCCTCGGCGAGAGGCTTTTTGATGAACTCCTGAATGACGCGGGCCAGCGGCCGCGCACCGTAAAGTGGCTCATAGCCGCGTTCAGCCAGCCATTCCTTCGCACCGGAGGACAACTCGATGGTGACATTGCGGTCGGCAAGTTGCGCCTCCAGCTGCATCACGAACTTCTCGACAACCTGGGCCACAATCTCGGGCGAAAGGCCAGCGAAGGGGATCACGGCGTCAAGGCGATTGCGGAACTCGGGGGTGAACATGCGCTTCACCGCCTCCTCATCCTCACCGGTGCGCACGGGGCTGCCGAAGCCGATGGCCGACTTCTGCATATCGGCCGCGCCGGCATTGGTGGTCATGATGAGAACGACATTGCGGAAATCCACAGTCTTGCCGTTGTGGTCCGTCAACTTCCCATGATCCATGACCTGCAGCAGGATGTTGAACAGGTCCGGATGCGCCTTCTCGATCTCATCGAGCAGCAGCACGCAATGGGGGTGCTGATCAATGCCATCGGTCAGCAAGCCGCCCTGATCGAAGCCCACATACCCCGGTGGTGCGCCAATCAGCCGGCTGATGCTGTGCCGCTCCATGTATTCGGACATATCA
>JBBRVI010000468.1:0-2244 GCA_038247025.1 Acetobacterales bacterium
GCTGATCGAAGTGCGCACGCGCTGCATGTTGACCAACACGACGCCCGTTTCCGCCTATCGCGGCGCGGGCCGGCCGGAGGGTAATTACTTCATGGAGCGCCTCATCGAGGAGGCCGCGCATGCCATGGGCAAATCCTCCATCGCGCTGCGCAAACTCAACCACATCACGCCCGCGCAGATGCCCTATGCCGCGCCCTCAGGCAGTGTTTATGACGGCGGCGAATTCTCGGTCATTTTGGATGAGGCGCTGAAGGCGGCGGATTACCCGGGCTTCGAAGCCCGCCGTGCTGAGGCCAAGTCACGCGGCAAATTGCGCGGCATCGGGATCGGCAATTTCCTGGAATGCACCGCGCCTCCGGCCAAGGAGCAGGGCGGTATCCGATTCGAGAAGGACGGCACCGTCACCATCATCACCGGCACGCTGGATTACGGGCAGGGGCACTGGTCGGCTTTCGCCCAGGTGCTGCACCAGTATCTCGGCGTGCCCTTCGCAAGCGTGCGCCTGCTCCAGGGCGATTCCGACGAGCTGGTGGCCGGGGGCGGCACGGGTGGGTCGAAGTCGCTCATGGCCTCTGGCGCTGCCATTATCGAGGCCTCGGCGCTGGTCGTCGAGAAGGGCAAGCTCGCCGCCTCATACGTGCTGGAGACCTCGGTCGCCGATATCGAATTCGAGGCGGGCAACTTCACCATTGCCGGCACGGATCGCGGCATCGGAATCATGGATCTCGCGGCCAAATTGCGGGAGAGCCATTCCCTGCCATCCGAAGTGCCTGCCTCGCTGGATGTGCAGCATGTGTTTGACCAGGCCCCGCAGGCATACCCCAATGGCTGCCATGTCTGCGAGCTGGAAATCGACCCCGAGACGGGGCTCACGCGCATCGTGAACTACACCTCGGTCAATGATTTCGGCGTGATCGTGAACCCGCTTCTCGTCGCGGGCCAGGCGCATGGCGGCATTGTCCAGGGCATTGGTCAGATCCTGCATGAACAAGTCTCCTACTCCGAGGAAGGCCAGCTTCTGTCGGGCAGCTTCATGGATTACGGCCTGCCGCGCGCCGATGACCTGCCGAATTTTGGCGTGGTCAGCCACCCCGTACCCTGCACGACCAATCCGCTCGGCGCCAAGGGCTGCGGCGAGGCCGGTTGCGCCGGCAGCATGCCCGCCGTGATGAACGCCCTGGTGGATGCGTTGCGCCCGCTCGGCGTCAACCACCTGGACATGCCGGTGACGCCGGAGAAGCTCTGGCGGGCGATCAACGCCGCAGGCTGATCCGGGCGACCAGCGCCGCACTTCCGGCGATGCCGATGGTGATCGCCATCGGCATCGCGGTTCCATCATGCAGGGCGGAGATCAGCGCGCCGCTGACGGCACCCATGCCGAATTGCAGCGTGCCCAGCAGGGCGGAGGCCGTTCCCGCCATATGCCCGAAGGGGGTAATGGCAATGATCGTCCCGAGCGGCAGGGCGATGCCGAGCAGCGAGACATACAGGAAGATCATCGCGTAGCCGGCAAAGAAGGGTGCCGCGAGCCAGGTGAGCAGGATGAGCAAGACCCCGCACGCGGCGAGGGCCGCTATGGTCAGGGTGAAGACAACCTCCCGCCCGAAGCGGTTGGCAAGCCCGGCTGAGAGCTGGGAGACAGCAACAAAGCCCAGCGCCGCGGCGCCAAACAGCCAGCCATAATGCTCAGGCGCCACGCCGTTGAGTTCGATGAAGACGAAGGGCGAGCCCACGATATAGGCGAACATGCCGCAGATGGCGCAGCCCGAGGCCAGGGCCACCCCCATGAAGCGCGCATTGGCCAGAAGCGATGCGTAGCTGCGCAGCACCGCGAGGAGAGGGACGCGCCGACGCCGCTCCTCTGGGAGGCTTTCCTCCAGAAAGGCCATGCAGAGCAGCAAAGCCGCGAGGCCGATCAGCGCGAGGAACCAGAAGATGGCGCGCCAGCCCAACCAGGCCGCGACATAGCCGCCGATCAGAGGTGCGAGGATGGGTGCCACGCCCATCACCAGCATCAGCCGGCCCATCAGGCGCACGGGGTCCATCTGATCCGCGACGTCGCGCACCACGGCGCGCGAGATCACCATGCCCGCACAACCCGCGAGCGCCTGGAGCAGCCGCAACGCAATCAACGCATCCATGCTGGTCGCCATCGCGCAAAGCGCAGAGGCCACGATATAGACCACCAGCCCCGCGAAAAGCGGCGGCCGCCGTCCCAGCCGGTCGGAAAGTGGGCCATGCAGC
>JBBRVI010000469.1:0-2243 GCA_038247025.1 Acetobacterales bacterium
GCCTGCGCCCAAAGCGCCTAGTAGGGGCACCAGAACCGAACAGATGGCCAACAGGATGAACACTTGCGACCCAGCCTCACGCCTTACTGCGATGCGTCCCGAGAGCATCGCCTTTGTCCTGGATCACGGTGAGTTGTTTATTCGATGCAATATCAGAACAAAAGGAAAGTTTCCACGGCCTGACAAGCATTGAGGGCCAGGGGGACGAGCCGTCTCGGCAAGAGGCGTCTCAGAACGCGCGTCGCTGAGCGCAGGCGGCGAATCGGTGCCAAATCGGCGCTTCCACGACAGGGCTTTTCCATACCGCCAGCGTCTAGCCACGCAGTCACCACGTGCTTCGGCAACCAGCGGCCATGCCCGCGGTTCTATGACGAGAGGCGCGCATTTCGCGTGGCCGGAGGACACAGTATGTTTCTGCACCGTAAAGAGACCATCATGCCGGTCAATGTCGGGACCCCCGACGCCCGGTTCGGCCAATACCTTCTTGAACAGTTCGGCGGCGCCACGGGCGAACTTACCGCAGCCCTGCAATACTGGGTCCAGTCATTCCACATAACAGACGCCGGCATACGCGACATGCTCCAGGATATCGCGTTAGAGGAGTTCAGCCATCTCGAAATGGTCGGGAAGCTCATCGTGCAGCACACGGCGAAACTCGACCAGACGCCGGTATACGACGCACCGCTGTTTCAAATGAAGGGGATCGGGCCGCATCTCGTCGATAGCCAGGGCAGCGCCTGGACGGCGGCCTATGTGCAGGAAGGCGGCAATGTCGTGCGCGATCTGCGCTGCAACATCGCCGCGGAGGCTGGCGCGCGCCAGACTTACGAGGCGCTCATCAAGCGGTGCGATGACGAGGGGACACGCGAGGTTCTCGTGCATCTTCTGACGCGCGAAATCACCCATGCCAACATGTTCATGAAGGCGCTGGACAGTATGGGCAAGCTCGACAATCCCATGTTCGGAACGATCCAGCCCGATGACACCGTCAACATCGTGTTCAACCTTTCGCAGGGCCAAGATCATCGTGGTCCGTGGAACGAGGGCGAGATCTATGACGGCCAGACGATCGATTACGTCGAGAATCCCAAGCCGCGCGGCGGCATGTCGCCCGCGCCGGTCAACAATGACGACGAGGCTCCGAGCGCCTCGCCGGCCAAATAGGCGGTCCGGTCAAGCAATCAGGCAGGCTGCTTCAACACAGAGGCCGAACCCCAGATGTCGATCGGCTGGTGGCGATGATCGCGAATTCCAGAGGAATCCGCTTTGGCGGCGGATTCCGCTTTAATTTTTTGATTTTCGTCGTGCCGTGACGAGGGTGCGAGAGGAAAAAGGTGATGCGCGCCCGAATTCTGCCGGCATGCCGGCGCGGATCAGGGGGAACGCTGGCGCCCAGGGCAGACAGGCGGGCGGCCTCGCTGTCTGCCTCCAGGAGATGATGGAGCGCCGGGGTAGGTTGTGGTTCGGCTGGAGCGGCGCTTTCCAGCGCCAGACGCCGCCTCGGCCGCCCCCGGTATAAGCATCGTTCTCCGCGAGCTGCTTTCAGCTGGTCTGCCGGCTTCCAGACCGCTCTCGATCGCGATAACTTCGCGGCCACGGCTGGCTTGCTGTTCGCGGCCCAGCGGCTGGACGACCATCATCTCGCCCTGGACCGGCACTGCCTGCGGCCTGGCGTCTTTCCGGTGGAGATCGATGCAGAGGCGTTAGACCCGACAGCATCAGACGAAATGGAGCGGCAACCCGCGCGCCGAACCGCTCGATGCGGCGGATCCTGCGGGCTTTGGTGCAACCATGATGACCCTCGCCGCGCTGCTCGACGGGGAGTGACGGCCATCAACCCTCTGGTCGCTGCGGCGGCAACATGCGGTCCAGCCGCCCGTCCCGCCGGATGGCGACGTGCCAGACCGTTCCCGCGACATGCAAGATCACAAGTGCATAGACGACGAACTGACAATAGACGTGAATGGTATTGGCCAGGGCGCCCAGCGGATCGTTCTTCGGCAACCCCGGGAGATTCACGAAAAAGAACGGCACCGGCCGACCATTTCCTGCCATCAGGTAGCCGGTGACCGGCATCACCAGCAGCAACGCATACAACAGCCAATGGGTACCGGACGCAAGCAGGCGAAGACCCCTCGGTTCAGCGCCCGGCAGGGGCGGCGGCGGATGCGCGAAACGCCACGTGACTCGCGTGATGCCCAACAGGAAAATCGTGACGCCGAACGATTCATGCATCAGGTACC
>JBBRVI010000470.1:0-2240 GCA_038247025.1 Acetobacterales bacterium
CCGTATGGGACGGAAAATACCCTCATTGCTGGGCAGTTCGGGCAGCAGCATGGCCTTGAGCACGAACCAGGTCATGGCGCGGGTATAGGTGAAGGGGCAATTCACCGAGCGCGGCTGCTGGGGGCTGCTGCCGGTGAAATCCGCCAACAACTGGCCATCCTTCAGCATGACCGTCACGGTCAGGTGGAAGGGCTGGGCCATGCCGTCGGTTTCGAAACCCGTGCTCCATGTCCCTTCTGGCACGGCGCGCAAACGCGCGATCATCGCGGCTTCGGACCGGTCGAAGATCTCGTTCGCCACGGCGTCGAAATCCGCCAGGCCATGATCCACCAGCGTCGCCACCACGCGGTCTCCGATGAGGGTCACGGCCGCGGCCTGGGCCCAGATATCGCCCTCGGTCTGGTCGGGCGTGCGGATATTGGTGCGCAGCAGTCGGATCAGCGTGGCATCCACCACACCATCACGCAGCAGGCGCATGGGCGGGATGTGGAAGCCTTCCTCGAAAAGCTCGCGCGCCTCGGTGCTGCGCAGCCGCCCGCCGATATCGGGCACATGGCTGGTGGTGGCGCCATAGGCCACGATCCTTCCGCCATGAAACACCGGCCGCACCAGGCAGACATCATTGAGGTGCCCCGTGCCGATCCAGGGATTGTTGGTGATGTAGATGTCGCCTGGGCGCATCTCGGCCTCGGGGATGGCCTCGCGGATGGCGCGCACCGTATTGGGCAGCGTGCCGATGAAACTGGGGATGGAGCCGGTGTTCTGCGCGAGCGAACGCGCCTGCGCATCGGTCAGCACGCAGGCGAAGTCATTCGCCTCGTTGGACAGCGTGGAGAAGGACGTGCGCACGATGGTTTTGGCCGCCTCATCCACGGCTGAGATCAGCCGCGTCCAGACGAGTTCGAGCTTCACGGCGTCGAGTTTCATGTCAGTTCCACCAGGATATTGCCGGAATCGAGCACGGTGAAGCGCCCGCCCGCGCCGATGACGAGGGTGGAGCCGGCTTCCTCAATGAGGGCTGGTCCCGGCGCGGATAAGCCGGGCAGCAGGCCGCTGCGCGCGAAAATGTCGGCCATGGCGCGTACGCCATCGCTGAGCACTTCGCGCTGATGGGTCTCGGCCGGGCCTTCCCAGCGCGGCTTGGGGTTGCTGCCCATCTCTCGGTTCGTGCCGCGCAGAACGACCCGTGCGTGCACAAGGTCAATCGCGACATGGGGCGGCGGCCGGCGGAAGCGTTGCAGATAAGCGGCGTGGAAGGCTTCGGTGATCAGCACATGCAGCGCGGAATCGTCGGCCGGCCAGGGGGCGGGTGGGAGGGTCACGGGCATATGCGCGCCCTGGCCCACGCAGCGCGCATCCACCACGCGTTCGGTCTGTGTCACGCCATCGGCCCAGCCGCCCCGGGCCAACACGTCTCGCGCATCGGTTTCAAGTTCAGCGAAGGCAGTTTCCAGCTCAGCGGTTGTCCAGGCCAGCAGGCGCCGGCCAAGGGTCGCCACGCGATCCACGCGCGGGGGCGCGGTCAGCAGCCCGATGGCGGAAGCCACGCCCGCGTCGGGCGGGATGACCATGCGCCGGATGCCGAGCTTGCGCGCCAAGTGGTAGCCATGCACCGGCCCACCGCCGCCGGTACAGACCAGGGTGAAGCCCGAAGCGTCGCGCCCGCGCTCAGCCAGATGGGTGCGCGCGGCACCCGCCATCGCTTCGGTCACCACCTCATGAATGCCCCAGGCAGCGGCCTCGGCCGTGATGCCGAGTTGGGCCGCGAGGCGGTCCATCGCGGCCTGCGCCGCCGCGCGGTCCAGCGGCAGGCGGCCGCCCGCGAAGCGCGAGGGGTCGAGGTAACCCAGCAACAGGTTCGCATCCGTCACCGTCGCGTCCTGCCCGCCGCGGCCATAGCAGGCCGGCCCTGGCTCGGAACCGGAACTGTCGGGGCCGACCTTGAGCAGGCCGATCGCGTCCCGCCGCGCGATGCTTCCCCCGCCCGCGCCGATCTCCATGAGGTCCACCGCCGAGATGCGGATGGGCAGTCCGCTTCCCTCGATGAAGCGCGCCTGGCGCGCTGCCTCGAAGCCGAAGACGATTTCCGGCTCGCCATGCTCGACGACGCTGAGCTTGGCGGTGGTGCCGCCCATGTCGAAGGCGAGAATCTGTGGCTCGTGTGCTCCGGCCAGATGCGCGGCGGCCAATGCACCGGCGGCGGGGCCGGATTCCAGCAATTGCACCGGCGCGCGCTGGGC
>JBBRVI010000471.1:0-2221 GCA_038247025.1 Acetobacterales bacterium
CATCGAGAGCTTCACGCGCTTCCCGCCGGAGGTCGCGGGCCTGCCGGTGGTCGGTGGGCGGCTCGGCTTCTCGGCTGAAGCCATCGCGCGGCTTCAACCCGATCTCGTGATCATGACGCCGGCGCGCAACGCGGCGCATGCCCTGACGGAGCCGATGGCGCGCATCGGCGTGCCCACCTTGGTCATCACCCACAGCAACGTGCCGCGAATCTTCTCAAACCTTCGCCTGTTTGGGCTGGCGCTGGGGTTGGAGGCGCGGTCCGAAGCCCTGGTGGCAGGGCTGGAGGCGCGACTGCTTGCGGTGACACAACGCCTTGCCGGCCGGCCCCCAGTGCCCGTCTTCATGGAGACGTCCAGCACCGGCGCTGGTGTCTTTGGCACTGTCCGGCCGGGCACCTACAGCTTCGACGCGGTGCGTCTGGCAGGTGGTGCCAGCGTGTTCCCAGGACTGTCGCCGAACGGGCCGCCACACGTTTCGGGCGAGGCCATCCTGCGCGCTGATCCGGCATTCTATCTGGTAGCCGGCCGCCCAGACCAGGCGGCGGCCGTGTCTGCGCGGACCGGCTTTCACACCCTTTCCGCCGTGCGCGAGGGACGCGTGCGGATGGTGAGCCGCGCGCAGTTTCTCATCCCTGGTCCCCGCGTGGTGGATGGGGTGGAAACTCTGTCGCGATTGCTGCATCCGGTGGCGGCGTGATCGCTTGGCTGCTGCCGCCGCTGGGGTTGATCGCCGGGCTGCTGCTGGGCGCAGAAACGCTCTCCCCGATGGAACTGTGGCGCCTGGCTGCAGACCCTTCGCAGCCGGTGGCGCAGCTGCTGCTGCAATGGCGCCTGCCGCGCGTGCTGGCCGCGGGCTGCGTCGGCCTGCTGCTGGCGCTGGGCGGCGCGGTGTTTCAAGGCGTGTTCCGCAACCCGCTCGCTGAGCCCTATCTGCTCGGCTCGGCGGGAGGCGCCGCCGTGGGCGCAACGGTTGCGCTGCTGGTCGCGCTCCCGGTGCCAGTGAATATTGCACTGCCAGTGCTCGCCTTCGCTGGTGCCTGGGGCGCCACCTGGGCGGTGCTGGCGCTGGCTCGGGCCGCCAGCGCGGAGAGCGTGGCCTCGCTGCTGCTGGCCGGCGTGGCGGTGGCGGCCGTGCTGGGCGCGGTGCGATCCTTTCTCATGCTGGCGCTTTCCGACGAGACGGTGAGCTTGCAGGCGGTACTTTCCTGGGCGTTGGGCGGCGTTCAGACACCATCCTGGCCGCAGATGGCTTTGCTGGCGGGATTAAGCGCGGCAGCGCTGATCCTATGCCGCTCCATGGCCCGCGGCCTGGATCTGCTGGGACTGGGCGAGGCGATGGCGCAATCCTTCGGGTTGGACACCCGCCGCTTCATCACGTTGGCAGTCCTGGCGGGCGCTTTCGTCGTGGCGGTGAGTGTCGTCTGGGGCGGGCTGATCGGGTTTGTGGGTTTGATGGCGCCACATCTGGCGAGGTGGTCGCATGGGCCGCTCCATGCGGCGTTGCTGCCGCGCGCTGCGGCCATCGGTGCCGGCCTGGCCATGCTGTGCGACGGCGCCGCCCGCGCCATTCTGCCACCGGCCGAGATCCCGCTCGGCCTGGTCACGGCGCTGGTCGGTGCGCCGTTCTTTCTGTTCATCCTGCTGCGGGAGGCACGTCGTGGCTGAGATAGTCCTCAGGGCGATTGGGCTTGGGTTCGACGCGGGCCGCCGGTCATTGGTCGCTGGCGTTTCGCTGGATGTGCGTGCCGGTGAGCTACTCGGCATCATCGGACCGAATGGGGCGGGCAAATCCACCCTGCTGCGGATGCTGGCGGGTCTGCTTCGCCCCTCCAACGGCCAGGTGCTGCTTCAGGGCCGCGACATCGCCGCTTGGCCTGGCCGCGAACGCGCTCGCCATCTGGGCTACCTGCCGCAGCATTTCCAGCCGCATTGGGACTATACGGTGCGCGAGCTGTTGCATTTGGGGCTGGAGCGTGGCGGGGCCACTGAGGGGGCCGCCGTGCTGGCCGCCCGACATGGGCTGGAGGCGCTGCTGTCGCGCCGCTGGTCCTCGCTTTCCGGCGGTGAGCGAGGTCGGGCACTGGCCGCCGCAGTGCTGGCGCCGGACCCTGCGGTAATCTTGGCAGACGAGGCGAGCGCGGCACTGGATGTGGGTCAGGCCCTCACTCTGATGACGCGGCTGCGCAGTGCAGCGCGGGCCGGCGCGGCCGTGGCCCTTGTC
>JBBRVI010000472.1:0-2216 GCA_038247025.1 Acetobacterales bacterium
CCGTCATCACCTTCCAGGCGACATGCGCCAGAACACCCACCAGGGCTGAAATGGTGGCCAGCACCGCGACGCGCAGCCCCAGCAGAACCAGGCCACCACGATTGAAGTCGTTCTGCGTGTTGTCGGACATGGGTAGGTCTTTTCATTCGAAGGGCATGGCGTTTGCCGGTTTCACGAGTGACGGGACCATGACTTGAATGGGACCGCCTGCATTAAATCTTTCGAAGAGTGCAACCAAAGTCACGAGCCTCGCCGTGCCAGACCTGATTTGCTTGCGCAATGCCAAAACCGCCAGTCTTCTTAAAATCACGTGAGTGCCGTTTTTCTTTGTCTAGAAGAATCTCATAGGTGCAATCTACGCTACAAGTTTGGTGCGTTTGAACGAGGCACTCAAATGCCTGCGCATTCTACATAATGGGGATTGGTTGCGTGGGTTTGGGCCGTTGCAGCCACGGTTTGGCACAGGCCGTAAAGCTCGCTTACTCCATCTCCTGCCCTCGCCTCACGGCAATCCGTTGCCAATGTGGCGCAGGAAGGTCGGGCGTTCGGACAAGCGCTCGTAATATGCGGCGAGCGCGGGCATTTCCCCATGCTCGAGACTCGCCATCGAGAACCAGCGATGGACGATAAACCCGGCCATGAAGTTTCCCCTCTCCCGCAAGCCTCCGGCAAAGCCGCCTGCTTGCCAAGTCGCATGGCAGCGGGTTGAAGCGGCGCATGCATCCCACTATCGGCATTGATTTCGGCACAACCAACAGCGTGGTGACCCTGCTGCGCGCCAATGGCGAGGTGCAGGTGCTCCGGCGCGCCTCCGACGACGTGTTTCGCTCTCTCCTCTGCTTCTGGCGAGATGGCCAGGGCGCGCTGCGCCACGCGGCCGGCCCGGGCGCCATCGAGGCCTATCTGGATGACCCGCTGGACAGCCGCCTCATCCTCTCGATGAAGAGCTACCTGGCACAGCGCAGCCTGCAGGAGACCCGCATCCTCGGGCGCAGCTACGGGCTGGAAGCGCTGGTTGGCCTGTTCCTGCGTGAATTGCTTGCCCCCTTCGCGGCAGAGTTGGAAGGGGCGCGCATCATCGCCGGCCGCCCGGTCCGCTTCGTGGGCGAGACGGCCGATGACGCGCTGGGCGAGCAACGCCTCATCGGGGGATTTGCGGCGGCGGGGCTGCCACGGATCGAGGTGGCGCTGGAACCCGCGGCGGCGGGATATCGCTTCGCCGCCAACCTCACCGCATCGGCCACGGTGCTTGTTGCGGATTTCGGCGGTGGCACGAGCGATTTTTCGCTTCTGCGCTTCGAGCCAGGCCCTCCACGCCGCGTCACGCCCCTGGGCCATGCCGGCATCGGCATCGCGGGCGATGCCTTCGACTTCCGCATCATTGACCATGCCGTCTCGCCCCTGCTCGGCAAGGGCGGCAGCTACACGGTGATGGGGACCGAGCTTCCGATCCCGCCGGGCTGGTATGGCAATTTCGCGCGTTGGCACCTTCTCTCGCTCATGCGCGCCCCGCGCACGCTGCGCGATATCGCGGATGTGGCACGCAATGCGGCCGAGCCCGGGAAGCTGCACCACCTGATCCGGCTGGTGGAGGATGAAGTGGGGTATGAGCTGTATCGCGCGGTCTCCGCCGCGAAGCTTGCTCTCTCACGGCGGACCGACACGCGGCTGCAATTTTGCCATGGCGATTTCCACGTGGATGCGCTCATCACACGTGCGGAATTCGAGGGATGGATCGCGCCCGAGCTGCGCCAGATCGCTGGGGCCGTGGATGCGGCGCTGGACGATGCGGCGCTCACAGCGCGCGAGGTGGATCGCGTGTTCCTGACCGGCGGCTCCTCATTGGTGCCTGCCGTGCGCCGCATCTTCGAGACGCGCTTCGGGAAGGGCTGCGTGGTGGCGGGCGGCGAGTTCGTCTCCGTCGCCGAGGGTCTGGCTTTGATGGGGCAGGAAGGATTTGTCGCGGGAAACCCATCTGCATGATCTAGCCTGCCCCACCCGGTGGCACGCACGGCCTCGCCACCTGCCTCATGAACCGGACCCTTACCGTGGGCAACCCTTGAAAGGCAGGATGGCGCCTTATACCAATCCGCTCAGACACTGACACGCGCCCATTCGCGTGTTCCGATGGATCGGATGCGGTCTGGATCGTTGATCAGGAAGTGCCAGGCAGCGACGCATGCTTCGACGATGGCGTCGTAGCTGTCCCAGACCAG
>JBBRVI010000473.1:0-2211 GCA_038247025.1 Acetobacterales bacterium
CCCTTCGCCGAGGGCTCGCCCTTCGCGGGGCTGACCGTGCCCGGCGAAATCAGCGTGGAGCGCCAGGTGCTGGCCGAACCCTCGCCGCGTCTGGCCGAGCGCGTCTGGGCCAGGCTGGCCGACGGCACGCCACTGGTGACGGGCGAGACGCGGGGTGCCGGACGCATCGTGCTGTTCCATGTGACCGCCACGGCCGAATGGTCGGACCTGCCGCTTTCTGGCCTGTTCGTCTCGATGCTTCGGCGGCTCGTGGCACTTTCGGCCGGCGTCTCGGGCCAGGAGGGCGAGGCCATGCTGGCCCCCCTCGAATCATTGGACGGCTTCGGCCGCGCCACCTCCCCGCCGCCCGGCGCGCAGCCCCTTCCGGCTACGGGCGAGGCCGTCATCTCCGCCCGGCACCCACCCGGCTGGTATGGCACGGTGGGCGGCGAGGGGTTCCGCCGCGCGATCAACCTGGGCGAGTCCCTGCCCGCCCCGCGTCTGCACGCGCAGCCCCCGCCCGGTAGCGCACTGAGGACCATCGCCAGCATCCCCGCCGAGCGCGATCTTGGGCCCTGGCTCTTGGCGCTGGCCTTGCTGATCCTGGCGATGGACCTGCTTGCCTCCCTCAAGCTGCGCGGGCTGCTGACACCCGCGCGAATCGCCGGCCTTGCGCTCATCCTGATGGCAACGCCCGCGAGCGCGCAGGAAGCGGAGGGCACCTCGGCGCTCGTAACCCGCCTGGGCTATGTCATCACTGGCGATACGGCGGTGGATGAGACGATGCGCCAGGGCCTCGCAGGCCTGTCGGATTTCGTGAACCGCCGCACCGCAGCAACCCTGGCCGAGCCCGCCGGCGTGACCCCCGGCCGCGATGATCTGAGCTTCTTTCCGTTGCTCTATTTCACCGTCCGGCCCGATGCCCCCTCGCTGGACCCTGCCGCCGTCACCGCACTCAACGCCTTCATGCGCAATGGCGGGATTATCCTGTTCGACACGCGCGACGAAGGCTCAGGCGAAGGGTTTTCTCCCGGCGCGCGCACAGCTTTGCGGCGGGTGACGCAGGGCCTCGCCATCCCGCCCCTGATGCCCGTGCCGGAGGAACATGTTCTGCGTCGCGCCTTTTATCTGTTGGCGGAACTGCCCGGCCGCTTCGCCGGCGGCACCGTCTGGGTCAGCCGCGAGCAGGACCGCGCGAATGACAGCGTCTCGCCCGTGGTGATCGGTGGGCATGACTGGGCGGGGGCCTGGGCGGTGGATGCGCGCGGCCAGAACATCCATGCGGCGGTGCCCGGCGGCGCGCGGCAGCGCATCCTCGCCTATCGCTTTGGCGCGAACCTCGTGATGTACGCGTTGACCGGCAACTACAAGGGCGACCAGGTGCATGTGCCGGCCATTCTTGAGAGGCTCGGAAATTGAATCCCCCCACGAACCCGCCTTTGGCGTCTTCGCGGGAGTCCCGGATTGGAGCTTTTTCCTGGGGGGCCATCGCGGGGCTTGCGTCGGAGCCGCGCGCCGTTCCGGGGGGTGGAACCTTGGGAGGGCGTGATGGACCTTCGCGCATGTTGGGGGTTTGGACTTGAACACCTCGCTCGCCTTCGACTTCGCGCCGATCCTGCCGCTTTGGCTGCTGGGCGCATTGGCGGCGCTTTGCCTCTTCGCGCTGATTCCCGCCGCGCTGCGCCGGGCCTCGGGCGTCTGGTGGCGCGCGGCGGCCTTCGCGCTCATCCTGGGCGCCCTCGCCCAGCCGCGCATCGTCGAGCAGACGCGCGAAACCCGGCCCGACATCGCCCTTCTCCTGGTGGATCGCAGCGACAGCACGCGCGCCGCCTCCGGCCATGCCGCCGCCATCGAGGCCGCCCGCCGCAACATCGAATCCCGTCTGGGGCGCATGCGCGATGTGGAGCTGCGCGTGGTGGACATCCCCGAGGGCGGCAACCAGGGCACCCGCGCCTTTGCTGCCCTGGAACGCGCGCTGGCTGATATCCCCGCCGCGCGCCTCGCCGGCGTGATGCTCCTTTCCGACGGGCAGGTGCATGATGTTCCCGCCGATGGCACCGGCTGGGCACCCGGTGAGGGCGTGCCGCTGCACCTGCTCATGCCCGGGCGCATCGGCGAGACGGATCGCCGCATCCGGCTGATCGAGGCACCCGGCTTCGGCATTGTCGGCCGCGAGGTGGAACTGCGCCTGATCATCGAGGATCTCGGCGTGGCACGCCCTGAGGGCATGGC
>JBBRVI010000474.1:0-2205 GCA_038247025.1 Acetobacterales bacterium
CCATCAACGGCTTCGGGCGCATTGGCCGCCTGGTTCTGCGCGCCGCTTGCGAAAGCGCGCGTGACGATGTGGAATTCGTGGCCATCAACGACCTCGGCTCGGTCGAGGCAAATGCCCACTTGTTTCGCTTTGACAGCGTGCATGGTCGCTTCCCCGGCGAAGTGATCGTCAACGGCGACAGCATCACCATCAAGGCACACGGCAAGACCTGGGGTCCCATCAAGGTCACATCCGAGCGCGACCCCTCCAAGCTCGCCTGGTCAGGCGTGGACATCGCCGCCGAGTGCACCGGCATCTTCACCGCGCGTGACAAGGCCTCCCTCCTGCTCGGCACCGGCGCACGCAAGGTGCTGATCTCCGCCCCCGGTGACGGCGCCGACAAGACGATCGTCTATGGCGTGAACCATGAGACGCTGACCGCCGAGGACCGTATCGTCTCCAACGCCTCCTGCACGACCAATTGCCTCGCCCCCATGGCCCGGGTGCTGCATGATCATTTCGGCATTCTGCGCGGCTTCATGGTGACCATCCACGCCTATACTGGCGATCAGCCCACGGTGGACACGCTCCACAAGGACCTCCACCGCGCGCGTGCGGCGGCCGTCTCCGCCATCCCGACCTCGACCGGCGCGGCCAAGGCCGTGGGGCTCGTGATGCCGGAACTCAAAGGCAAGTTGGACGGCACGGCCATCCGCATCCCCACGCCCAATGTCTCGCTCGTCTCGCTGGATTTCGTCCCCGCCAGGACCGAAGGCCTGACGACGGAAGCCATCAACGCCGTGATGAAGGCGGCGGCCGAATCCGGGCCGCTCAAGGGCATCCTGGGCTACAACACGGCGCCGCTCGTCTCCATTGATTTCAACCATGATCCGCATAGCGCGACCTTCGATGCGACGCAGACTCAGGTGGTGGATGGCGGCCTGGTGCGCGTGATGTCCTGGTACGACAATGAGTGGGGCTTCTCGAACCGCATGAGCGACACCGCAGCTTATTACGGCAAGCTTTAAGGCCCGATACGGACGGCCCGGCGCATCCCGCCGGGCCGCTGCCCTGCTTAGAAAAGCGTGAGCTTCGCGCGTGTGATTTCAAAGCCGCGGCCCTCGCCATTGGTGCACCTGATGCTCGCCCTCTCGGCGTTGCAGGTGACGCCCTGGCCCCGCCACTGGCTCCCCGCGCGCAGCACGCGCGCACCGCGATTCACCACTGTATCACCGCCACAAAGCACGCGCGGCGCGCCGGTTGCCCCCACGCTATAGGCGTGGCCCCAGCCGGAGCTGGCGTCGCAACCAGCCGGCAAGGGCGGGTTGGGGAAGGTGTGGTTGGTGAGGTCGCAGCGAATTGCGTTATCGTCGATGTCGCAGAAGATGTTGCCCGAAGACAACTGGAAGCCCTCCTGTGCCGATGCTACCACCGGAAACATGAGCAGGGCCGCTACAAGCCAACGCATTCATTTGCCTTTGCAAATTCGCACCACCCTGACGCCATCCCCGAGTGAGGAAACAGAAGCGATGTCTTTCCGCAACATTGATACGCTGGACGCCAAGGGCAAGCGAGTGCTCCTGCGCGCCGACCTCAACGTGCCCGTCCGTGACGGCGTCATCACCGACCGCACGCGGATCGAGCGCCTCTCGCCCACCATCCGCGAATTGGCCGACAAGGGCGCGCGCGTCATCGTGTGCAGCCATTTCGACCGGCCCAAGGGCAAGCGCGTCCCCGAAATGTCGCTGCGGCCGATGGCCGAGGCGCTCGCGCAGTCGCTGGGGCGGCCCGTGGGCTTCGCGGGAGACTGCGTTGGGCCGGAAGCCGAGGCCGCGGCCGCCGCGCTCAAGGAAGGCGAGGTGCTGCTGCTGGAGAATACGCGCTTCCACGCCGGCGAGGAGAAGAACGATCCGGCGATGTCGGCCGGCCTCGCCAAGCTCGCCGATGTGTTTGTGAATGACGCCTTCTCGGCCGCGCATCGCGCCCATGCCAGCACCGAGGGCGTGGCCCACCTTCTGCCCGCCTATGCCGGCCGCCTGATGCAACGCGAATTGGAGGCGCTGGACGCGGCCCTGGGAAATCCGAAGCGGCCAGTGATGGCGATTGTCGGCGGCGCGAAGGTCTCCACCAAGCTTGATCTGCTGGGCAATCTCTGTGGCAAGGTGGATGTGCTGGTAATTGGCGGCGCCATGGCCAACACCTTCCTCGCCGCGCAAGGCCACGCCA
>JBBRVI010000475.1:0-2196 GCA_038247025.1 Acetobacterales bacterium
CTTGCTCCTTCGGCGAGGCCCTCTAGAGGCCTCTTTCCAGCGTGTTGATTCTCTTCCGGCCCTTTTGCCTGAGCGATTCCGGGGCGGTTGCGCCTTCGGCGGCGGCTACCGAATGCCGCTCTCTCCCGGAAGAGAATTCATGCCTGCCAGCTATCCCGGATTCTCGGGGGCCGCAAGGGCCGCTGCCCGTCAATCCGGCTGGCCTGCCCCCGCTGCATAAGACGTGAGCGTTGCCATCGCCGCACGCCACGGAAACGGGCCATAGCTGATGCGGCGCACGCCCGCGTTCGCCCACGCCCCGAACCCTGCGGCCTCCGGCCCGGCCATGATGTTCACCGGCAACGGGCTCGCGGCGCAGACCTGCCTGATCAATTCCAGGTCGCGCAGGCCCGGCACGAAGAAACTGCTCGCCCCCGCCTCGGCATAGGCCTTGCCGCGCGCAATCACATCCGCGATCTGCGCGCCGTGGGTCTCCGACTTCGCCTGCAGGCAGATATCGGTGCGCGCATTGATCCAGAACCCCGGCAACACGCTGTCCGCTGCCGCTCGCGCCGCCCGGAGGCGGGCCGCCGCGTCTGCCAGCGGCCGCAGCCCCTCGCCATCGCCGGCCGGATAGCCGTCTTCCAGGTTCATGCCCACCGCGCCCGTGGCCACCAGCCGCCGCACAGTCTCTGCCACGCCCTCCGGCGTTGCCGCATACCCCGCCTCGAAATCGACCGACACTGGCAGATCGACGGACGCAACAATCCGCGCCGCATGCGCAAGCACCACGTCCAGCGGCACCGCTTCGTTGTCCCCGTAGCCCAACGCCCCGCCGACCGAGGCGCTCCCGGTCGCCAGCGCCGCCGCGCCCGCCGCTGCTACCATCCGCGCCGAACCGGGGTCCCAGATATTCACCAGAACCAGCGGGGTCTCGCCCACGTGCAGCTGGCTGAACTGTTTCAGTTTGTCTGCCTGTGTGACCATGGTGCGCTCCTTCGTTGCGGTCCCTGCATCCTATACCGCAAGCCGCCCTGCGACCCGATTCTTGCGCATCACGTCCCCGCCGGCTTCGTCCCGCCAAACCAGCTCTGCACCACGCCCCAGGCGCTGCGCGACCCTGCGAGTGCCTTTTCCGTCGCGCGGGAGGCATGCGTGGTCAGTCCGCCGACGCGTTTCAGCAGGTCGCCGATCACCGAGCCTGATTCCTGCTTCACTTCCCGCAGCGCTTCCGCCGAAATCGCCCTCGCCTGCCCAGCCGACCAACCCTTGAAGCTGCGGCAGCGCCGCTTGGCGAGATAGCCGAGCTTCAGCGTCATCATCGCATTGATGCCGCCGTCCATCACCGGCCCGGCGATCAGCCCGCCCATCCGGCCCAGCAGGCCGCCGATCACATCGCCGGTGATCTCGCTGACATCCTCCAGCGCCCGCGAGGCCACCACGATGGCGGCGACATCCCGCAGGATCCGCAGGCTGCCCATCAGGTGCGGCCGGCCGAAGTAGATGCGCGATACGCGCGCCACCAGGTTGGCGTTGCGCCACAGCACGATGAACGCATCCAGCGTGCCGTTCATCGACACCGCCGTCGCAACGCCCACGCCGACCGCCTCGGCATGGATGATCGCCTCGGCCCGCTTGTCGAGCGGCGCCAGAAGCGACTCGATGGTCGTGCGTTCGAACACTTCGAGTTCCAGCGACAAGGCAAGCGCTTCCGCCGGCGAGGCTTTGCCGGTCCGCGCCAGAAGGCCGCGCGCCTTGGCGATGCCCTGCTCGATGGCTGGCCGTTCGGCTTGTGTCAGCGGATTGGCCTGCAGCATCTGCAGGTAGCGGATGTCATATTTGATCCGCGCTGCCAGCGCCTCGGGCTGCGGCGCCTTCGCATCGATCAGGAGGGTGGGCGGCTTGGCTGCCACCGGCATCGACAGGAACGCCTTGAGCGGCTGCCCGACCAGCACCGCCAGCAATCCCGCCAGCACGGCGACATAGACGTAGCCCAGCACCGGGTGCGCATCGTCGAACAGCCGGTAGAACAGGAAGCCCTGCCCGATCACGACGAGAAACGCGACGACGATCAGCGCCGACACCGACCACTTCACCACCCGCCACCCCTGCGCCCATTGCACGGCGAGTTCCCACTGCGCCGCGTCCTTCACCGGCGCAGCCGGCCCCGCAATCGCCTTGGCCATGGCACATCTCCTTAGTGTGTGGTTCGTCCAC
>JBBRVI010000476.1:0-2193 GCA_038247025.1 Acetobacterales bacterium
GTAGAGGCGCACATGGGCGGGGTGATCACGCTGCATTTTGGCGGTGACCGTCTTGCGGTTCAGGCGCTGTTGCAGGTCGCTGAAGGGGGCGACTTCGCCCTGCCGCAGCACCAGCAATTCGCCATCCGCCACGGCGTGGAAATGCATCGTGGCCAGAATGTCGGGGAAGGCGCCGGAGATATCCTCGCCCGACCGCGACCAGAGCCGCGCGCCACCCGGCCCGGCCGTGAGCTGCACGCGAATGCCATCCCATTTCCACTCCGCCCGCCAATCTGGCGCGTGGAGCTGCGCGAAATCCTTCTCCTCCAGGGGATGCGCCAACATCAGGGGGCGAAACACCGGCGCGCCCATCGGATCAGGGCGCGGCGCCTTGCCTTCCAGCCAGGCAAAAAGCGTGAGGTAAGGTGGTGCGACACCGTGCCAGACCTCCTCGATCTCGCCCACATCCACGCCCGCCCATTCCCCCAGTGCGGATTTGGCGAGCCGCGCCGAAGCCCCCACGCGCAACCCGCCGGTGATGAGCTTGATCAGCGCCAACCGCGAACCGGAATCCAGCGCGTTCAACCAGCCCGTGATGATCCCCGGCAGCGCGGATTTCGCGGCGGTCTCCAGCGTGGCCACCACCTCCGCCAGGCTGGGTGGTTCGGCATTGCTGCCGCTATCCTCGGGCCAGAGCAGCGCGATGGTCTCGGCCAGATCGCCCACATAATCGTAGCTGAGCGCAAAGAGCGTGGGGTCCGTCCGCTCGGCGATGAGTTCACGCAGCAAGGCAGGCTTGGCGCTGCGGAACACCAGCTCGCCCGCCAGCGCGGCAAGGCCAATGCCGCGATCGGGGTCGGGCTGGGTTTCGAACCATTGGCGCAGCAACGCCACCTTGCCGAGGCGGCCAGGGGTGAAGAGCAGGCGTTCCAACAGCTCGGCGAAAGCGGGGAGGCTCATTCGGCGCGAATGTCCGCATCAAGGATCAGGCCGCAACGAAGGCGCAGCTCCGTATCCAGCATGGCGGCAAGTTCCGGGCCGGTCTGGAATTGCGCATCCATTCCGTGTTCGTCGAAGCGCGCGCGGAGGTCGGGGTCGTTCACCAGGACGCGCAGCGCATCGGCAAGGCGCGCGACCAGGGGGGGCCGGGGCTGGGCGGGGGCCAGGCTGGGCAGAAGCGGCGCGGGCAGCAGGGCGCGACGGCGCATGGGCGATGTTCCTCCTGGGGTTGCGGCAAGGCTAGGCCGGGCGCGAGGGCTGGGGAAAGCTATTCCTCCTCACCCTCGCCACGCCCGACCAGATGCAGCGCGCGGCCGCGAATGCCACGCTGACCCAACGCATGGATCAGCGCTTCCTCACGCCCATGAGTGACCCAAACCTCACCTGCCTCAACCTCGGTGCAGGTGGCGAGGAGTTCCGGCCAATCCGCATGGTCGCTGATGACCATGGGAAGTTCCGCGCCCCCCTGCCGCGCGCGCTGGCGCACCCGCATCCAGCCCGAGGCGAGGCATGGGATAGGCTCGGCCAAGCGCCGCGCCCAACGATCGGCGATAGCTGAAGGGGGGGCCAGCACAATGGCGCCCAGCAGCTTGTCCTTGCCCGCGACGGTGGCAGGCACCAGCGGGCCAAGCGGCACGCCAAACTCCTCGTACAGCGTGCACAGTTTCATCAGCGCGCCGTGCAGTGGAATGGGCTGATCCCAGCCCGCCTGCCGCAGCAGTGAAATCAACCGCTGCGCCTTGCCCAGCGCATAGCAGCCGATGACATGCGTGCGCTCGGGGAACAGCGCCACGCTGCGCAGCAGGCGCGCGATCTCATGCTCGGCTGGGGGGTGGGTGAAGACGGGGAGCGCGAAGGTGGCTTCCGTGATGAAGACGTCGCAGCGCTCGGGCTCGAAGGGGGCGCAGGTGGCATCCGCGCGGCGCTTGTAGTCGCCGCTCACCACCACGCGAGAGCCCTGCCATTCCAGACACACCTGCGCCGAGCCCAGCACATGCCCGGCCGGGCGAAGCCAGAGCCGCACGCCGTTGATGGTCAGGCTCTCGCCATAGCGAAGTGTCTGCTGTGTCACCCCTGCGCGGTCCTCGCCCATGCGGACGCGCATGACGGCCAGCGTTTCAGCCGTGCCGAGCACATGGTTGTGGCCGGGGCGCGCGTGGTCTGCGTGGGCATGGGTGATGACGGCGCGGTCCACGGGGCGCAGCGGGTCCACAA
>JBBRVI010000477.1:0-2185 GCA_038247025.1 Acetobacterales bacterium
CGCCACATCGGCGGGTGCCAGTGTCCAACTGCCATCCGCCTCGCGCTGGCCGGCGGAGAGCGTGGCGCCGGCCGGCACGCCGGCGATGGTGTAGCGCGCGATGCTCTCCGAGCCATCCGTGTCGGTCAGGCTGGCTGCGATGTTGAGCGCGATGGCGCTATCCTCGCGGCCTGCGGCGGGTGCAACGCTGAGCACGGGCGCATCGGCAACAGCGCTGACGGTGACGCTCCAGGGAAAGACGCTCGCGGCTTCGGTGCCATCGGCTTCGCGCGCGGTGACACGCACGCTCATATCGAGCATGCCGGAGAAATTCAGGGGTGGCGTGAAGGTGAGGCCGGGAATCCGGTCTCCAGGCACTTCCCATTGTCCATCCAAACGCCGCTGTCCGGCCGAGAAACTTCCGCCCTCCGGCACGCCGGTGATGACGAGGTACAGCGTTTCCGAACCGTCGCGGTCGGTCAGCTCGGCAATAGCCTGCAGCGCGATCGCGCGGTCCTCGGCGCCACTGGCGGTCGCGACGACGTCGCCAATCGGCGTGTCCGCCATATGGGCGGCCTGCACGCGAAAGCTGGTGCGGCTGGTCGCCACTTCGCCGGTCGAACGCTCCAAAGCGTGGGCTTCAAGCACAAGCTCCATGCTTCCTGCCCAATCGCGCGGCGGCGTGATGGACAGGCCTCGCAACTGGCTTGGCGTCAGCGTCCAGCTGCCATCGCCATTGTTGATGCCCGCCGAGAGTTGCGCGCCCTGCGGCATGCCGCTTACCACCATGGACAGCACCTCGGAGCCGTCCCGATCCACCAGCGCGGCGGAGAGCGAGAGCGCGATGGCCGTGTCCTCACGCCCGCTCGCGTTTTGGGCGTTGGCCAGCGGCGCATCCGCTTTGGCCGCGACCGAGAAGCCAACCTGGCGGGAATTGGTCGCCTCATCGCCGTTGCTGGCCTCGCGCGTCGTCGCGGTCACATTCAGCGTGAAGGTGCCATGCGAATTCGCCGGTGGTTGAAGCCGCACCTGGCCAAGCGCCCAGCCCTCGACCTGCCAGCTCCCATCGCCGCGATCGTGGATGCCCGCACCCGGCAGGATCGCAGCGCCGTTCGGCACATCAGACAAGATGACAGAGACGATCTCTTCGCTACCGTCGCGATCCAGCGCGGTGGCCGAGAGGTTGAGGGCGATGGCCTCGTCTTCCACTGCCGCGCCGGGGGCCATGGAAATGCTGGCGCCATCGGCCACCGCCTCGACCCAGAGCCTCGCCCCTGTCGCGCTGCGGGCGGTGCCGCCCTCCGAACTGACCGCGATGGCCGAGACCTTGATCTCCAGGTCGCCCGCCCAATCCTTTGGCAATTCCAGGCTGAGGTCGTCCAGCTCCTCCTGCCGCAGCACCCAGGCCTGGCGCTCGGGGTCGAAGGTGCCGGCTTTGGGGCGCGCGCCGTCCGGCAGGCCCTCAATGAGGATGCCAAGTGTCTGGTCCTGTCCTTGCGCGGCGACCTTGATGACAAAGCGCGCGCTGCCATCCTCCCTCGACGGCTCGATCGCCACGGCAAGGTCGGGGGCCGTGGGCGGAGGCTGGGTCCCACCGCCGCCCGTCCCGCCGCCATCCCCCGCTGGAGCGATGATGAACGTGAGCTTGGCGTCGGTCTGTGCCACGTCTCCCTCTGCCTCGGTCGCCACCGCCTGCACGCGCAGCGTGACCTCGCCCCGCGCTCCGGCTGGGCCGCGGATCGCGAGGTCCTTGATATCCTCAGCGCGTAGCAACCATGCGCCATCGCCCGTGGGGGTTCCGGCCGAGAGCATGAAGCCATCCGGCACGTCGCGAACCCACAGATGCAGCCGCTCCGAGCCATCGGTATCGGTCAAAGCCGCGCGGATGAGCAAGGATGACCAACCGCCATCCTCCTTCATCGCGTCGTTTACGTCAGTTTCGCGACTGGCCGGCATCTCCCTTACGTGTTCTGTCGGATATTCCTCCCAGCGCGCCTGCTCGGCCGCGCTGCCGTCGGCTGTGCTGACCTCTGCTGCCAGGGGCTTGTAATCGCCTACCTCAAGACTGGGCGTATCCGCGACCCCCACCGCATCCACAGTCAGACTGCGCGTGACTTGCGCGCGGGTGCCGCCGCCATCCTCCACCGTCGCGGTGATGGTCAGCCCGACCTGCGCGTCGCTGTTTGCGGCGAGGGTAAGCGTGGCG
>JBBRVI010000478.1:0-2177 GCA_038247025.1 Acetobacterales bacterium
CCTCAGTTTGCGATACGGGCGAGGGCAGCATCAAGACGGGCGATTTCGGCGGTGAAGCTGTCGAGGCGCTCGCGGTTTTCCTCGATGACTTCGGGCTTCGCCTTGGCGACGAATTCGGCATTGCCCAACTTGCGCTGGACCTTCTCGACTTCGCCTTCGGCCTTGGCGCGATCCTTGGACAGCCGCGCGCGTTCGGCGGCGAGGTCAATGACATCAGCCAGCGGCAGCAAAACCGTCGCCTCACCCACCACGGCCTGCACCACGCCGGCCGGCGCTGCCCCTTCCAGCGGCTCGATCTCGGTCACGCGGGCGAGGCGCTGGATGGCTTCCAGCCAGCGGCCAGCACGGGCCATGGTCTCGGGGGCCGCGCCCTGCATGAGCAGCTTGGTCTTGATGGAGGGCGGCACATTCACCTCCGCGCGCACAGCGCGCACTTCAGAGATCAGACGCACAACGCCGTCCAGTTCTGCCCGTGCCGCCTCGGCATCGCGCACGGTCACGGCCAGCGGCCATTCCGCGCGGATCAGGCTGGCCTCGCCGCCATAACCAAGCTGGTTCCAAAGCTCCTCCGTCACGAATGGCATGACGGGGTGCAGCAGGCGCAGGATCGTCCCCAGCACATGCTGCGCCGCCCCCCTCACCTCTTCCTTCTCTGGCCCATCCGGCCCGTTCAGGACGGGTTTGGCGAATTCCAGGAACCAGTCGCAGAAGCTGTTCCAGGTGAAGCGATACAGCGCGGCCGCATAGTCATCGAAGCGGAAGGCATCCAGCGCCGCCGTGGCCTCGGCTGCCGCAGAGTTCGCGCCATCCAAAATCCAGCGCGCCAGCGGTGTTTCCGCCGTGGCCGGGTCCCAATCAAGGCGCGCCGCGATGCCATTCATCTCGCAAAAGCGCGCCGCGTTCCAAAGCTTGGTGACAAAGGCGCGATACCCCTCCAGCCGCGCCTTTGCGAGCTTGATGTCCCGCCCCGGCGAGGCCAGCGCGCAAACCGTGAACCGCACCGCATCCGCGCCATAGGCGTCAATCAGTTCCAGCGGGTCCACGACGTTGCCCTTGGACTTGCTCATCTTCGCCCCCTTCTCGTCGCGCACGATCCCGTGGATCAGTACGTGGCGGAAGGGCGCCTGGCCGGTGAAGTGCAGCCCCATCATCATCATCCGCGCGACCCAGAAGAAGATGATGTCCGGCGCCGTCACCAGAACGTCGGTCGGGTAGTACCGCGCGAGATCGGGCGTCTCCTCCGGCCAGCCCAGCGTGGAGAACGGCCAGAGCGCGCTGCTGAACCAGGTGTCCAGCACGTCCTCGTCGCGCGTCAGTTCCACCTCGCGGCCAAACTGCGCCAGCGCGGCGGCTTGGGCTGCTGCCTCGTCGCGCTCAATGAACAGGCTGCCCTGCGGCCCATACCAGCAGGGAATGCGGTGCCCCCACCAAAGCTGGCGGGAGATGCACCAGGGCTGGATGTCGCGCATCCAGGCGAAGAAGGTGTTTTCCCACTGCTTGGGCACGAATTCCGTCTTGCCCGTTTCTACCGCTTCGATCGCGGGCTTGGCCAGCGTCGCCGCATCGCAATACCATTGCAGCGTCAACCGAGGCTCGATCGGCACGCCCGAGCGGTCGCCATGGGGGACCATGTTCGTGTGCGGCTCCGCCTTCTCCAGCAGTTCCAGCCGCTCCAATTCCGCGAGCATCGCCTTTCGGGCCACGAAGCGGTCCACCCCCGCGAGGCCGCGGACGAATTCGGGGTCGGCAACGCCCTCAACCACGCGCAAGTCGCCCGCGATCTCGTCCAGCCAAATGCGCGCTTCGGCGTCGAGGATGGTGGGCATGGGCAAATCATGGCGGCGGCCCACGCCATAGTCGTTGAAGTCATGCGCGGGGGTGATCTTCACCGCGCCCGTGCCCTTCTCGGGATCGCTGTACTCATCGGCGACAATGGGAATGAGGCGGCCGGTCAGCGGCAGAACGGCAAGCTTGCCGACAAGGTCCGCGAAGCGCGCATCCTCGGGATGAACGGCGATGGCGGTATCGCCCAGCATCGTCTCGGGCCGCGTCGTCGCCACATGGATGAAGCGGCCAGGCTGCCCCTCCACCGGATAGCGCAGCGTCCAGATGCTGCCCCGCACCTCGCGGCTCTCCACCTCAAGGTCGCTGATGGCTGTCTGGAATACGGGGTCCCA
>JBBRVI010000479.1:0-2173 GCA_038247025.1 Acetobacterales bacterium
GCGAAGGACGGTTTGCGCGAACGGTATGCGGACAAGATCATCGGGGTGCTCGGATGCTACGACCGATTGGTGCTGTCGGGAACGTTGAAGGCCATCGCTTATCCGGAGGCGATGGCCGGGGTGCTGCGCCGGGCAGGTATCCGCTGCTTCGACCTCGAGCAATATGTCGAGCCGCTGCGCGAGCAAATCCGCCAAAACGCCGAGCGCATCGCCACCGAGCACGGGGTGAAGATCCAGTATCTGACCAACAACAAGACCCGGAAGGAAGACATCGTGGCGGAGATCCTGGAGCGGCGCGGCCACCTGCCTGGCCTGGTCCACATTATCTCGGCCATGGAAGGCTGCACGAAGTATTCGCCGTGGCATGACAAACCAACCGGGAAGACCGGCCTGAAGTTCGCCTCCGGCAAGTGCGTGCACTATTATTTCTACTTCATCGATCCCGAGCTGGGACTGTGCCACGTGCGCGTGCCGACCTGGGCGCCCTATCGCCTGCAAGTTTACTTCAACGGGCATCACTGGCTCGCCAGCCGGCTGCGGCAGGCGCACGTCGGCTACCAGATGGACGACACGGCCTTCGTCGCACTCGAGGACTGGGCGCGCGCGCAGGAGTTGAGCGACGACTTCTCGGTCCAGGGCCTGAACCAGAAACTCGCGTCCTTTGCCCGGCGCTACTGCCCGCCGAGCACCCGTTTCGCCGAAGGTTATCACTGGTCAGTGATGCAGGCGGAGTATGCCCTCGACCTGGTGTTCCGGCGCGCCGAGGACCTGCGCCCCGTTTACGAAGAGATCAGCCGCCAGGCGGTGCTCACCGTGAAGATCGACGAGATGACGCGCTTCTGGGACAAGCGCCTCAGCCCTGAGGCGAAGGCCGCCAGCCGCTTCTTCACCCGCGTGGAGGGCACCTGCATCCGGCACCACCTCGGCCGCCAGTCGCTGAAGATGTATGACCGCGGCGGCCGCATCCTGCGGATCGAAGCGACCTCCAATGATATCACTTTTTTCCGTCACCACCGCAAGGTGGTCCATCGGGACGGTCGTTCGGAATACAAAGTGGCCGCGCTCAAAAAATCGATCTACAGTCTGACCGATTTGGACGAGCTGCTGGCCGCCGCGTGCCGGCGCTATCTCGACTTCGTCGGCACGCTGGAGGATCACACCGCCCAGCGGCATGACCTCGAGCACATCAGCCGCCCCGCCCACGACGAGCGCGACCGCAGTTGGCGCGGGTTCAACTTCTTCCTCCCGGAAGACCTGACCGTATTGTTCGCGCTGCTACGTGGAGAGTTCACCCTCAACGGCCTCAGCGCCCGGCGCCTGCGCCGCCAACTCACCGACAAAACACCCGGGCAGATTGCCCGTGTCCTGAAACGCCTTCGACTGCACGGCCTAATCCGCAAAGTCGGCCACACCTATCACTACTACCTCACCAGCCTCGGCCGCCGCGCACTCATCGCGGCGCGCAAGTTGACCGAGTTTCTCGTCATCCCTGCCCTCGCTCCCGCTCGGGCTTAAGTTCCGGGTCTTATATACATTATATACCTTTTCTCGCGCCAAATGAGCGAGATTTCAGCAGTAAGGAACTAACGCCGATTTGAGCGTTTGGCCGATAAGTCCCGATCCGGCGCGGCCGTTCGAGCTTCGTTCGAGGTGCCCGCGGCGGCGGGCTGATTCCCGTGAAAAACCTCGAATCACCTCGAACGCCACTTCTACCGAGGGCCTTGCCTGCAAGCCGGCTCCTGCACCGGGAAGACCCAAGGGAAGACCCTTACCCCCTTTTTCGGGTAGAGCGGACCCTTGGCCGCCACGACGGGCCCGTCAGCGTGATCCACTCCCCGGATGGTCTGCATTCGATACCGCCAACGCCAGCCCCGCGCCTCGCCGGTCTGGCAGGTTCTCCACGATCACGCCGCCCGCGTGCCCGGCGTGGCGCCCGCAGTCGCCACCGCCATCGAGGCGTTCCTCGAATGTGGCGATCTCCACGCCGGCTTCACGCGCCTTCATTGCCCCGAGTGCGGCCACGAGTACCTCCTCGCCTTTTCCTGCAAACAACGCGGCCTCTGCGCCTCCTGCCACCAGCGCCGCACCCTCATCGAAGGCGCCTTCATCGCCGACGAGATCTGCGCCCCGGTGCCCCACCGGCACCTCGTGCTCACCATTCCCCGGCTGATCC
>JBBRVI010000480.1:0-2165 GCA_038247025.1 Acetobacterales bacterium
GCCGACATCATCCCCGAATCCGAGGGGTATGGGGCGTGGTGCGGTCAGCAGACCGATTCCGTGGCCGCGCTGGAGCGTCGGCTCGACCTGGATCGCGCGGGCGCTGTCTTGGACCAACGTGACCACTGCATTTGCGCATCCTTGACGCAGTGCACGCCGCACGAGCTCGGCCAGCAAGGCCCGCTGCCGCGGTCAGTTCTGTATCGCCGGATCACCGAAATGCGCCTGCGGCTGCTTGCCGCCGGCATCGTCGCGGCGGCCTGAGACGGATCGGCGACTGCCTGGGTAGGGCTAAGTATGGACACCAACATCACCGACATCCGCGCAGTGACAAAGCCTCTCACTGAGGCTTCCCTCTGCACCTGGCTGGGCGCCGCTTCGGCGGGCGACAGCATCACCTACCACCGCGGCGCTCTGGCCCGGCAAGTCTGCCCGCATCTTGTGTGCCTGCCGAATGCTGAGCGCGTCGCGCTGCAGCGCCTGGCAGCACGGGCCTGGAAGCTGGCCGATATGGGCTTGGCCGACATCGTTCAGCGCCGCCACGGCTACGAGGACTACGCCTACATCCTCGTCGCCCGCCGCCGCCCGCGCCAACACGAAGCCAGTATTCTGCGGCTGCTGATGGCGGAGTTTGCGTGATGGACGCGCCCCACACCAACCGCCCCACCCTCGCCGGGCTGCGCCAGATGCCGGTGAGCGACGTCATCGCGCTCCCTGCCGAGCATCTCGCGCTGCTCCAAACCGATGCCCGTGAGGCTCTGGACGCCGCCAAGCGGATACAGGACTGGATCGAGGCCGCGATTGCACTGCGCTTTGAGCAGCGGGCCATCGCTGCCCGCGCCGCGGCCGGCAAGGACACCGGCACCGTTCGCTTCCAGGATGGCGCGGTTGAGATCACCGCAGACCTCACGAAACGCGTGGATTGGGATCAGGCCCGGCTCGCCAAGCTGATTCCCCAAATCCGGGCGGGTGGTGAGGACCCGGCAGAATACGTCGAGGTGAGCTTCAAGGTTTCGGAGCGGGCATACACAGCCTGGCCGGAACGCATTCGTCTGGCCTTCGAACCAGCCCGGACAGTCCGTACCGGTCGGCAGAGCTTCAAGCTGACCCTCAAGCCGGAGGGCGTGTGATGGCACTGGAACACATTCTGCGCGAGATCATCGCCGGGCTCGATGCGCACGGAGAAGGCTTTCGCACAAACGACGCAGCGCACGCGCTTTTTACGCGCGCATGCGAAGGCCGAAACGATATCCCGCCACTGCTCGCTCGGCTCGCACGTCGGGGCGCGAGAGAGGGCGTGGCTGGCTTCCGCCACATGGATATGGGCGCCGACGAGGCGCCTGATCCCACGAACCGCATCGATCACTGGATCAGTACGATCGCCGCTCTCCACGAAGGGACCGACGCCGTGCGCAAGCAGGTCCTGCGCATGACCTATCCCGAATTCCTGCAAATGATTGCGCTGCGCGAACGCAAAGCCGCGCAGATGCGCGAGCTGGCCAAGCGCGCAAGCACCGTACTGCTTCAGTGTCCTGAATGGGCTGAGAACCCGGCCATGACCCTCGCAGATGTGCTCGGTGGCTGCGAATGAGCCGACATCTCCCCCTCATGAAGCGCGAACGCAGCGCCCTGAGAAAGATCCCACAGCCTGTCGGTAGAGAAGAAATACGGAACCATGAATCGGGAGCGGCAGCGATGAGCATCGCCAATATCACCACGGCGCCCGCGACGAATCCGTCGCGCAATCCCAATCATGAATCACAGCAACCCGCCATCGGTCAGCGCGCCGTCATCTACGGGCGCCTGGGCGTCGGTAAGACCATCCAACTCGCATCGTGCTTCACCCCGGCACTCCTGCTTCCCACCAGCGGGAAGCAGGCTAAGCGGGGGAACAGCTGATGGCGCTGCGCATCATCACCGCCGATGAGCGGCAAGCCGAAACGCGCGGCATCAAGGCCGTGATCTTCGGCAAGAGCGGCATCGGTAAGACCTATCTCCTGCTGACGCTCGATGACGACACCACAGTGTTCATCGACCTGGAGGCCGGCGATCTCGCCGTGCAGCACTGGCGCGGCGCCTCCATCCGTCCGCGCACCTGGGAGGAATGCCGCGACATCGCGCTGTTCCTGGCCGGCCCCAACCCCGCACTGCGCGACGACCAACCC
>JBBRVI010000481.1:0-2147 GCA_038247025.1 Acetobacterales bacterium
AACAGCGTGGCGAAAAGCTACCAGGTGACGCCGCCCAGCATTTCCAAGCGCCGCTATCTGGAGGAACTGGCCGAAATCGCCCTGCGCGAGAATGTGGAACTGGTGGTGCCCGTCTCCGAGGAGACGATGCATGTCACTTTCCTGCGCGACCTCGTGCCGCCCCGCATGCGCATCTACACCATGCCGCCTGACATCCTGCTGGCCGCCTATGACAAGCACGGTTTCATCCGCCTGGCACAGGCAGCAGGCGTCAGTGCGCCGGAGACCCATGCACTGGGCAGCGCCGCAGGCCGTGCGCTGGCCGTAACCGGGGACGTGGTGGTGAAGCCAATCCATTCCTGCTCAGGGCGTGGGATGCGGATCCTGCCGCAGGGGGCGGCGCTGCCGAAGGGGGAGGGTTTCGTGATCCAGCGCCACATCCAAGGCCAGGTGCATAGCAGTTGCTCCATCGCGCATCAGGGGCGCGTGCTTTCCTCCGTTGTGTACCGCGGCGCGCAATTCTCGGGCGCAGTTGCCATCGCCTTCGAGCGGCTGGTGAACCCGGTGATGTTCGACCGTTGGATCGAGCCATTCGTGGCAAGCGTGAACTGGACCGGCTTTATCTCCTTTGATTTCATCTTGGATGAAGCCGGCATTCCGCACGGCATCGAGTGCAACCCGCGCACCACCAGCGGCCTGCATTTCTTCGAGACCGCCGATATCGCGCCTGCCATACTGGATGCGCGCTCGCCACGCTTCCGCAAGGAGTTGCGCTTGCAGCAATTCTATTCATGCCTGACTGAGACGCAGAAATCTGTCCTCACCCCACGCCAATTCCCGCGCAATCTGCGCCATCTGCTCACAACGCGCGATGTCACCTGGGATGCGCAGGACAAGCGCCCCTTCCTGACGATGACATGGACCTCCTGGGAGATCATTCAGCGCGCGATGAAGGCGGGCATGACCTTCGGTGAAGTGGCGACGCTGGATGTCGGTTGGTATGAAGGGGCGCCTCAGCCCAACCGGGCGATGACCTGACGGGCCACCTCGGTCGTTCCCGCGCATCCGCCGATATCAGACGTGCGCAGGCCGTCGCGGAAGGCCTGATCCACCGCGTGGCGGATGCTGCCGGCCGCTTCCGCGAGATGCTGGCCCCCGCCGCGTGCCGCGAGCCACTCCAGCATCATCGCGGCTGAGAGAATGGTGGCGGTGGGATTGGCGAGGCCCTTTCCGGCGATGTCCGGCGCGGTGCCGTGGCTCGGCTGGAACACGGCATGGCTGTCGCCCAGATCGGCGGATGGCGCGAAGCCCATTCCGCCGATCAACCCCGCTGCGAGATCGGAAAGGATGTCGCCAAACATGTTCTCGGTCGGCAGGACATCGAAATCCCAGGGACGCCGAATCATGTCGAGCGCGAGGGCGTCCACATAGGCCGCGTCATGCGCGATGGTGGGGTTTTCGGCAGCGATTTCAGCGAAGATCAGGCGCAGCCAGGCGAAGGCGCGAAAGACATTGGCCTTGTCCACCAGCGTCACCCGCCCAGGGCGGCCCATGCGGTCCGCACGCTGCCGCGCGAGGTCGAACGCCATGCGGGCGAGGCGCAGCGAAGTGCCGCGCGTGAGGCGCAACGTTTCCTCTGCCATGTCGGGCGTCACGAGGCCGCGATCCTTGGAGTAGAACAGCCCCTCGGTGCTTTCGCGCAGGATCACGAAATCAATCCTCGCTGCGCGTGGGTCCACAAGCGGGAGGGGCACGCCGGGAATGGCGCGGATGGGCCGCACGCCGCCGAAGAGATCGAGCCGCTGGCGCAAGGTGATCTGGGGCGCGAGTTCCGTACCATCGGCGTGGCGAATGCCGGGCCAGCCCATGGCGCCCAGCAGGATGGCATCGGCGGCTTTGGCACTTGCGAACACGTCGTCGGAAAGGTCGGTGCCGGTGTCGCGATAGGCCATCGCCCCTGCGCGCAAATGGGTGAAGCGAAGCCCTAGCCTGCGTCGCGCATCGAGCGCTTCGAGGACGGCGAGGGTGGCGTCCATCACCTCCGGGCCGATGCCGTCGCCGCCCAGAACCGCGATCTCGAACGTGTTCATCTGCTTGCCCTTTTTTCCGCCCGACCCCAAGCTAACCCAGGAAAACGGGGCGGCAAGCCCTCGGAGGATCGCCATGAA
>JBBRVI010000482.1:0-2138 GCA_038247025.1 Acetobacterales bacterium
GCGACTCGGTCTTTCTCGGCGCCGTCGGTTGGCCTGGCGTGCCCGACCACATCTCGCTCTGGGGCCTGCTGATCCCGATCCGCCGGCAGTTCGACCAGTATGTGAGCCTGCGGCCCTGCAAGCTGCTGCCCGGTTCCAAAACCCCGCTGGCCAACCGCACCCCCGCCGAGATCGATTTCTACGTGGTGCGCGAGAACACCGAGGGCGAATACAGCAGCATCGGCGGCACAATGTTCCCCGGGACCGACCGCGAATTCGTCTCGCAGCAGAGCGTGCTCACGCGCACCGGCACGGACCGTATCATCAAATACGCCTTCGAACTTGCCATGAAGCGGCCGCGCAAGAAGGTGACCAGCGCCACCAAATCCAACGGCATCACCTTCACCATGCCCTATTGGGATGAGCGCTTCGCCCAGATGGCGAAAAACTACCCCGAAGTGACGACGGACCAGTTCCATATCGACATCCTTTGCGCGCATTTCGTGCAGCACCCGGACTGGTTCGATGTGGTGGTGGGCTCCAACCTGTTTGGCGATATCCTTTCCGATCTCGGTCCCGCCGTGGCTGGCTCCATCGGCGTCGCGGCCAGCGCCAATATCAACCCCGAGAAGCTGTTTCCCTCGATGTTCGAACCGGTGCACGGTTCCGCGCCCGATATCGCGGGGCGCTTCATCGCCAATCCGATCGGGCAAATCTGGTCGGGTGCGATGATGCTGGACCATCTGGGCGAGCCGGAGGCGGCGAAGGCCATCACCACCGCCATCGAGAAACTGCTGGGCGAGGGCGGGCCGCGCACGCGTGACCTGGGTGGTCAGGCGGGGACTGTGGATGTGGGCAAGGCCATTGCGGAGGCCGTGGCCTCCAGCTGATTGGGGCCGCTAAGCCTCCACCCCGACCGGCACCACGCTCATCCAGCCATGCGGGTCCGCATCGCGCCCGTACTGGATGCCTGTGATTGCGTCATAAAGCCGCTGCGTCAGCTCGCCCGTATGCCCATTGCCGATGGCGAGCTTCGTGCCCTTGTAACCCAGTTCCCCCACCGGCGAGACCACAGCCGCCGTGCCCGTACCCCACATTTCGCGCAGCGTTCCAGCGCGCCCGGCATCCAGCACCTCCTCGATGCTGATCTTGCGTTCGGAGACGCGCAGCCCCCAGTCGCGCATTAATTGCAGCGCGGAATTGCGCGTCACACCGTCCAGGATGGTACCGGCCAACGGCGGGGTGATCACCTCATCACCGATGCGCATCATGATGTTCATGGTGCCCACCTCGTCGATGTAGCGGCGCTCCACGCCATCCAGCCACAGCACCTGGGTATAGCCCCGCTGCTCCGCCTCCTGCTGGGCCGAAAGCGAGGCCGCGTAATTCGCCGCCGTCTTGGCCTCGCCCAGGCCGCCCTGCACCGCGCGCACGTGATTGTCGCTGGCGAGGATGCGCACCGGCTTCACCCCCTCCTTGTAATAAGCGCCCACGGGCGAGCAGATGACGAAATAAACGTAGTTATGCGCCGGATGCACGCCCAGCATCACATCCGTCGCGATCACGGTCGGCCGCACATACAGCGAGGTGGCGGGCAGGGAGGGCACCCACTCGTGATCCGCGCTCACGATGGCGTCGAAGGAGGCGCGGATCAATTCGGGGTCCATTTGCGGGATGCAAAGGGCCGCGCAGGAAATGTTCAACCGCCGCGCATGGCGCTCGGCGCGAAACAGCCGGATTTGCCCATCAGCACCGCGAAATGCCTTCAGCCCGTCAAACACAGCCTGACCGTAATGCAGGACAGAGGTGGCTGGGTCGAGCGAGAGCGGCCCATAGGGCACCACGCGCGGGTCATGCCAGCCTTTGCCATCCGTGTAGTTCATCATGAACATGTGGTCGGTGAAGACCTTGCCGAAGGAGAGCGAGGCGTCATCCGGGCGCGGGGAAGGCGTGCGGGTGCGGGTCACGGGAATCATGGACGTCATCTGGGGCTCGCGATCTGTGTCGTGTTGGTGAAGCTATCTTGAGCCCCTAAATGGGCGGATGCCAACCATGCGCCAGCCGGGCGGTCTCGATGGCGGCCAGCTTGGCGTGATAGGCGCCCCAATCATCGCTCTCCGCGATGGGCTCCCAAAGCGCCTCCACCTCATCGATGAGAA
>JBBRVI010000483.1:0-2137 GCA_038247025.1 Acetobacterales bacterium
GATGCCCAGAAGCGATCGGCGAGGAGGGCCGTGACCTCTGGCTGACTTGGTCGAAGGCCGCCGGCAAATCCGGTAGCAGCGGCAAATCCGATACCGCCGAGCGCTTCTGGGCATCGGCCCGTCCACGCAGCGTCGGCGCGGGAACAATCTATTGGCTGGCCGAGCAGCGCGGCTGGATCCCGCCGCCTGAGGTCACGCTGAATGGGAATGCTGCCGGCCGCACGGCTGAGCCGCATCCTGCCGCGGCATTCCTGGCGAAGCTCGACGCCAGCCGGGCGCAACAGCAGGCCGCTCCACTCCCCGTGCCAGCCACCATTCTGCAGCCCGGTGGGGTATTGCAGATGTTGCTTGATGAATGCGTCAGCACTGCGCTGCGGCCACAGCCATTCCTCGCCCTCGGCGCCGCCATCTGCGCAGTGGGCGCGTTGGCTGGCCGGAAGTATCGCACGAGCACGGACCTGCGCAGCAATGTCTACATTGCCGCCGTCGCCGAGAGTGGCGGCGGAAAGGATCACCCGCCGGAAGTCATCCGGCGTTGCTTCGATCTGGCGAAGCTGGACCGCTACCTCGGCGGCGAAAATCTGGCCTCCGGCCGCGGCATGCTGTCTGCATTGGAACAACATCCTGCGCGCCTGTTCCAGATCGACGAGTTCGGCCTGTTCCTCAACACCGTCACAGGCGGTAAGGCCCCAGCGCACAAGGCCGAAATCTGGTCGGAGCTGATGAAGCTCTATAGTCGCGCGAAGGGCATCTACCGCGGCACCGAGTACGCCAACAAGAAGGAAGCGCCGCGCGTCGATATCCACGAGCCATGCGTCTGCTTCTACGGCACCACCACGCCCTCGACCTTCTGGAAGGCCCTGGAAGGTGGCGCGATGATGGACGGCTCCCTCGCGCGCTTCCTGGTGTTCGTCACCGACACGGACAGGCCAGAGCGGAATCGGGATGCTGGCATCATCGCTCCGCCGCCTGAATTGATCGAGGCACTCAAGGCGATCGCGCGCGGGCAGGGTGAACCGCCGCCGCCAGGGAATCTGCCAAATGTGCACGTGGTTCCCATGGCAGCGACGCAAGCGTCGACGCCCTACACCGTGCAGATGACGACCGCAGCGACAGCGCTGCACGATCGCAAGCTGACCGAGGAGGACGCGTGGGCCAGACGGGTGGCGGGCACGCCGCACGCCCCCATCGTCAACCGGCTTGGCGAGAATGCCAGCAAGCTGGCGCTGATCTGCGCGGTCAGCCGCAATCCGGCACACCCCACGATCACCGAGGTGGAAATTGCCTGGGGCTGGGCGCTGGCTGAGCACTGCGCGAGAAGCATCCTGCGCGATGCCCAACGCTTCCTGGCCGACAACGAATTCGAGAAGCGGCTGAACAAAGCCATCGACATCATCCGCAAGCATGGACCTTGCAGCAGGCGCGAGCTTTTTCACAAGGGACTGAAGCTGAACACTCGGGACTTCGGCGAGCTGATTGAAACTCTGGTGACCAACGGCGTGGCTATCGAAACATCACAGCCCCCGCACGGCGGCGTCGGCCGTCCTTCTGGCCCTCGCTACGTCCTGGTCCAGGTGCCGGAGGCGCTACCGGCCGATGAGGCCACCGACAATGAATAACGCAATGCAGCCCCTTGGCTGCAACCTATTGAGAAACCGCCTTTGTGAATTTTGTTATTTCGTGCGCGGGCGCAGGGGTCAGGCACATCACCCCACGCGTACGGGTGTAGGGAGACACACCTCTCTACATAATAACAAAAATAACAATATTATATATATCAGTAGGGTAGAGGGGGCTTACGTACATAATAACAAAAATAACAATATTATACGTATCCGTAGGGTAGAGGGGGCTTACGTGCCGCGCGGGGGGATTGCGTAGATGGCGATCCCTGGCTCCCCCCGCTCACCCCGGTCCTGCCTTGACCGTGGCACCCGCAGCGCCACCACCACGCCCGAGATGGAGACCCTGCGCCGCCGCGTCTGGCAGCAGCAGGGCGTCGTCTCGCTGCAGCTCGAGGACATCACCGATCCCTGGCTGCGCCAGGCAATCCAGAACGAAGCCGTGCGCCGCTGGGGCCCACGTCAGCAGGAGAAGACCCATGGCCGGTAAGCGGAAGACCAAGACCCCGAAGCAC
>JBBRVI010000484.1:0-2134 GCA_038247025.1 Acetobacterales bacterium
CTCGATATGGCGGCGCGCATGGTCCACCAGGTGCATGTAGTTCACGCCCGAGGGGCAGGTGGTCATGCAGGACAGGCAGGAGAGGCAGCGATCCACGTGCCGCACCTCCAGCTCGCTGGCGGGACGGTTGTTCTCCAGCATGTCCTTGATGAGGTAGATGCGCCCGCGCGGGGAATCCAATTCGTCGCCCAGCAGCAGGAAGGTGGGGCAGGTGGCCGTGCACATCCCGCAATGGACGCAGGTGCGCAGGATTTTGTTGGACTCGGCCGTGTCCGGGTCGCGGAGCTGCTCGGGCGTGAAATGGGTCTGCATCTGGCGTCCCAGCGTTGAAGTGTCACGTTGTACATGGCGTGCAAGGCGCGGCAGGAGAAGGGCGCGCGTCGCCGCCCTTACGGTTCAGATGCGCGCGTAACCCAGCGCCAGCAGCACGAATCCAAGCAGCGCTGCAGCCACCGGCGTGAACAGGCTGATCAGCGGCCCCTGCGGGTCGGCCTCCACCACTCGGCCGGCCGCGCGCCCCATGCCGCCGAAGCTGAGCACGAAGCCCAGCCCCAGCAGGAGCGTTGTCACCAGGCGGGGGTTTTCCGCCCACCCGTTCAGGACGGCAGCCTTGGCCCCTTCCGCCAGGGCGAGCATGTCCACCGTGAGAAACACCATCGCCAGGAAGGCCAGGAAGGCGGTCGCGAAAACCACCCCCAGGGCGGTGGAGAACATGCCGGGCTTCGCGCTGGTCAGCTTGTCCAGCTCGGCCAGGACCAGCGCGGCCCCCATGATCCCGAGTGGAACCCAGAGCGGCACCCAGAGCGGAAATGTCATGCGAGAGGGTTTCCTGTGCGAAGAACTCGGCGCGAGGTACACGCAGACAGGGCTTTTGCAAGCCTCCGCTGCGCGATTCAGGCCCGCATCCGGCCCGGATTGAGCAGTCCATGGGGGTCCAGGACGGCCTTCACCCGGCGGGCAATGGCGGCCAGGGCAGGCGGTTCCTCGGGCAGTACCGCCACATTGGCAGCCAGCGAAGGCGGTGCGCGGAACAGGGTGAAACTGCCGCCTGCCGCCGCCTGCATCACCGCGCCATGCGCCTGGACGCTGGCTGGCCCGGCCACCCAGATCAGCCCGCCACCCCAGTCCAGCAGGAACTTTGCCTCGAAGGCCGCGCTGAGTGCGGCCACGACCTGCGGTGCCGCCGAAGGTGCCACGGAGATGCGCCAGATCGCCTCCTTTGGGGCGGCATTCAGCGGGACAGCATCGCGCACCGAGCGCCACAGGGCGTGAGACGCTTCCGTGCCCAGCAGCGTAGCCTCACCCTGCCCGGCCAATTCGTCGCGCAGGCGGGCGAGGCGATAGGTCACGCTCTCGGCGAAATCCTCGATGCGGGCCAGTGCGACCATCCCCTCGATACCCAGCGCTTCACGCCCATCCATCAGCAGCGCGGCGCCGCTCACGCCATAGGGCGCGCCGAGTGCGGCGCTGAGTGCGGCCACACCCGCCGCCACATCAACCACGCGGATGGTGAGGGTGCCCGTGGCCTCGGCGCGCGGGAGGACCTTGAGCGTCACCTCAGTCAGCACCCCCAGCGTGCCATGCGCGCCGGTCAGAAGCTTGCACAGATCAAGCCCCGTCACATTCTTCAGCACCCGCCCGCCGGAGCGGAACACCTCGCCCTCCCCCGTTACGGCGCGAATGCCCAGCACATGGTCGCGCATCGCGCCCCACATGATGCGGCGGGGGCCGGAGAGATTGGCGGAGACCACGCCACCCAGCGTCGCTGGTTCACTCGCGCTGAACATGGCGGCAAGGTCCGGCGGTTCGGCGATGAGTTGCTGGTTGTTCTCCGCCAGCGCGGCTTCGATTTCGGGGATGGGCGTGCCGGCGCGGGCGCGGATCATCAGCTCCGTCGGCCGGTAGAGCACAATGCCGGTCAGGTTGCGCGTGGAGAGCGTGCGCGCCGCCTGCACAGGCCGCAGCATGGCGCGCTTGGTGCCATGGCCCTCGATGACCAGCGGCTCGCGTGCGGCATGGGCGCGGGCGATCTCTGCGGCCAGCGCCGCCTCATCCTCCGGCGCGATGGTGGTCACGCCGCGATCTTTGGGTTGCCCGCCAGCGGAAACACCTTCGCCGTGTTCAGCAGCCAATC
>JBBRVI010000485.1:0-2126 GCA_038247025.1 Acetobacterales bacterium
CGAAGGTTTCGACCAGCTTGGCGAAGTCCATCAGCGAGCGCGACAGCCGGTCCACTTTATAGACCAGGACAACATCGACGAGCCCGGCCTCAATGTCGACCAGCAGTCGCTTCAGCGCGGGACGCTCCAGCGTGCCGCCCCACACGCCGCCATCGTCATAGCGATCGTGCACCAGCACCCAGCCCTCGGAGCGCTGCGAGACAATGAAGGCCTCGCACGCGGCGCGCTGCGCATCGAGCGAGTTGAACTCCTTGTCCAGCCCCTCGTCGGTGGATTTCCGGGTGTAGACGGCGCAGCGGAGCTTGCGCGTCTTCGCTGGCATGGGGGCGTCACGACGGGTCATGCGCCGGCCCTCCGGATGCCGAAGAACACCCAACCGTTCCAGCGCGTGCCGGTGATGGCCCGCGCGATGGCGGAAAGCGACTGGTAGGGCCGGCCCTGCCATTCGAAACCGTCGCGCGTCACGGTGACGACTTGCTCCACGCCCAGATACTCGCGGAGCAGGCGGGTTCCGGCGATCGGGCGCTGCTCGTGGCGAATGCGGCGGAGGGTGATGTTCTTGCCGTCGATCTGCTCGCCCAGGGCCTCGAGGCGGTCCAGCGTCTCGCGCTTCAAGCCGCCATAGGCCAATTCCTGGACGCGGTAAGAAAGGCGGCTTTCCAGGAAGCGCCGGTTGTAGGGCGGCGGTTCGGTGCCGAAAAGGCTGCGCCATTGCTGCTTCAGGTCGGGCGTGGTGGCGGTCTTCAATGCCGCCAGCCGGCCTGGCACGTCCTGCTTGGGGATGGCGGCAATGGTGGGCGGCGCGGCAGGCGCTGCCGTCTGCTGCTTCGTCGTGCGGGTCATGCGGTCTCCGTGTTGTCGGGGTCCGCACAACGGCGCTGGGTGGGGACGGTGTGTAGGCGAAACAGCGCCTCTCCGGTGACCACTCGCGCAGCTTGCTCGACGCTGCGGCTCCTCAGCCGCACCAGCCCCGCGGCCAGGATGGCGCAGACCTCTCGGAGGTGCGGCGGGAGGTGGGGATTGATCGGTCCAGGACACTGCATCCCGTGACAATACGAATCGCCAGCGGTTTAGGGGAGTGCGATTGTGTAGCGCTACACTCTCAGTGCCTAAGCCCCGACCTGCCGCCCCAGCCAGATCACCCGCCCGATGACATGGATGTCGTCAGGATTGAGATGCGGCTGCGCCTCATAGGCCGGGTTGTCAGAGCGCACCGTGATCAATCCCTTGCCCAGTTCGACCTGCACCCGCTTCACCTGCAGCCCATTGCCAGTGCGGATCACGTAGATGCCGTCCTTGTCCCCCGGCTGGTTCTGCCGGAAGTCGATCAGCACCGTGTCCCCCGTCCGCAGGGTGGGCTCCATCGAATCCCCGTCGACACTGATCACGGCCAACTGGTCGAGTGGCGCCTTGCTGACCATGCGGATCCACTCCTCCCGGAAGGCAATGCGGTGGGTAATCGCCTCGCGGTCGATCAATTGGCCCGGGCCTGCGGAGGCTGTGGCATCGTAGACTGGCAGCAGCGCCCAGCTGTCGCCGCCCATGGAGATGATCTCAGCCGCAGAAGGCCCTGCGTAGCTGGAAGCTGGCCGCGGCGCCGGCCTGCGGCTGACCCGCTGCCCCAGCGCTGCGGCCGCCTCCTCGGGCGTGTTGATCGAAATACCGCCTGCTGACGGCTCCCTGCCGAACAGCAGCATCTGCCATGTGATGCCGAGCGGTGCGGCCAGTTCGCGGGCGGCTCGCGCCGTCAAAGGTCGCCGCCCGCTCTCATAAGCGCGGTAGGTGGCCTCCGGTACGCCGGCGAGGCGGGCCAGTTCGGCGCCACTCCCAATGCCCTTTTCCTCACGGAATCGGCGGAGTCGGTCTGATGAGGTGTCCATGCGCTGCATTATGTAGCGCATCCAGCTCGATTGTGTAGCAGGTATCTGCAAATACAAACAGTCTTGTTATCGTGCCGCGACAGTGCGTATCTCTCCCCCATGCCGACCAGGATCCCCCCCCAGCCGAAACCGATGGAACAGCCCGCCCCCGCGCGCCGTCCCGCCACCCCGCCACCTGCCAGCTTCGCCGAGGTCATCAACCTTTGGCGCAGCGCCACCGATCTCGCCGCGGTGCTGGACGTGGAG
>JBBRVI010000486.1:0-2120 GCA_038247025.1 Acetobacterales bacterium
GATTGAAGCCCAGCCCGCGCAGCTTGTGCAGCATGTACATGCCCGCAAACCCCGCCCCGACAATCAGGGCATCAATCGGCTGTGCAGATGTGGACGGCGGCGAAGTGGCCATGGCGATATCCTCCCTCATGCGGCTGCTCACGGGCACCCGGCTGTTATCCGGGATATTGATGCCTCAATGTGCCCCCCCGGTATAGTCAGCCGCCCCCTTCACGCCGCGTCAGAGTCCGAGGGCCCCCATAAGCCCATGCTCTCTCGTGCGCCGTAACCGTCAACCGGCGTAGCCGGACGGAGGCTCATCTTTTGCGCTGTCCTCATCAACAACACCTTTCGCCTGTGCGGCAATCGTCTCAAAGCCTGAGGCCGGACTTGCGATCCGGGCGACTTTACTTCCCCAGGATGCAAGTCCACGTTCGCCCCATCGGTGTCAGACCGGCGGGAGGTTTTCATGCATTTCGAACTCATCGAAGAGCACAGGATGTTGCAGGAGCTTGTCGCGCGGTTCGTGCGGGAGAACCTGATCCCGCTCGAGCAAAAGGTCCTCGAACGCGATGCGCAGGGACAAGGCGCCTATCTGACCCAGGAAGAGCGTGACCGGATCGATGCGCGTTCGCGTGACCTCGGGCTGTGGGGACTTGATGCGCCCGCGGATGTGGGCGGAACAGACCTGCCGGCCGTCGCGATGATCGGCGTCAATATCGAGATGGGGAAAACCTGCGTTCCCTATTACCTGCCACCGGACTCGCCAAACCTGCGCATGCTCATGGCGACGGTGAACGAGGACCAGCGCGAGCGATATCTCGTGCCTTACGTGCAGAAGCGCACGGTTTCGGCCATCGGGATTTCCGAGCCGGGCGCGGGCGCCGATCCCGCCGCCATGATCACCCGCGCAGTGCGCGAGGGCGACGACTGGATCATCAACGGACGCAAGATCTGGATCAGCCGCGCGCAGGAGGCTGACTTCACCATCCTGATGGCTGTGACCGACAAGCAAAAAGGCGCGCGCGGCGGCATCTCGGCCTTCCTGGTGGATCGCGGCACGCCCGGCTTCAACGTGCTTCGGCGCATTCCTATGCTGGGCGGCCAGTTCACCTACGAAGTGGTGCTCGAAGATTGCCGCGTGCCGGCGGCGAACCTGCTGGGAGAGGAAGGACAGGGCTTTGCGCCGATGCAGGTGCGGCTATCCACGAGGCGCCTGCAGATGGCGAGCTGGTCGATCGGCATGGCGCAACGCGCGCTTGACATGATGCTGGAGTATGGGCCGCAGCGCGTGGTGTTTGGCGAGCCCCTCGCGAACCGCCAGTCCGTGCAGTGGTGGATCGCTGACGCCTGGACGCGTATCAAAGCGGCGACGCTTATGACGTATGAAACAGCCTGGAAGCTGGACAACGGCGCCGACGTGCGCACCGATATCTCCTCCGTGAAGGCCTATTCGACCGAAATGGCCTACGAGGTGCTCGATCACGCCATGCAGATGTACGGCGCCATGGGGATGACGAAAGAGATTCCGCTCTCCCTGATGTCCGGCCATCTGCGCACGATGCGCATCTATGATGGCCCCACCGAAGTGCACAAATGGGTGGTCGCAAGAAATCTCTTGGGGTTGAAGCGTTGAGCGCGATGACCACCCGCATCGGCGACGTTCATATCGAGCGCGACGACTTCGTCGCCACCGTCACCATCGACCGGCCTCCAGTGAACTCGATGAGTGTCGATCTGATGCGCGATCTCGCTGACGCGCTCGAAGAACTCGGCAAGGATGGCGCGACGCGAGCGGTTGTGCTGGCGACGCGCGGCAAGGTGTTCTGCGCCGGCGCGGACCTGACGCGGCGCGCCGATGAAATCGGCATCGCGGCCCGTGCTGACGCGCCCGGCACGAATCCGCTCTACGATCAGGCCGTAAGGCTGTTCTCGACGGAGTTGCCCATCGTGGGCGCGATACAGGGCGCCGCAGTCGGCGCGGGGTTGGGGCTTGCGATGGTTGCGGATATGCGCATCGCCTCGCCGGAGGCACGGTTCACCGCCAACTTCGTGAAACTGGGTTTCCATCCCGGCTTTGGATTGACCTACACCTTGCCTCGCCTGGTCGGACGCGGGCCGGCGGAGGTCATGTTTCTGAC
>JBBRVI010000487.1:0-2120 GCA_038247025.1 Acetobacterales bacterium
AGCTCGCCTTTGGCGAAGGTTTTCAGGGAGCGCGCGGCTGATGGCCGAAACACTTCTCAGCATCTTCGTTGCACTGATTTTACTGGCCGGCTGCACGCTGGTGGCCATCATCGCCACCACCGCCTTCTCGCGCGCCATGCCCCGGTTGGAGGCTGCTCTCGGCCTGTCCATGCTGCTGATGGGCGTGCTGCTCTACACCGTGTTTCCCGGCACGGGCGCCTTCCATGTGGTGGGGCTGGTGGCACTCTCCCACGCCATGGCCGCCGGGCTGATCTGGTATCGCAAGAAGGTGTTTGGCCGATGAACGGCTTCGTCCTCGCCCTTTTCGCACTGGGCTATTCGGGGCTGGTCCTCTTCTGGCTGGCGCATGCGCTCAAGAAGATGTTCCCGCCGATGCGCGCCGCACTGACCGCCTTCGCGCTCTCGACCAGCGTCCATGGGCTGACCATGTTCTTCCTCGAACCCGAGCATGTTCTCACGGCACTCGCCTTCTGGGGCGTGCCACATCTGCTGCTGCTGCCGGCGCTGCTTTATTCGGCCTGGCGCGAAACCAAGGGTGTCACGCGCTGATGCAACAAATCCTCATCCTCCTCCAGGGCTTGGCCTATTCGGGCCTCGTGATCGTGCTGCTGAAGAACCGCCTTGCGCGTAGCCAAGCCGGCGTGAAGCCCATCCTGATGGCCACTGGAATCCTCGCCGTGCTGCATGGCGCGATCACCTTCGCCATCCCCCCGCTCTGGCAGCCCACCTGGCTGTTTTTCTGGGTGCCTGGTCACATCATCACGCCGCTTGTGCTGCTTTGGCTGCTACGGAGGAAGGGATGAAGCAGACACTAGCAGGGGGCACGTCCCGCGGCCGGATCGGCCAAGGTTGAGCGCATGAATGATTTCGCAAATTTCACGCCGCTTTTCGTCGTCCTCGGCAGCGTCGGCGGCGTTGCCGTGGTCGGCACGTTCATTCTGTGGCGCGCGTTGAGGGGAATGAAGCGCTGGACACGGGTTCTGCTGACCACCGGCGGCTCCATCGCACTCGCCGCGCTGGTCGGCCTTGCCTTCGAGTGGTCCAATCCGAGCATGTACGAAATGGCCGCGGCCTTCGCACTGATCGTCTCATTGCTGCTGCAGGCTCTGATCCTGCCCCTCCTCTTCTTTCTTTCGCGGAAAACCTGACCCCCATGCCCAAGCGCACCGACATCAAATCCATCCTCATCATCGGCGCCGGCCCCATCGTCATCGGTCAGGCCTGCGAGTTCGATTATTCCGGCGCACAGGCCTGCAAGGCGCTCCGCGCCGAGGGCTATCGCGTCATCCTGGTGAACTCCAACCCCGCCACCATCATGACCGATCCGGGCCTCGCGGATGCCACCTATATCGAGCCCATCACGCCCGAGATCGTGGAAAAAATCATCGCGAAGGAGCGCCCCGATGCGCTGCTTCCCACCATGGGCGGGCAGACGGCGCTGAACACCGCGCTCAAGCTCGATGCCGCGGGCGTTTTGAAGAAATACGGCTGCGAGCTGATCGGCGCAAAGGCCGAGGTGATCGACAAGGCGGAGGACCGCCAGAAGTTCCGCAACGCCATGACCAAGATCGGCATAGAAAGCCCGAAATCCGAAATCGCGCATACCATGGAGGAGGCCTGGGCGGGCCTGGCCATCGTCGGCCTGCCTTGCGTCATTCGCCCGAGCTTCACGCTGGGCGGCATGGGCGGTGGCATCGCCTATAATCGCGAGGAGTTCGAGCAGATCGTGAGCGGCGGCCTCGCCGCTTCGATGACCAGCGAGGTTCTGGTCGAGGAAAGCGTGCTGGGTTGGAAGGAATACGAGATGGAAGTCGTGCGTGATCGCAACGACAACTGCATCATCGTCTGCTCCATCGAAAACCTGGACGCGATGGGCGTGCACACCGGCGATTCCGTCACCATCGCGCCCGCCCTCACGCTGACCGACAAGGAGTATCAGCGCATGCGCGACGCTTCCATCGCGTGCCTGCGCGAGATCGGCGTGGATACCGGCGGCTCCAACGTGCAGTTCGGCATCAATCCGGTGGATGGCCGCATGGTTGTCATCGAAATGAATCCGCGTGTCAGCCGCTCCTCCGCCCTGGCCTCCAAGGCGACCG
>JBBRVI010000488.1:0-2117 GCA_038247025.1 Acetobacterales bacterium
CCATGTTCAGCCCGCTTGCCAACCTGACCTACCGCCACCTGTTCGCGGCGCAGGTGCTCTCCCTGCTTGGCACTGGTCTGGCGACCGTGGCGCTCGGGTTGCTGGCCTTTGACCTCGCGGGCGCCGATGCGGGGGCGGTGCTGGGCACGGCCTTCGCCATCAAGATGGTGGCCTATGTCGGCATCGCGCCGGTCGCCGGCGCCTTCGTGCATCTGGTACCGCGCCGGGCGCTTCTGGTGGTGCTCGACGTGTTGCGGGCGGCGGTCGCCATGGCACTGCCGTTCGTGACCGAGATCTGGCAGGTCTATGTCCTGATTTTCGTGCTGCAATCCGGCTCCGCGGCATTCACGCCGACCTTCCAGGCGACCATCCCCGATATCCTTCCGGAGGAGGCGGAGTACACCAAGGCGCTGTCCCTCTCGCGCCTGGCCTACGATCTGGAGGCGCTGGCGAGCCCCGCGATCGCCGCCGCCCTGCTCGGGTTGGTCGGCTTTCATTGGCTGTTCGCCGGCAATGCGCTGGGCTTCCTCGCCTCCGCCGCTCTGGTGCTGACCGTGGCGCTGCCCTCGCCCAAGCCGCCGGCGACGCAGGAGGGCGCCTGGGGCCGCATTACGCGCGGCAGCCGCATCTACCTGGCCACGCCGCGGCTACGCGGGCTGCTGGCGATGAACGTCACGGTCGCGATGTCTGGGGCGATGGTGATCGTGAACTCTGTGGTGCTGGTGCGCGCGGGCTTCGGCCTGGGCGCGGCGGAATTGGGCTGGACGCTGGCGGCCTACGGCGCTGGGTCGATGGTCGCTGCCCTCGCGGTCCCACGGGTGCTCGACGGCGCGCTGACCGACCGGACCGTCATGATGGCGGGAGCCGGCCTGCTGGTGGCGGGCCTGCTGCTCGGGCCGCTGGTGCCGAGCTGGTCGATGCTTCTTCCTGTATGGATGCTGCTGGGCCTCGGCAACGGCCTGGTGCTGACGCCGAGCGGACGGCTGCTGCGGCGCTCGGCCCATGCTGGCGACCGGCCTGCGCTGTTTGCCGCGCAGTTCGCGCTTAGTCATGCCTGCTGGCTGGTCGCCTATCCGGTGGCGGGGCGGTTCGGCGCCGCGGCGGGAATGGATGCCACCTTTTTGGTGCTCGCGGCGCTCGGGGCTATGGGGATGATTGCGGCGCTGGTGCTTTGGCCGAGAGATGATGCAGAGGAGGTCGAGCACATCCACGATCGGCTGCCGGCCACGCATGCGCATCTGGGTGATGCGCGCCCGGATCCGACAGGTGCGCTACGCCACAGCCATGCCTTCGTGATCGATGATCTTCACCAGCGCTGGCCCCGCTAATCTCCGGCTGGAAGGCACCGCATCGTGGTGAGAACAACGGAAGGATAGCGACGGTTCTCACGCCACCCGTCGCTTCGCCACCCACACCGACAGCGTCGCGGCCGCCAGATCGAACGTCGCCGCCGAGATGTTCCGCGCCATCACCCTCACAGTGTTGTTCGACCACACGGCTGCATCGAGTTCGATGAACCGCGTCGACGACACCAGCGAAGCCTGCGCCAGATCGCCCGCCCGCGCTCCGCTCACCGTCACATCGATCAGCGATGTCGCCCCGGGTGCCAGGCTCGGCAGGTCCCAGGACACCTCCGATGCAAACTCCCGCTGCCCCGACTGCGGCAGCAGCGGCGTGCCGTTCAGCACCGCGGGTGCGGCTTCAGGCAGCACGTAGAGCCGGAGCGACTGGAGGTCGATCGGCCCGTCAAACCCAATCACCCCGACCTGCGCATAGGCCACGGACGGGCCCACGCGGATGGTCTGCCGCCGATTGAAGTTCGCATCATCCATTGGCGCGCCGGCGTTCCAGCCCTTGGCCGGCCCGTTCCACTGCATGGTGGTGATCGAGGCCAGCACATCCCCCGCAATGTTCTCGCGAACGTTCCCCGCGCCATCGAACACCCGCACGAACAACCGCCCGCCCGACGCCCCCACCGTCAGCCAATGTGCCAGCGCGAATTCCTTGGCCTGGGAGGTATCGAGCATCCAGCCCAACCCGCGGTTCGCCGCCAGGGTCACGGCCCGGTCGGTCGGCGTGAGGTCGGTCAGCCCGTTGAAGCAGAAATCCGCCATGAA
>JBBRVI010000489.1:0-2106 GCA_038247025.1 Acetobacterales bacterium
CTGTAAGATTTGGAATATTACGGTGTCCAACGGTTTCATTGCCCTTCCGGCACGGGTATGGCCACCGGAAAGCCAGTGAAGAGGATATGCCATGCGCACAGGCGGCAAGATCAGCGCGGCCATCGAGGTTCTGCGCGACGTGCTGGAGCGTCACCAGCCCCTCAAGATTGCCTTGCGCGACTGGGGCAAGCGCGCCCGCTATGCCGGCTCCAAGGACCGCGCCTGGGTGTCCGGCCTGGTGCTGGACGCGCTGCGGAGGCGCAATTCCATTGCCCATCACATGGGCCACGACGATCCCCGCGCGCTGATCCTGGGCGCCCTGCGTATCGCATGGGAATGGAACGCAAGGGACATCGAGGAGGCCTGTTACGACGACCACGGGCCCACGCCGCTGACCAATGACGAACGGAGCCGGCTGATCCTCGCGCCGGACCCGTCTGCCGCGCCGCACATTCAGGGCGACTATCCAGACTGGATGGCGCCCCACATGCAGCGCGTGTTCGGCCCGGATGCGGTTATCGAAGCGCAGATGATGGCGGTGCGGGCGGATGTGGACCTGCGGGTCAACACTCTGAAGTCCGACGCCGAGAAAGCTGCGCTGCCGCTCAAATCGGTGAAGGCAGAACCATCGCGCCTTCTCAAGAACGCCTATCATATCCCGGCACGCGACCCCACTGAGCGCGAGGACAGCATCGAGGGAATTCCGGCCTTTTCCAAGGGCTGGGTCGAGGTGCAGGATGCGGGCAGCCAAATTGCCGCTGCAGCGGCCTGCGCGAAGCCGGGCGAGCAGGTCATGGACTATTGCGCAGGCGGCGGCGGCAAGACGCTCTCGCTCGCCGCGCAGATGGCAAACGAGGGACAGATTCACGCCTATGACATCGACGGCAAGCGCCTCTCCGCGCTTGTCCCGCGCCTGAAGCGTTCCGGCGCGCAGAATGTGCAACTGGTGCATCCGAGCGAGGGCAATGCGCTGGAACCACTCGTCGGACAGATGGACCTCGTCTTCGTCGATGCACCGTGCACGGGCACCGGCACCTGGCGGCGGCGTCCGGATTCCAAATGGCGCGTGAAACCCGCCCAGCTCCAGAAACGCATTCAGGACCAGCGGGAGATACTGCAGGCGGCGTCAACCTATGTGAAGCCGGGTGGCCGGCTGCTCTATGCCACGTGCAGCTTCCTGATCGAGGAAGACGAGGACCGGGTGGCCGAGTTCCTTGCGGTTGCGCCGCACTTTGTGGAACGCGACGCTGCAGAAGCCGCCGTCGCCTCCGGCGCGCTGACGCCGCATGGGGCGGACGTCGTGCGCAAGTTTCGCGGCCCGACGGGCAGTGTGCGTCTCACGCCGCGCCGCGCGGGCACGGATGGCTTCTTCTTCGCGCTGCTGGAACGCCGGACCTGAGCCGTCTGGACGAATCCTCTGGCCTCGGCTACTGCGCCGCATGACCGAGACACGCCACCAACGCGCCCTGATCGTCGACTTTGGCAGCCAGGTCACGCAGCTGATCGCCCGGCGCCTGCGCGAAAGCAGCGTCTATTGCGAAATCCATCCGTTCAACAAGGTCGATGCGGCCTTCCTGGAGGCCTATGGGCCGCAGGCGATCATCCTCTCGGGCGGCCCTTCGAGCGTCTATTGGGACGATGCACCAATGGCAGACAGGGCGATCTTCGAGGCAGGAATTCCGGTGCTTGGTATCTGCTACGGCCAACAGGTGATGATGCACCAGCTGGGCGGCCGGATCGAAGGTGGCACCAGCCGCGAGTTTGGCCGAGCGTTCATCGAACGTGTGAAGGCGGACCCATTCCTCGATGGACTGTTTGAAGGTGAAGCAGAACAGGTCTGGATGAGCCACGGGGACCATGTCGCCGAAATGGCGCCGGGTTTCACCGTGATCGCGAAATCGCCCGGCGCGCCGTATGCGGTGATCGCCGACACGGCGCGGCGCTTCTACGGCACGCAGTTCCACCCCGAAGTCGTCCATACGATCGACGGCGCCAAGTTGCTGCGCAACTTCATTCATGGTGTCGCAGGCTTCACGGGCGACTGGACGATGGCCGCTTACAAGGCGGAAGCCATCGCGAAGATCCGTGCGCAGATCGGCAAGGGCC
>JBBRVI010000490.1:0-2106 GCA_038247025.1 Acetobacterales bacterium
AGCACGGCGATGCGGCTTACCAGCGCTGCGTTCTCGGCCATCAGGGCGTCTGTCTTGCCGGTCAGCGCGGCATCCGCCTCCCACCAGCGGATGCCCATCTCCATCGCCCGGTCAACCGATGCGATGACCAGGCGCACGCGGATGGTCAGCAGCTCCACACCGACCAGGCTCACAGAGATATCGCCAGCGACGACGATGCCCTTGTCGAGAATTCGTTCGAGAATGTCGGCGAGGCCGGAGCCGCCGACGCTGTGCTGGAGTGACATCAGCCCGTCTCGCCGCCCTGGCTGCGCAGGAAGCGGCAGGTTCGCTTCCAGGTCCGCACATTTCCATCCGCATCGAGCTTTACCTCGAAGCTGGCCAGCAAGTCGTTGGTGCGGGGGATGGCGCGATGCTCCAACATGTCGATGGCGACGGACCAGCCCTCATCTTCGCGGTCGAAGCGGGCCACGGTCTCAGCTGTCAGGCCGGTGATCGCGGCCATCTGCTGCTTGGTCTGAGTAAGGATGGCGGTGAGGTCCATGGAAAATGCTCCGATCAGTATTCGAGAAGCGCGCCACGCGCGGCGCGGCGGGGGATGGGCTTAGGCTGCGGCACTTCACCGGTGGGCAATGTCATCCGGCCGGAGAGGGCGAGCATCCGCCGCTCCACCCGGCCGAAATTGGCCACCGCCGCTTCCGCCTGGCGGCCGAGCAGTGCGATCTGGCGCTCCAGCCGGCCGCGCCGTTGCGCCAGCATGGCGAATTCCGAGGCCACGGCTTCCAGGCCGAGCCGCTCATTGCCGCCATGCGCCACGCGGGAGCGCCGGGCTGGCATGGAAGACGGGGGCGCGCGCATCAGGCTGCCAGACCGCGGCGGCCGGGAACCGGCAGGGGCTGCTCATCACCGCAGAAATGCTCGATGAGCCGCACCAGCATCTGGCGCTGCCGCGGGTCCGGCACGCCCCCAGGCGCGGGCTTGGTGCGGCTGGCCAGCAGGTCGAGGCAGAGCTGCACAAAGCGCGGATCGTCGGCGGCGATGCGATACTCCAGCCGGCTCGCCAGACGGGCGATCATGATCGAGGCCCGCAGCGTCGGGCGCTGCGTCCATTCGCGCGAGCGCCGGAAGTCGCGCACCATGTCAACGACCCGCGCGGCATCGGCGTCGGAAACGCCCGAGCGGGCCACGGTGATGGCGATCTCGGTCTCACGGTCGAAGCCATCCACCTCGATGGTGATCATCCGGTCAATCAGCGCGTCCTGCGCCGTATGGGTGCCGGCATGATCCTCGGGGTTGGAGGTGAAGATGGCGCGGAATTCCGGATGGACGCGCACTGCGGTCTCACCCCGCCCAGCCTTGGGCAGCACCAGGATCCGCTCCTCCAGCACCGTCAGCAGGACGTTGTTGGCGGCGGCCGGAGCGCGGTTGAACTCATCATAGACCAGCGTGCAGCCCTGGGTGCAGGCGATGGTCAGCGCGCGGTCGAGCCAGACCGGCGCGCTTTCGCTCTCCATCTTGTGGACGGAGGTGACGTAGCGGTCGATCACCCGCTTGGTCCGCATGCCGCTCTCGCCGCCGATCAGGCTGCGCGTGTCGAAGCTGTCATCGCCGACCAGGAGGAGCACCGGCCGGTCCAGGCTCTGCGCCAGGTCGAGCGCCAGCTTGGTCTTTCCGCTGCCGGCGGGGCCGCGGAAATGGACGGGGTAGCCGCCATCCAGATAGGCCATCGCGCGTTCGCGGACTGCCTCCAGCTCGGGCGTGCGGATGTGCTGGGCGCTGGGCTGCAGGCGAAGCGCGCTGTCCAGGGCATCCTGGGTGGGTGGGTAGATCGCCATTCATCAGTCTCCGGTGAGTTCAAGGGCGACACCTTGGCGCCAGGCACGGCGCAGGGCGGCCAGGCGTTGGGGGTGGTGGTCCAGGTCCTGATGGAATTCCAGCAGCCGGCGCAGTTGGGGGGCCACGGCGCTCCATAGGGCGGGGTCGAAGGCATCATCACCGAAGTCGGCGACGCCAGCGGGGCTGATCAGCGCAGCCGCGATGTCGCAGGCCTCCTGATCGGCCGGCAGCGCCACGAGGCCGGTAACGGCATGCGCAACGGCGGCGGCGAAGGCCGGCGCTGTATCCTCC
>JBBRVI010000491.1:0-2096 GCA_038247025.1 Acetobacterales bacterium
AACCGCGCGCACGGGCGATATCCTCAGCCGGATGACGGCCGATATCGCCCTGCTGCAAGCGCTGATCGGTTCGGCCATTTCCATGGGGCTGCGCACGGCACTGAACTCGATGGGCGCCCTGGCGCTGCTGATCGCCTCCAGCCCGAAGCTCGCCGGCATTGTGGTGGTGGTGGTGCCCTTCGTCGTGGCGCCGCTCGTGCTGTTCGGCCGGCGGGAACGCCGCCTCTCCAAGGTTGCGCAGGAGGCCGTGGCGGACCTCGCCGCCACCGCCGAGGAGACGCTGAACGGCCTGCGCATCGTCCAGGCCTTCACCCATGAGGCCGCCGACCGCAAGCGCTTCGCTGGAGAGGTGGAGCTATCCGTCGGAGCCGCCCTGCGCCGCATCGGCTCGCGCGCGTTTCTGATCCTGATCGTGATCCTGCTGTGTTTTGGCGCCATCACCTTCAGCCTCTGGGTGGGCGGGCAGGATGTGATCGCGGGGCGGATGACGGGCGGGCAGCTTTCCGCCTTCGTCTTCTACGCCGTGCTGCTGGCCAGCAGCGGGGCCACGATCAGCGAATTATGGGGCGAAATCCAGCGCGCCGCCGCCGCGGCCGACCGGCTGATCGAGGTGACGGAAAGCAAGCCCACCATCGCCGCCCCCGCCTCCCCTTTGTCGCTGCCCCAGCCCGCCCAAGGCCGCTTCGCCTTCGAGGATGTGACCTTTCATTACGCGACAAGGCGCGACACGCCGGCACTGGCTGGCTTCTCGCTGCACGTCGAGCCGGGCGAAACCGTGGCCCTGGTCGGGCCTTCCGGCGCAGGCAAGACCAGCGTGCTGCAATTGCTGCTGCGCTTCTATGACCCAAGCCAAGGCCGCATCACCCTGGACGGTGTGGACCTGCGCGATCTGGACCCCACGGATCTGCGCGGCCGCCTGGGCCTGGTTCCGCAGGATCCCGTGATCTTCAGCACCACGGCCGCCGAAAACATCCGCTACGGCCGCCCCGATGCCTCCGATGCCGAGGTGGAGGCCGCCGCCCGTGCCGCCGCAGCGCATGATTTCGTGATGGCCCTGCCCAAGGGCTACGCCAGTTCGCTGGGAGCGCGCGGCGTGATGCTCTCGGGCGGTCAGCGCCAGCGCATCGCCATCGCGCGCGCTATTCTGCGCGACCCGCCGATCCTGCTGCTGGATGAAGCGACCAGCGCGCTGGATGCCGAATCAGAGCAGGCGGTGCAGCAGGCGCTGGCCCGGCTCTCTCAGGGGCGGACCACGCTGGTGGTGGCGCATCGCCTCGCCACGGTGCGGCGCGCGGACCGGATCGTGGTGATGGAAGCCGGGCGCATCACCGCCATGGGCACGCATGATGCGCTGGTGGCCGAAGGCGGACTTTATGCGCGATTGGCGGCGCTGCAGTTTGGTCAGGATTGAGCGCTTGCCCCTCGCCCCAGCATCGTGTGAGGTATTCCGCAACAGGACACAGGGGAAACCGGCATGAATTCGAACATGGGCCGTCGCGCGGTTATGCTGGCCTCACCTGGTTTGATGCTGGGCGCAGGTTCCGCGCGTGCGCAGGCCTGGCCGACACGGTCGGTCCGCTTCGTCGTGGGCTTCGCAGCCGGCGGTGCCAATGACATCGTCGCCCGCCTGCTTGCCGCAAAGCTGGCCGAGCGCCTGCCCGGCAGCAGCTTCATCGTCGAGAACCGTCCGGGCGCCAGCACGCAGGTTGCCGCCGATCATGTGGCGCGCTCAGCGCCGGATGGAACGACCTTCTTCTACACCTCGCCATCCACGCAGATTGCCGTCCTGGTCAACCGGACGACCACGTTCGACCCGATGCAGGCGCTGGTGCCGGTCGTGATGGCGCAATCCGCACCGCTGGCCCTCGTTTGCCGGCAAGACTTCCCGGCGCGAACCGTGCCGGAGTTCATCGCATTGGCCAGGGAGCGGGGTGCGCGGCTGACGGTCTCCCATCCCGGAACGGGCGCCGTGAACCATCTGGCCATGGCCCTGCTCATGCGCCGCACCGGCATCGAGCCGACGCTGGTGCCCTATTCCGGCAATCAGCCCTCCATCACCGCCTTGATCCGCGGCGAGGTGGATGTCGCGCATGATG
>JBBRVI010000492.1:0-2096 GCA_038247025.1 Acetobacterales bacterium
AGGCAGGGCGTCTCGACCTCGCGATAACCGCGCGCGGTGAACCAAGCGCGCGTTTCCGCGGTCAGGCGTGTGCGGGCCTCCAGGAATGGCAGGCGCGCGGCGAGGCTTTCGGGGTGCCATGATGGTTGGGGCATTGCGCGGCCGGGCTTACCAGGGCAGAGGCTGGACCGCCATGTCCCGAACACTCCGCACCGTCCAAGACCTCGCTGGCGCCGGCCTGATCGCGCCTGGCGCCATGCCAGGGCTTGAAGCCGTGCAGGCGCGTTATTCCATTGCCGTCACGCCGGCCATGGCCGCGCTGATGGCCGAGCACGGCGCGCCCATCGCCCGCCAATACCTGCCCGACGCAGCGGAACTCATCACCGCCCCGCATGAATTGGAAGATCCCACGGCGGATGCGCCCTTCACTCCGATCAAGGGCGTGGTGCATCGCTATCCGGACCGCGCCCTGCTCAAGCCGCTGCTGGCGTGCCCCGTCTATTGCCGCTTCTGCTTCCGCCGCGAGGCCGTCGGTCCCGATGGGGGACTGCTGAGCGAGGCGGAGCTGGACGCTGCGCTGGACTGGTTCGCGAAAACGCCGTCCGTGCGCGAGGTGATCCTGACGGGCGGCGATCCGCTGATGCTCTCGCCGCGCAGGCTGGCGCACATCCTGCGACGTCTGGCCGCCCTGCCCCATATCGAGACGCTGCGAATCCATAGCCGCGTGCCAGTGGCCGACCCTGCGCTGATCTCACCGGCATTGCTGGACGCACTGGCGACGGAGAAGCCTCTATACCTCTGTGTTCATGCCAACCATGCGGCGGAGTTTACGGCGGGTGCTGCGACAGCATTGCGCGCGCTGCATGGAACGGGGCTCGTGCTGCTGGGCCAGTCGGTGCTGCTGGCGGGCGTGAATGACAGCGAGCCGGCGCTGGAGGCACTTTTCCGCGCCATGCTCCGCCACCGCGTGAAGCCATATTACTTGCACCAATTGGACCCTGCGCCCGGCACGGCTCGCTTCCATGTGGACCAAGAGCACGGACTTGCACTGATGCGCGGATTGCGCGGCCGGCTCACCGGCCTCGCCCTGCCGACTTATGTGCAAGAACAGCCAGAAGGTCGAGGGAAAATCCCCCTTGGCATGGCCGGTATGCGGATCGGGGCTGGACAAGCCGGAGAAGGTCGTTAGATGGGGCGCTTGGCGGGCGCTTAGCTCAGTTGGTAGAGCAGCTGACTCTTAATCAGCGGGTCGTAGGTTCGAGCCCTACAGCGCCCACCATCACAGGCGCCTGGCGCAAATGCCAGAACTTCCTGGATGCAGGATGTCCACCCCGGCAAAAGGGGCATGGCCCGCGAATGCTCACCCGGAGCAGCTACCACTCCAGCCGGACGGGCCGCAGCGGCTTGCCCCGCGCGGCGAGTTCCAGGCTCCCCAGCACATCGCAGGAGGGCCAGAGCCCAGTTTCCAGCCCACTCGCATAACCTTCCGGCAGGCCAGCTTCGCGCATGGCAGCCGCAGCGGCGGCATGATCATATTCGAGGGGCAGGATCTCGACCTCGATGCCAAGGCGATGGGGCGTGAGCGTCGTGAACCAGACGCTTGGCGTCCCGTCATTGGCAGGCATGCCCACCACACCTGCATTGATCCAGATACCGCCCCCCTCCAGCGACCGGGCGAAGGGAATGCCGCAGTGCCCGGCAATCACGCCCGAACAGCCCGTTTCAGCCAGTTCTTCAGCCAGGACGGGTTCTGGGGTGGAGCCGAAAAGGAAGCGGTTGATCTCACTTGCCCCGCCATGCAGCACGGCAAGGCGTCGCCCATCGGGCAGCTCCAGATGGATTTGGCGCGGCAACGCACCCATCCAGGCACGGTGGCGCGGGCTGACCTGGCGGTTCGCATGCTCATACCAGGAACGCGAGAGGAGGTCGCATGCGGTGTTCTCCTCGAAGCCGCAACCACAATTCCCACTTTCAACGGCGAGGTTTTCCTCGCAATTGCCCATCAGCACGATGGCGCCGCTGCCCATCATCCGGTCGCAACAGGCGCGGGCATCAGCGCCGTAGGCGACCACATCGCCCGTACAGAGGATGTTGTCAGGCGCGATGCGCCGACGCGC
>JBBRVI010000493.1:0-2088 GCA_038247025.1 Acetobacterales bacterium
CGCTTCATGGCCAGTTCGAAGGCGTATTTGATGATGCGGTCCGTGCCGATGCGCGTGAGCACGCTTTGCTGCGAGACGAATTCGCGGTCGGTCCCGGGGAACATGGTGCCGCCGATGCTGCTGTATTCGCCCTCGGTGTTTTCGCGCACCACGTAGAAGTCGATCTCGGCCGGTGTGCGGTTGGCGAGTGGCGTGGCCACGCCGGGAAGCAGCTTGCAGGGCCGCAGCGAGACATATTGGTCAAACCCGCGACGAATCGGGATCAGCAGGCCCCAGAGCGAGGTGTGGTCCGGCACCCCAGGCCAGCCCACGGCGCCGAGGAAGACGCTGTCGCTGTCCTTCAACTGGTCCAGCCCGTCTTCCGGCATCATGCGGCCGGTCTTGGTGTAGGTCTCGCAGGACCAGTCGTAATGGGTGAGCTTCAGCTCGAAGCCGAAGCGGGTGGCGGCGGCATCCAGCACGCGCAGCCCTTCGGGCGTGGTTTCCTTGCCGATGCCATCGCCTGGAATGACGGCGATGCGATGCGTGCGTGCCATGTGTTGCGGCCTCCCTCGATCGGTCCGGGTTACGCCGGGGCAAGCCTCTGGGCAAGACGGCGCAGAGCGGCGAGCAGCACGAAACCGGCGGCGATCATCCCCGAGATCAGCGCCGGGCGCGGCCCGAAGGTGAGGTCCAGATTGGCGGCGGCGATGCGCGCGGCGGGCAGGTTGGTGGCAGCTGAATACCACAGGAACTCGACCAGCACCGCGCCCAGCGTGGCGGCCACACTCAGTGCGGCCAGCAGGGGGATGCTGGTCTGCCGCTCCAAGGGCATGGCGCGCCAGGCAAGCAGCCAGATCAGCAGGCCGGCCAGGATCACCGCCTGGGAGGTATCGGCCTTGGACTGGATGAAGGCATGCAGCAGGGCCAGCAATGCAATGGGAAAAACCAGCCGGTGCAGCCGCTTCCACCGCCGCCCAAGCCGGCGAACCCACTCATCCGTCGAGGTCCAGCCCAGCACGGCCAATCCCACCAGCGCGACAAAGCCAATGATCAAATAGACGCGCGTGAAGATCTCGATCGCGACGCGCCAGAGCACCCAATTCTGGTCACCCACATAGAGCAGCGCATGCAGCGACACCCAGGCGAGCGCGCCGAGGCCGATCATCCGGCGCAACTGGAACAGCTTTTGCCAGTCAAGAATCTTTCCCACGGGCGTCACCGCCACCGAGATGATGAGAAGACGAATGGCCCAGCGGCCCGTCTCATGCGTGGCGTATTCCAGCGGTTCGGGGCCGAGTTCGTCCATCGCCCACATCTGGAACAGTCGCAGCGCAGGGGCGGTCATCAGCGCCAGCGTGCAGATGCGCAGCGCGGACAGCCGGCCTCGGCGATCGCGCCAGGGGGCGATCATGCCCAGCCCCGTGCGAGGATTTCGGCAGCGATCCGGCCGGTTTCATCCAGCGCCACGCGCGGTGGTGGCAGGGCATCACCCAGCCTTGCCGCGAGGCCAGCTTTGATCAGGCTGCGCGCCAACGCCTGATGGCGCGGCCCCAGCCCGCCCGGATCAGCGATGAGAATCGGCGTCGTGGTCATCAGCGCTTCGGAAAGCATGGAAATTGAATCACCAGTCACAATGAGGGTATCGGCCAGGGCCAGCGTTGCCGCATAGGTGTTCGCTCCGCCAACCCCCCAGCGATACAGGTGATGCGGGATTTTTCTCAACGCCTCAGCCACCACTTCGGATGCGGCCTCGCCCGTGCGGCGAGAGGTGGTGGCGAGAACGCTGGCGCCAAGCGCCTTGGCTTGCTCCGTGACGCGCCGCGCCACTTCGGGGGCCATGCCCACATCGCGGACGGGGCCGCCCAGAAGCAGGCCGGTGATGGGGCGCGGCAGGGCCGTCAGTCCGGCGAAGCCCGTGGCGGCTTCGCGCAGGGCTCGCGGCGTCATTCGATGGGCCGCGCCCTGGATGACCATCACATTCGCGGCCAGCCTTGGCGCGTCATGCGCGCCGATCACCAGAAGGTCGAAATCCGCCGCCCCGAGGCCCGGCCGCATGGCATGCACGGTCTTTGCCCCGCGCGCCCTGAGCCAGCGCGAGATGGGCGC
>JBBRVI010000494.1:0-2088 GCA_038247025.1 Acetobacterales bacterium
CACAGGCGCTGGCCTGCGTACGAGAAGTGGCGTTGCGGAACAGGCGTGAACGGTTCACGTCCCTGATGCACCACATGACGCCGGACCTGCTGGCCTGGGCCTTCCAACAGCTCAAGCCGAAGGCTGCACCCAGTGTCGATGGGGTGACTTGGGAGGAATACGCGGTGTCGCTCGATGGCAACATCGACGACCTGCACCGCCGCGTGATGTGCGGCGCGTACCGGGCGAAGCTGTCGCGGCGGCAGTACATCCCGAAGCCCGACGGCCGGCAACGGCCGCTGGGTATTGCCGCGTTGGAGGACAAAATCGTCCAGCGCGCGATGGTGGAGGAGCTGAACGCCATCTACAAGACGGACGTCCTCGGCTTCTCCCATGGGTTCCGGCCCGGGCGCTCCCAGGGGGTCGCTCCCAGTATGATGCGCTGGATGCCCTGGCCTACGGGATCAATCTGAAGGCAGTGAACTGGGTCCTGGACGCCGATATCCGGTCGTTCTTTGACTGCATCAGCCACGAATGGATGATGCGGTTCCTGGAGCATCGGATCAGTGATCGCCGTGTGCTCCGGCTGATCAGCAAATGGCTGAAAGCCGGGGTCATGGAGGACGGGGTGTGGACGGAGGGCACGGTGGGGACGCCACAGGGCGCGGTCATCTCGCCGCTGTTGGCGAACATCTACCTTCACTACGTCTACGGCCTCTGGGTGGAACAATAGCGCAAGCGCAAGGCGACCGGCCCGATGATCGTGGTCCGCTATGCCGACGACACCATCGTCGGTTTCCAGCGGCACGCGATTGGGGCATCGCGGCCCGTGGACAGCGTGGACGGGCTGCGCCCGCCCTTGCTGTCCACCGGCCCATCAAACGCATCAGGACGATCAATCTCGTTCATTTTCGGCTTCATCATTCCGGTTTCCCTGGACAAATGGGTGTCCAGGGAAACCGGGTGCAGCGCATCCCGAACTGCTTGAGGAAGCGCCGCCGAAACGCGGCAATGGTGTCGTGGTCCGGGTGCTGGTTGGCGGCGATGAAGCGCACCGCCACCGAATCATAGGTCGCCCACTCCAGCTTGCGGCTGGAAAAGACTCCGGTGGCGCAGCAATAGATCAGGATGCCGAGCAGGATTGTCGGGTGGTACGAGGCCTCGCCAGAGCTGCGATAGCTGCCGATCATCGCGCGCAGGTCGAGACTGCCGATCACATCCACGACGAAGCGCGCCAGGTGCTGTTGTGGCAGCCATTCGTCCACCGATGGCGGCATCAGGAAGCCGGTGTCGCGGTCGACGGGGCGGAAGTTGCTCATGCAGGACGGATCCAGGACGAGGAGAAGCGAAGCAACGTCCCAGGATTCTAACACTGGCCGAGGCGGCGCATTGAGTCCGACAGGCTGCTGGCAGGTGAAGGTTGTGGTCAAACGCCTGAAGAGTTTGGGTGGCTTCGACAAGCTGCCCAGCACTGACAGGTGCTCACGTGACCTTGGCTGCTGGCGAAACTGGTTGTCGCCGACGTCACTGACGATCTCGCCAAGGAGATCGTCGGCGGCTCGCCTCCGGGAGAAGCCTTGAGCCTATGTCTTCCTCTGGCGCGCTACCCCACCAGCTTCAACTGTCTCCGTCGCAGGCGCGGTGCCGGCGAGGTCGGCAGGTCGAGCGGCAGGAGGGGCGCCTGTTCGGCAGGGTTGCCCGCGACATCCTCGGCGCAATCCGCGGCCGACGGGTCGGCCAGGTCGCGGCGGCCGAGGTATTCGCGGGCAAGGCGCCGGAAGGCCCAGTCGAGCACGCTGGTGGCGCGGCGGATCGCGGGGTCGCCTTCCACCACGCCGGCCGGGCCGAAGCGCGTATAAGCATAGGCGTCCACATAGGTTTCCAGCGGCACCTCGCGCGCCAGACCGAGCGAGACGGCCTGGAGCATCGCCTCCATCAGGCTGCGATAGGCCGCGCCCTCCTTGGTGAGTTGCAGCGCAACTTCGGCGAGGCGCCCGGTGGAATCTTCCGTTGTACGCAGCACAACCTTGTGGCCGCCCACGCTGACTCGCGCCACGAGCCCGCCAGGCCGAGGGGTGAGGCTCGTCACGCGCGGCGGCGGGGGCGCGG
>JBBRVI010000495.1:0-2060 GCA_038247025.1 Acetobacterales bacterium
CGTGCTCCTGCAGACCCGGCACGGCAGATACGAGACGATCTCGGGCGCCACCGCAGCGGGCACGCCGTCGCGCCATTCCGTGCCATCTGGCAGCCGGTAGCTGACCCAATCCTCCCCGGTGTCGACCTGCTCGCCGCCCATGTCCTGGCCGTCGTTGCAGATGCTGGTGGAGGGGATGGCCGAGGGCGCACGCCGCCGGCACAGGCCCTCGTCCTGGTAGCCATCATCCGACCGGCTGGTGGCGAGCTGCCAGAAGACGCAGGTGCCGCAGGCGGCTTTGCGCTCGATGGCGATGAGGGCCGGGGTCATGCGGCCACTCCCATTGCCGCGGCGTCGACCTTGCTGAGCCACCGGCCGCCCACCTCGCAGCCGGTGCAGATCAGCTCGGCGATGTGCGGCCCCTTGCCGGCCCCAACCCGATAGATCGTGCAGTCGCAGATCTGGCACGGCCGGTGCGAGACGATGTCGGGCGGCGCCGCGGCTGGCACACCATCCCGCCATTCGGTGCCGTTTGGCAGCCGGTAGCTGACCCAATCCTCCCCGGCGTCGATCTGCTCCCCCGCCACGAAGTCTGGGAGATACAGGTGTGCGGCGCAGCCGGCTTCCTGCTCGCACCGCGAGAGGGGCATCTGGTGGCGGGCGCAATGCCAATCGCCGCCATGCACGGGCGACGCATGCAGGCAGGACCGGCAGTGCCGTTCCGGCGCTGCGCCGGCATGGCAAACGGCATGGTGGTCGCAGAACCGGCACTGCCACCAGGCAGGGTCCTGGCTGATCCGTGCCGACGGCCGGGCGGCGCCGACGATGCGCTCGGCCTTGGCCAGGATGCGCAGTCCGGCCTCGGCGTCGTGGCGGATGCGCTCCTGGTAAAGCTCGTCCGTATCCTTGCAGACCGCCAGATAGAACGCCCGATCCAGCCCCGCGAGCTGCATGTATGCCTGCATCTGCGCCCAGTGCAGCGGCTTGGACACCGCGACACCATCGGCTTTGAGCTTGGCGAAGGACTTGGCGCTGTGGGTCTTGAATTCGCAGACGTGCCAAGTCGCTGGCGCCTCGGGCAACCCGATCACCACGGCATCCATGCTCCCGCCGAAATGGCCGGAGGCGTCGCGCATGTTCCACTGGCGCCCTGACGCGGGATCAACGTCCAGGACCGTCACGCCGATGCGCCGCAGATCGGCGACGAAACGCGCCTCGGCCAGATTGCCGGTGTCGAACAGCCGCAGCAGCCGGCCGGTGTGGCGTGCGCGGCTGGCCCAGCGGAATGAGTACCAGATGGCGCGCTCGCATTCGGTGCCAATGAGCGAGGCGCCGAGATGCGCGCGAAAGCCATGGTCGGCCGCTGCCTCATAGGCGGCGTAGATGGCGGTGACGGTGGGGCACGCAGGCGGAGGAATTGAAGCCATGACCTGATCCTGGATGGAGGGAGAGAGGCCGGCAGGCGGGTGACCTGCCGGCTGGTGATCAGGCATTGCGGCGCCAGGGCGGTGTGGCCGCGGCTCCGGTGCGGGCGGCCGGCGGAGGTGCTGCCGGCGCTGGACGGGGTCCTGGGGTCGCGGGCCGCGGCGGGGCGCTGGTACCGCTGGCGCCGGCAGCGGAATAACCGGCCACCTTGTTCCGCGCCTCGCGATTCACGCCGAATTTGTCGGGACCGGCCGGCTCGACCTTCAGCGTCACGATCAGCGGCTTGAAGTGCAGCTGCTCGCTGTCGCTGACATGCACCTGTCCGACCGCATGGCAGATGGCGGAGAGCGTGCGCTGTGCGATCTCGACCGTCTGCTCGTTGCGGTTCACCAGGTTCAGCTGATCGAAGATTTTTCGACGCGCGGAGGAGCCTTCGAGCACCTCCCACACCAACTTGAGCAGCTGCCCGTCACCGGCCTTGGTCGGCAGCATCTCGCTCTCGATCAGATGCGCGAGGTATTTGCCGGGCGGCAGCACCTCGAGCGGGACAGCGGGGGCGACCTCGGTCGCGTCAAAGGTTCCATTGAGGGATGCCATGGTTCAGCTCCGGGCTTCGGTTGTGGGTGCGGGGGCGGCGCTGGTCGGCGTCGCGTAGA
>JBBRVI010000496.1:0-2058 GCA_038247025.1 Acetobacterales bacterium
ACGTCCAGCACCGCGGCGAGATCGGTGGCGCTGCGCCAAAGGTTGATGACCTCGGCGAAGCTGGCAGGTGGCGGGGTGGCGGGACGGCGCGCGGGGGCGGGCTGTTCCACCGATTTAGGCTGGGGGGTGATCCTTGAGGGCATGGGGGAGAGATACTCTCCGTCTCGGCACGAGAGCAAGACTGTTTGTATTTGCAGAAAGCTGCTACACAATCGAGCCAGATGCGCTACATAATGCAGCGCATGGACACCTCAGCAGACCGACTCCGCCGATTCCGCGACGAAAAAGGCATCGGGAGTGGCGCCGAACTGGCCCGCCTCGCCGGCGTGCCGGAGGCCACCTACCGTGCCTACGAGAGCGGACGACGACCTTTGACGGCGCGTGCTGCCCGCGAGCTCGCAGCACCGCTCGGCATCACCTGGCAGATGCTGCTGTTCGGGAAGGAGGCGTCCGCAACCGGGATTTTGATCAACACGCCTGAGGAAGCGGCGGCCGCGCTGGGGCAGCGGGTCAGGCGCAAGCCAGATGCGCGGCCGGCTTTCAGTTACACGGGTTCACCGGCTGCCGAGATCATCTCAATGGGCGGTGACACCTGGGCGCTTCTGCCGGTCTACGACGCCACCGCATCGGCGGGCCCAGGCCAAATGATCGACCGTGAGGCGGTCGTGCACCGCATTGCCTTCCGGGAGGAGTGGATCCGAACGGTCAGCAAGGCGCCGCTCGATCAGCTGGCGGTGATTAGTGTCGATGGGGATTCGATGGAGCCTACCCTGCGGCCGGGGGACACAGTGCTCATCGACTTCCGGCAGAACCAGCCGGGGGACAAAGACGGAATTTACGTGATCCGCACTGGCAACGGGCTACAGGTCAAGCGGGTGCAGGTCGAATTGGGCAAGGGATTGGTCACGGTGCGCTCTGACAACCCCGCCTATGGGCCGCAGCCCCACCTCAATCCAGACGATATTCACGTGATTGGGCGCGTGATCTGGCTGGGCCGCCAAGTCGGGGCGTAAACATAAAACTGTAACGCTACACAATCGCACTCCTCAAACCGCTGGCGATTCGTATTGTCGCGGGATGCAGAGTCCCGGACCGATCAATCCTCACCTCCCGCCGCACCTCCGAGAGGTATGCGGCATCCTGGCCTCGGGCTTGGCGCGGCTCCGCAGCCGTATTGCCGAGGATCATGCGCGGGATGCCGAGATAGCTCGGGGGCTGGGAGACATTCCCCTACACTTCACTGCCAGGCAGCGCCTGCATGCGAAACCCAACAGGAAGGGACTCGCATGACCAGACGATCTACCGCCGCGCCGATGGCGACACCCACCATCCCGAAGATTCCGCCCACGCAGGTGCTGTCGCGCCTGGCGGCGCTGCATGCCGCGCCCATCGCCGCGCTGAAAGCGCAATGGCGGGAGTTGTATGGCAAGGAGCCGCCGCCGTTCAGCCGGAGCTACATCCAAAGCCGCCTGGCCTTCCGTATCCAGGAGTTAGCCTACGGCGGGCTGAAGCCCGAGACCGTCGACCGTCTGGTGGCGCTGGGCGAGCAGTTGGACGGCGGCAACGTGGTTCTGCGCCGCATCCGCGCCGACGGCCGCCCGCTCGCGGGCACGCGCCTTATCCGGGAATGGCGGGGGGTGCAGCACGTCGTCACCATCCGCCCGGACGACTTCGAATTTGAGGGGCGGCCCTATCAGTCGCTCTCTGCGATCGCCCGCCACATCACCGGCACGCGTTGGAACGGCTGGACGTTCTTCGGCTTGCGGGCGAGGAGCGAGGCATGAGCCGCCGCGCCCGCATTGAGCCGGAGATGCCGGCCACGACCAAGAAGCTGCGCTGCGCAATTTACACGCGCAAATCCACCGACGAGGGGCTGGAGAAGGAATTCAACACCCTCGACGCGCAACGCGACTCTGGCGAGGCCTACATCACCAGCCAGCGTGCCGAGGGGTGGGTGCTGGTGCGAGACCACTACGACGATGGAGGATTTTCCGGCGGCACGCTGGAACGGCCCGCGCTCCAGCGCCTGCTGCGCGACATCCAGGCCGACCTGGTGGA
>JBBRVI010000497.1:0-2051 GCA_038247025.1 Acetobacterales bacterium
GCGCCGGGCTTGGCGTTGAGCATGAAGGCGAAATCCTCGGCCCCCATGGTGGGCTTGGGCATGTAGGCCACGCGCGCCTCACCAGCCACGGCGAGTGCGGCGCGGCGGGCGAGTTGCGTGCTCTCGGCCTCGTTCACCGTCGCGGGATAGGCGCGCAGGAATTCGGCGGTGGCGGTGGCGCCGAAGCTGGCCGCGATGCCCGTGACCAGCGCCTTGAACTTCGCCTCCAGCATGTCGCCCACTTCGGGCAGGAACCAGCGCGCGGTGCCCAGCATCTTCACTGTCTCGGGGATCACATTATAGGTGTGGCCGCCGCTGATATGGCCGATGGTGACGACACCCGCATCCGCCGCATCCAGATTGCGCGCCACAATGCTTTGCAGCGCCTGGACGATGGCCGCCGCAATCACGATCGGGTCATTGCCCTGGAAGGGCATCGCGCCATGCGCGCCCTTGCCGGTGATGGTGACTTCGAGATTGGCGACGGCGGCCATCACCGGCCCCTCGCGCCAGAGGAACTCGCCCTCGGGCATGTTGGGCCAATTGTGCAGGCCAAAGATGCGCTCCATCGGAAAGCGGTCGAACAGGCCTTCCTTGACCATCACGCCCGCACCGGCGAGGTTTTCCTCGGCCGGCTGAAATACGACATAGACCGTGCCGTCGAAGTTGCGCGTCTCGGCGAGGTATTTGGCGGCACCCAGCAGCATGGTGGTGTGCCCGTCATGGCCGCAGGCGTGCATCTTGCCGGGGATGGTGGAGGCGTGCGGCAGCCCGGTCGCTTCCTCGATGGGCAGGGCGTCCATATCGGCGCGCAACCCGATGGCGCGGCCCGTCTTGCCGCCCCTGCCATGGATGACGCCGACCACGCCGGTTTTGGCGATGCCGGTGAAGACCTCGTCACAGCCGAATTCTCGCAGCTTCTCGGCGACGATGCCGGCGGTGCGGTGCTCCTCGAAGCCAAGCTCGGGGTGCATGTGGAAATCTTGCCGCCACTCGGTCATTTCGGGGTGGAATTCGGCGATGCGATTGATGATGGGCATGGGTGTCTCCTGAAGCGTTAAGCAAACGTCCGGCGCAGCCCTTCCGCAAGGGGGCGGGGCTGAATTCCCAGGATTTCGCGCATGGGCGTGATGTCGAAATCCTTGTCCTCGGTGAGGCGGCGAATTTCTTCCGCGCCGATGCGCGGCAGAAAGGGCAAAGCGCGGGTGAGGGGGCTGAGAGCCATCAGCAGCCCGGCCGGAATGGGAAGGATACGGCGCGGCGCGAGGCCGGCGGCACGCGCCACCTCGGCACAGAAGTCCCGATAGGCGATGGGCTGCGGGCCGGCGATGGTGATGACCTGGCCCGCCATGGGGCGCTCGGCCGCCGCGATCAGGCAGGCGGTCACGTCATCCTGATGGATGGGCTGCACAAGACTGACACCCCCGCCCGGCAGGGGAAGCAGCGGCAGGCGGCGCATCAGCGAAGCGAGGCGCTGCACATTATCTTCGCCCTCAGCGCCATAGATCATGGTGGGGTGCAGCATGGCCCCCGCGCGGCCGCTTTCCAGGAAGGCCGCTTCGCCGGCGCGCACGCCATCGCCATGCGCATCGGGCCAGCGGGAGTAGCGGCGGGTGCTGCCCATGAAGACAAAGCGCGCATCGGTGCGCGCGGCGGCCAGGATGGCACCGGCGTGCCGTGCATGGGCGCAGGAGATGATCAGCGAGGCACCAACCAGGGCCGCGCGCAACGCCGTGGCGTCCCCCAGATCGGCCTGGCGGGGCTGGCCGGGCAGGCCCAGCGCGGCCCATTTCTGCAAGCTGCGCACCACGGGGATGCAGCCGGGCAATCTGCGAACCAGCGCCGCGCCTGACCGGCCCGATGCCCCAATGACGGCGGTGTCAGCGCCCGCCATCGGCCCTCAGGAAGCGCAGATCGGCGCCATCGGGTGCCTGCATCACCTGCTCATGCACCAGCCGATCCCAGCCGCGCTTGGGTGCCGGCGCGGCCGACCACTTTGCCCGCCGTGCGGCCATCGTGGCCTCGTCCACTAGCAGGTCCAGGCTGCGCGA
>JBBRVI010000498.1:0-2046 GCA_038247025.1 Acetobacterales bacterium
AACTTCAACCCGCAGCCGCAAATGGCCGAGGGCCATGTGGTCGAGGATGGCGGCCTCACCTGGACCATCACGCTGCGTCCCAATCTGCGCTTCCATGATGGCGAGCCGGTGCGCGCTGCCGATGCCGTGGCCAGCCTGCGCCGCTGGGGCTCGCGCGATGCCTTCGGCCAGGCGCTGTTTGCCGCGACGGATGAATTGGTGGCCCTTGATGACCGCCGGTTCCGCTTCCGGCTGAAGAAGCCCTTTCCCCTGCTGCCCGCAGCGCTGGGCAAAACCACCGTCACCGTCCCCTTCATCATGCCCGAGCGCCTGGCCCGCACCGATGCCGCAACCCAGGTGAGCGAGATCATCGGCTCCGGCCCCTATCGCTTCGTCCCTGGCGAGCGTGTGGCCGGTGCGCGCACCGTCTATTCCCGCTTCGATGGCTATGTGCCGCGCGATGGCGCGCCGAGCTTCACCTCGGGCGGCAAGGTCGCGAATCTGGACCGCGTGGAATGGGTGGTGATGCCCGATGCGGCCACGGCCTCGGCGGCACTCCAGGCGGGCGAGGTGGATTGGTGGGAACAGGCCGTGACGGACCTGCTGCCCACGCTGCGCCGCAACCGCAACATCGAGGTGAGCACCTTGGAGACCTCGGGCTGGGTGGGCTTCCTGCGCTTCAATCACACGCAGCCGCCCTTCAACAATCCGGCCATCCGCCGCGCCATCCTGGGTGCGATCAACCAGGCGGATTTCATGCAGGCCATCGTGGGCAACAACCCCGATCTATGGCGCGGCAATGTGGGCGTCTTCACACCCGGCACGCCGCTCGCCTCCGACGAGGCGATGGGCGCCCTGACTTCGCCGCGCGACCTGGATCGCGTACGGCGCGAATTGGCCGCGGCCGGCTATAATGGCCAGCGGATGGTGCTGATTGTCCCCACGGACCTGCCCTTTCTGCGCGCCATGTCCGAGGTCGGCGCCGATGTGTTTCGCCGCATCGGCATCAACCTGGATTACCAGGCGCTGGACTGGGGCACGGTGCTGGCCCGGCGCACCTCGCGCGAGCCGACGGAGCGCAATGGCTGGTCCGCCTTCTTCACCTTCGGCGGTGGGCAGGATTTCGCCTCGCCGGCGGGGCATCTGGGCCTGCGCGGCAACGGCACCAATGGCTGGATCGGCTGGCCGGAAAGCCCGGAGTTGGAGAACCTTCGAAACGCCTGGTTCGACGCGCCCGACCTTGCCTCCCAGCAGGCCATCGCGCGGCGGATTCAGGGGCAGGCGATGCAGGATGTGCCGATGATCCCGCTTGGGCAATATTTTCTGGCGACCGCGCATCGGCGCAATGTGACGGGCATTGTGCCGGGGGCACCGCTGTTCTGGAACGTGCGGAAGAGTTGAGGACCTGATGACAGGTTGGTGGAGCTTGGTCCCGGCAGGTGCACGGCAAGGGTCAAGCAAACCATCCTGATCTGGCGATGCGAGGACTCGCCTTGACGGTGTGGCTGGCTCAAAGCCTGTGCAACGCGGCCTCCCTGGGGCACGGGGGGCTTTACGGCACCCTTTGCATCTCGCTAAACGAACAAGTCGGATGGGGTGTAGCCAAGTGGTAAGGCAGTGGTTTTTGGTACCGCCATCCTAGGTTCGAATCCTAGCACCCCAACCAAGCCAGTTCACCCAATCAAATCAACGGGTTGAACAAGCCGGAAACAAGCGGGACAAGAACCCTCGGGCCGCTGCTGCGATCTGTCACCCGACCCGAGCTGGGCGCCTATCCCGCCGGCGGGGTGGTTCTCCGGCATGCTTGCGGTCTCGACCGCTGCGGCAGGAGCCTGGGCCCATGGTCGGAGGATCGCGGCTGGCTAGCAGCCTGTCGGACTTAACGCGCAGCCTCCGCCAGAGGTAGAGTCTGTGGCCGCTGATTGCCCCCCCCCTCCCTCGGATCCTGCCTCGATGAGCAACTTCCGCCCGGTCGACCGTGACACTGGCTTCCTGATGCCACCATCGGTGGACGAATGGCTGCCGGAGAAGCACCTGGCGCGCTTCGTGGTGGATGTGATCGGGGGT
>JBBRVI010000499.1:0-2042 GCA_038247025.1 Acetobacterales bacterium
CTCCACGGCCTGGAGCATGGCCAGCACCGCCACCAGCGTCTTGCCCGAGCCGACATCGCCTTGCAGCAGGCGCAGCATGCGGTGAGGGGCGGCCAGATCGCGCGCAATCTCGGCCAGCGCCTGGGCCTGGTCCGGCGTGGGGGCATGGCCGAAGGCGGCGAGTGCCTGTTTGCGCAGCGTGCCGTCGCCATTCAGCGCGCGACCGGGCGTGTCACGGTTGCGCCGGCGCAGCAGGGCGAGCGCCAACTGCCCGGCCAAGGCCTCGTCATAGGCGAGGCGCTCCCATGGCTTTTCGTCCGGGCGGGTTTGCGGGGCGTGCAGCGCGCGCAGCGCATCTGCAAAGGCCGGCCAGCGCTCGCGCGCCAGCAGCGGCCCGTCCTGCCATTCGGGCAACTCAGGCAGCCGGGCGAGGGCGGCCAGCATGGCGGGGGCCAGGTGCCCGCGCTTCAGCCCATCAGTCAGCGGCCAGATGGCCTCCAGCGATGGAAAGGCCGCCTCATCGGCCGCCACATCGGGATTCACGCAGGAAAAGCCATCCCCCTCGGGGCGGATGCGCCCGGAGATCCAACGCGCTTCATCTGGGGGCAGAAGCCGCTCGATCCAGCCCAGATTGGGCTGCATGAAGCGCAGCGTGACCTCCTGCTCGGTGCGGACCTCGATGTAGCGGCGGCGGGTCACGCGGCTGGTGGCCGCGCGAATCGCAACCCGCTTCACCAGCAGAACGGCATCGGTATCAGGCAGCGCATCGGCGGCATGCGCCACGCGCATTCGTGCGGCGATCCGGTCCGGCAAATGGAACAAAAGGTCCAGAATCCGTGCGCCCCCGCAGGCCTTGGCGATGAGCGCGGCACGCTTCGGCCCGACGCCCGTCAGGGCCTCAAGCGGATCAAACAGGTTCGAGAGGCTGACACTCTGGCGCACAGGGGCCTATATGCCACCCGTGACGATCCCTGACGAACCCAACGAACTCTCCCCCCCCGAACTTGGGCACCGCCAACGGCGCATGCTGTTCCGGGCCCTGCATCGCGGCACGAAGGAGTGCGACCTGATGCTGGGCGGCTTCGTGCGCCGGCATATCGCCGCACTCACGCCCGATGAATTGGATGAGCTGGAAGCCATCATGGAAATGCCCGATGTGGATCTGGCGGATTGGCTCTCCGGCCGCCGCCCCATCCCCGCCGAGGCGCGCGGCCCGCTGCTGGACCGGATCGCGACGGAGAGCGGCGCGCCTGGGTCGGGCATACCGGATCATTTGCGATGACGCTCAATGTCTATGGCGCGCCCGAGGGCTATGACGCCCTCCTCCTCCGCCAGCGCCGCGCCGAAACGCAGGAGCCCGTCCTGCATGTCTGCCGCGATGATGCTCGCATGGCTCGCATGGCCGATGCGCTGGCCTTCTTCATGCCCGAGGCGGAAATCCTGCGCCTGCCGGCTTGGGATTGCCTGCCCTATGACCGCGTCTCGCCCAATCCCGAACTGATCGCCGAGCGCGTCGCCACACTCGCGGAACTGACCGCGCCGCCCACCCGCGCGCGCATTGTTTTGACCACGGTAAATGCGCTCATCCAGCGCGTCCCGCCGCGCACCGCCTTCGCCAATTCCGCGCTGCTGCTGCGCAAGGGCGGGCGGACCAGCATCGAGCAGATCACGGGTTTCCTCGAAGGCAACGGCTACAACCGCACCGGCACCGTGATGGAGCCAGGCGAATACGCCGTGCGCGGTGGCATCCTGGACCTGTTCCCTTCCGGCGAGGCCGAGCCTTTGCGCCTGGACATGTTCGGCGACGAGATCGAAAGCATCCGCCGCCTGGACACCGGCACCCAGCGCAGCGGTGCGGCTGTGGACCGCCTGACGCTCCGCCCCGTGGGCGAGGTGTTTCTCGACGCCCCATCCATCGAGCGTTTCCGCTCAGGCTACCGAGAACTCTTCGGCAATGCTGCCGCCGAGGACCCGCTTTACGTCTCGATCAGCGCCGGCCGCCGTCATCCGGGCATGGAGCATTGGGCCGGGCTGTTCCACGCCACAATGGAAACCCTGCTGGA
>JBBRVI010000500.1:0-2038 GCA_038247025.1 Acetobacterales bacterium
CCGCTCCCCGATTGGGTGAACAGCGCCAGTCCGCGCGTGGGGGCGGGCTTGGGCACCATCGCGCGTGTGGTCGCCAATGGCGAGGCGATCTACCGCCACCGCCTCTCCTTCCGCGAGGCGGAGCTGCGCGTACGCCTCTCCTGGGAGCCGTTTCACGCCGCACTGGCCGCCCTGGTCGCCGAGACGCTTGCAAGGTTTGGCGCCTGCCTGCTGGTGGATTGCCACTCCATGCCCACCCCGCTTGGCCATACGGGGGGCCATACGGGGGGCCAAGCCAGCGAGGGGCCGCAATTCGTGCTGGGCGACGCGCATGGCTCTGCCTGCGCGCCGCGCACCACGCGGGCGATGGAGGCGCTGCTTCAGGGCCAGGGCTTTCGCGTGCAGCGCAATGATCCCTATGCGGGCGGCTACATCACGCGGCATTACGGGCGCCCTCGCGAGAACACCCACGCCATCCAGATCGAGATCGCACGTGGCCTCTACATGGATGAGGGGCGTGTAGAACGCGCCCGGCATTTCGACGTCTTCCGGGCGCAAATGGACCAGGTGGTGGACAGCCTGGTGGGCCTGGACTGGGCGGCGCTGCTCAAGCCGGGGAGGTAGGTCTTACCGCCCCCACTTCGTTCTCACGCGCGCAACGCAGCTTTTGGGGCGCTGCACACCAAGGCCAGCCCCTACTGGGCCGGCGCGCCGGCTGCCACCCAGGCGATGATCTTCGCCCGCTCGGCATCGGTCATTTCGGTGAGGTTGCCGGGCGGCATGGCTTCCGTCTGCACCTGTTGGCGCGTCGCCGTTGCCCAGCGACGCAGTTGTGCCGGAGTTTCCAGCATCACGCCCTTGGGGGCCACCGTGATCCCCTCGAAGGTGGGCCTTGCCGCGTGGCACTGCGCGCAATGGCTGGCGGTGATGGCCTGGACCTCGGCGAAGCTCGGCACCTCCGTGCCAGCGAAGCGCGGATCAGGCCGCGGGGCCACCAGCAGCGCGAGCAGGGCGAGGACGACCACTCCGCCGGCCGGCAGCGCCCAGTTGGAGCGCCCCGAATGCCGCAGCACGAAGAACTGCCGGATCAGCGCGCCCGACAACGCCACCATCAGCAGCACCAGCCAGTTGAGCTTGTGCTGATACAGCATCGGGTAATGCGGGCTGATCATCAGGAACAGCACCGGCAGCGTGAGGTAGGTGTTGTGAACGCTGCGCTGCCGGCCCCATTGGCCATATTTCGGATCGAGCGGTTCGCCCGCCGTGATGGCCGCCACCATTTTCTTCTGGCCGGGGATGATCACCATGGCGACATTGGCGACCATGATGGTGCCGGTGATGGCGCCGACGAGGATGAAGGCGCCACGGCCGGAAAACAGATGCGTGGCGATCACCACCAGCACCACGAGAAGCCCGGCACCGGCCAGCAGAAGGCGGCGTTCATCGCTCAAGCGGCGGCAAAGCTGGTCATACCCCACCCATCCCGCGACGATCAGCAGCAGCGACAGGATGATGGCCAGCCAGACCGGCATATCCAGTACGGCCGGATCAATCAGGTAGGTGCTGGCCTGGCCCCAATACATCAGCACAAACAGCGCGAAGCCGGAGAGCCAGGTCCAATAGGCCTCCCATTTGAACCAATGCAGCGTTGTCGGCATTTCGGCCGGCGCGCCGATGTATTTCTGCTTGTGGTAGAAGCCGCCGCCATGCAGCGACCATTGCTCGCCACGGACCAGCGGGTTGCGGTCCTTGGCCGGCTCCAGAGAATTGTCGAGCGCGATGAAGTAGAAGCTGGCCCCGATCCAGGCGATGCCGGTGATCATGTGCAGCCAGCGCAGCAGCAGATTGCCCCATTCGGCCAGGTAGGCGGCGTCGAGTTCCATCAGCTGCCCCGATAGGTCGTGTAGCCGAAGGGCGAGACCAGCAGGGGCACATGGTAATGCGCGTCCTCGCCCAGGCCAAAGCTGAGGGTGACCTCTTCGAGGAAGGGCGGTTCGGGCAGGGTTACACCCAGGGCGCGGAAATAGGCGGCGACCTGATAGACGAGTTGGTAGCGGCC
>JBBRVI010000501.1:0-2037 GCA_038247025.1 Acetobacterales bacterium
ATATCGCCGATGGCACCATGCCCGAGGGCGAAAAGCGCCGCCTCCTGGCCCAATGGCGCGCCAAGCTGACGCAGCCCGATTGCGCCCTCTCGCGCGAATTGCTGCTGGCGCGGCAAGCCTTCGACATCCCGCTGGCGGAATGCGAGGCGATGGTCGCTGGCATGGAAACCGATGCGGCCAATCATCTGCGCCTGCCCGATGAGGCTGCGCTGGATCTCTACTGCCGCCGCGTGGCCGGCAGCGTGGGCGCGATGAGCGTGCGCATCTTCGGCGAACCCCGCGCCGAGGCCTGGGGCCTCGCACTCGGCCATACCTTCCAGCTCACCAACATCCTGCGCGATGTGGATGAGGATGCGCGGCGCGACCGCGTCTATATCCCGCTCAATGTGCTCAAGCGCGCGGGCATTCCCGATGGTCCGGCGCAGTCCATCGTCACGCACCCGGCCTTCGCCGCGATCTGCAAGGAATTGGCTGGGCGCGCCATGGGCGGCTTCTTCCGCGCCGAAGCCGAACTCCCCCGCTACGACATCGAGGCGCTGCGCCCGGCACGGGTGATGATGTGGGGCTATCGCCGCATCCTGGACCATATGCTGCGCCGCGGCTGGTCTGGTGAGCGGCCGCGCGCGCGGATGACCAAGCCAGAGAAGTTCCGCATGGCGGTGTTCGCCGTCACCGGAAAATGACGCCCCGCACCCACATCATTGGCGCGGGCATGGCCGGCCTTGCCGCTGCCCACGCGCTCGCTTTGGCGGGCCACGCCGTCACGCTGCATGAGGCGACTCCTGGCGCCGGTGGCCGCGCCCGCGCTTTGCCCGATGGCACGGATAATGGCACCCATGCACTGATTGGCTGCAACACGGCTGCACTCGGTTTCCTCGACGCCATCGGCGCGCGCCAGCACTGGGTCCAGCCCGAGCCCGATGGCCTGCCCGTGCTGGATTGCGCCGATGGGTCGGCTCGCCGCGTCGCCCTCTCGCCGGCCGGATGGTGGCGGGCGGATCGGCGGCCGGCGGGTGTCTCGTTCTCTGGCGTGCTGGCGATGATGGCGATGGCACTCCCCACACAGGACCGCACCATCGCCGAGGCCATGGCGGCGCACCCCGCCTTCCTGCGCGGCTTCGTGGACCCGCTGGTGATTGCCGCGCTGAACACTCCCTCCGCCGAGGCCTCCACCCATCGCCTGGGCCAGGTTCTGCGCCGGCTGGGCGCGCCGGGGGCCACGCGGCTCTTTGTCGCCCGACGCGGCCTGGGGCCCGATATGGTGGAGCCCGCTCTCGCCGTGCTGGCCGCCATGGGCGTGGAATACCGCCCCGGCCAACGGCTGCGCGGCATCCAGAGTGAGGCCGGGCGCGCCACCTCGCTCAGCTTCCAGGACGAGGATGTGATGCTCGCAGCCGAGGATCGCGTGGTGCTGGCCCTCCCCCCCTGGGAGGCCGCGCGCATGCTGCCCGACCTGCCGGTGCCCACCGCCTTCGCGCCCATCGTGAACCTGCACTTCGCCTTCACTCCGCCAGGCCCGGTACGCTTCCTCGGCCTGATCGGAGCGCTGTGCCAATGGGTGCTGGTCCGCCCCGAGGGTGTCGCCGTCACCGTCAGCGCGGGCGATGCCGAGGCCGAGCAGGACGTGACGGAACTGGCACCGCGCGCCTGGGCGGAAATCCTCCGCGCCGTGCGCGCCTTCCACCTCCCCGGCGAATGGCCCGAAGCGCCGCCGCCCTGCCGCGTCATCAAGGAGCGCCGCGCCACTCCGCGCCAGCGCCCGGGACCCATTCCTACGCCACCCCGCCGCCCGCTCGCCAACCTGGCGCTGGCCGGCGACTGGACCTGGCCGCATCTGCCCGCCACCATCGAGGCCGCCATCTGCTCGGGCCAGGCCGCCGCCAAGGAGTTTCTTTGATGTCCGCGCAAGAGGCGCTCGCCGCGCTGCGTTCAGCCGAAGCCGAGGATGGCGCGCCTGACCTGGACCACCGCCGCACCCTCCTGGCCGAGCTGCGCCGCGTGCTGCTCCGACACGCCCAGGCCATGGCGGACGCCGCC
>JBBRVI010000502.1:0-2004 GCA_038247025.1 Acetobacterales bacterium
CTGCCGTTTGCGGCGGATTGCGTCGCGCAGTTGCACGCGCTGGGCAGCGCGCTCTGGTGGTTCCGGCTCTGCTTCGGGGTTCGCGCAGAAGGTTTGCGCCGTGGCCGCGTTGGTCAGTTGATCTGGCGTCAAATCGGTCCACAGCGCGCCTGACCGGGCCGATGTTCCGAACAGCCGGATCAGCGCGGACCAGCGCAGGGCAACCAGCCTGTCCCCCCCACGGTTGAGCGCGGCGCTTCCGCGAAGTGTCCCGTCGCGCGCGTGGCAGACCGCCTCGGCGGCGCAGCGAAAATCCAGCGCCGCCCGGGCGCCATAGGCCAGCGCGAGGAAGGCCTCCACATCAGCAAGACCACGCTGCCCAGGCAATTTGCGGCAATGCTGCCGCCAGCCGGCCATGACTTCGCTTGCCATGATCCGGGCCTCCAGCCGGAACATGGCGCGCGAGGAGAATGCCTCGGCCAACCAGTCCCAGCCCCAGGCCAGATGGTAAGCCAGGTACCGCGCGCCCTCGGCCAGCCAATACCCATGATGACGCAACCGAAAAGCGGCCCAAAGTGGCGCAAGGATGATCGCGGCGAGGGCTGCGGAGGGCATCTCATGCTTTGTCACCAGGATGACCAGGGTGAGCAGCATTGCTAAAAGTAGAACCGCGTCCAATGCGAAGACCAACAGCGCGCCCAGCTTGCGGGCGAAGCGAGCCGGCTTGGGCTGGCGGCGGCGCAGCATGGCGCGGGATCTCTCCAGGAGCGCACGCACTTCCGGGCGTTGTTGCGCCATCCCGCTTTGCTCGAGCAGAGCGATCAGCTGACGCAGTTCCTGCACCGAGTGATCGGCGCGCGAGACGGACACGAAACCCTCCGGGCTGGCTATTCGCCATTTTGCCAAGGAGGCGTGAGCGATTGGTTAAACACGGATCCAGCATAGTCCGACCAGGGCCAGCACTGGTATTCCCCATTCCACCTTCCCGCGGCCGGTCGAGCGCGCCCTTGCGCGCCTTGCACCGATGCCCTAACTCCCGCCCACACACGGCTGGGCAGCCATCGCCGCCTGCCGCATCCCCGAAAGCACGACCAATGAAGCCCGACACGCACCCCGCTTATCACGAATTGAACGTGATCATGACCGACGGTACCACGTTCAAAACCCGCACTTCGGGCGGCAAGGCCGGTGATACGCTGCGTCTGGACATTGACCCCAAAAGCCATCCGGCCTGGACAGGCGTGCAGCGCATCATGGACACCGGCGGCCAGGTCGCCAAGTTCAACAAGCGTTTCGCCGGCATCGGCACACGCAAGGCCTGAACACCGCCTTTCAGATGATCGTTTGGCCGCCCGGACCTTGTTCCGGGCGGTTTTTGTTGTGCGCTTGGCGCCTCTTGAAAGCCGGGTCGTTGCTTTCCAATTGAGGGTGGTCGGGACGCCCATCAGGGGTTCCGGCGTGGACCCGAGGCCGCATTGCCCGCATGGGGATGCCGGTGACGGGACACTCAACCCGGACCTTGCTACCGCAGGAGGTTCTTCATGAACACCGTTGATTTTTCCCCTCTTCTCCGCACCGCCATCGGCTTTGATCGCTTCGCCCGCTTGCTGGACGGCGCTCGCGTGCAGTCCGAAGCGCCCGCCTATCCGCCCTACAACATCGAGGCGACGGGCGAGGACAGCTATGTGCTGACCATGGCCGTCGCGGGCTTCGGGCCCGACGATATCGAGATGGTTGTGCGCGAGGACACGTTGCACATCGCCGGAAAGGCGCCCCAGCCGGAAGGCGAAGCGCGACGCTTTGTGCACCGCGGTATCGCCGGCCGGGCTTTCGAACGCCGCTTCGCCCTGGCCGATCATCTGGTTGTGCAGGGTGCGCGCATCGAGAATGGATTGCTGCACGTGGCCCTCAAGCGCGAAGTGCCCGAGGCGCTCAAGCCCCGCCGGATCACAATCCAGACAGGGCAAACGGCACAGCCGGCCATCGCGCAGGCCGCCTGAACCGGGAAGGGGGGCTGACGCCCCC
>JBBRVI010000503.1:0-2001 GCA_038247025.1 Acetobacterales bacterium
CGGGGTGGTGCGCCAGGCCTATCGCCGGCGGGACGATGATGGGTGGGCCACTTGCATGCGCGGCCGGTGTCGTGAGAGTCGCGAAATCCATGGTGGTCTCCGAGAGGGGATGATCGTGGTGAGGGCGGCGACGGCGCGGTTCTTGGCGGAGCTCGTCGTCGCTGCCCGGCTTGGGGTGGGGTGCCCGTGGTGGGGGTGGTCCACGGACCCGAACCATGCCTCCCCGGGTGTGGTGTGCGAGCGTCTTTGAGACGCGCACGCACACCCCCCGTAGGGGGGGAGAAAAAACCGAAACTGCCAAACTGCTCCAACATACTGATTTCATTGAGTGAAAAGCAGTTTCGGGAGCAGTTTCGGCAGATTCGTTACGCCAAACTGCTTTCGTCTGGAACTCGTTGATCTGATTGACGAAAAACAGTTTGGCAGTTTCGGCAGAGGAGCAGTTTCGGTCCGAAACTGTGCAGTTTCGGGAGCAGTTTAGGTCAGTGCGGAGGCGTTCTGAACGGGTCATCAGCCGCCTTCCTCGGGGTCGTGGAGAACCCACACTTCCGGGTTCTCGACCTCGAGCAGGGCCTCGCTTCGCGGGCAGAGAAAATGGCTTGGCAGGACGCGAAGGGTCGCCTGCGTGATCTCGCCGGTCTCGGCATCGACCACCTCCTCGTCGGTTGCCACCACCATGTCCTTCACGACGAGGTAGCCGTTCTTCGATCGGGTATAGGGTTGGTCAAGATCGCGCGCGTCGCGGCGAAATTTGATGTAGCCCTTGGTAGACAGAACTGAGATGCGGTCGCGGATGGTGTCCTTGCCGCCCAGGCCACGGCTGTTCTCGAACTTCGATGAGAAGGCGTTGGTGGTGCAGAGACGGCCTGCCTCGGCCTCCTCCGCGATTAGATGCAATATGATGTCGTGGCGGCGCGTGCGCTCGGCATCAAGCTTGCGGCCGATGTCTTTCCTGACCAGGCGCTCGCCCATACGGTCGAGTTCAACCCAGGCGCCGCCGCGTTTATCGACCAGCATGGGCTCGAGGCCGGGCCCGTTCCGCAATTCGACATGCAGCTCGCGTTGGGTCTGTTCCTCGTCCGGCCGGAACAGGATCATCCCCGAGGTGTAGAAGCTGCGCAGCGCGCTGGCGCCGGACAGCGCCAGGAAGGGATCATCCTTTACCTGCTGCTTGCTCAGCTTCTTCGTGTGGTGGGCGAGAATGATGCCCGCCTCGGGCGCCACCTGGTCACGCAGGGCCTCCACGCGGCTCTGCAGGAAGAACATCATCGCGCTGTTGTCGTTCTCCCCTTCGCCGCCGGGCCCGCCATCGAAGACGTTGCGGATCGGGTCGATGCAGATGATGTCCGGCGGGGCGTCGGGGAATGCAGCGCGGATGGCGGTAGCCACCAGGGGGAGGCCCTGCTCATCCAGCAGCATGCGAAGCTTGGGCGTGACGACGAGCGTGTTGCGGGCGCGAGCCACGATGGTGGGATCGAGCCGCAGCTGCTGCAGGCGCTCGCGGAGATAGTGGTATTGGATTTCAGCCTGGAGATAGAACACTCGAAGCGGGCGCGGTGCCGTGAAGCGCAGGAACGGTGCGCCGGCGGCGGCGTGCACCAGCAGGCTGATCAGGAAGTCGGAGTTGCCGACCTTTGGTGCGCCGCCCAGCCCCAGCATCCCGCCCGGCGTCAGCAGGCGCGGCCCGATCAGGTCGTCGGGCATTGGCGAGGTATCGTCTAGCAATGCACCCAGTGTGTGCGCCGGGATGGCGCTGGGAGGCGCGGCGGTGGCGCGCAGCAGGGCCGGCCCATTGCGATCCACGTGAAGCGCCCAGATGCTGTCCGCCTCGGCCCTGACGCGTTCCAGCGGCCAGGCGGGGCGCAGGCAGGCGGCGTTATATTGGCAGATGGCCTCCCAGCCCTCATCGCCGGTCATGCGGCCTTCATGCACCTGGCGGACGAAGTGGCCGATGGCGGCGCTGGCGCCCTGGAAGCGCGTCCAGGCGTCCTGGGCGCCCTC
>JBBRVI010000504.1:0-1990 GCA_038247025.1 Acetobacterales bacterium
CGGCACATCTCCTGGATGGGACGGTCGGCTAACCGCCGCAGTTTTGGTCGTCTTTGGTGATGGCTCAGCAAAAATTGGCCGAGAGCTTCTCGTTAATCTCGCCAGTGACAAGATCAACAAGGGCTAAATCCAGAGCCCTAAATACTGTCAAAGGAAGATTAAAATGCGCGTCTATTACGATCGTGATGCCGATGTGAACCTGATCAAGGCGAAGAAAGTCGCCGTGATCGGTTTCGGCTCCCAGGGCCATGCCCATGCCATGAACATGCGCGACAGCGGCGTGAAGGATGTCGTCATCGGCCTGCGTCCGGGCGGTTCCTGGAAGAAGGCGGAGGCCGCCGGCTTCAAGGTGATGTCCCCCGCCGACGCGGCCAAATGGGCCGATGTCGTCATGGTGCTCACGCCCGACGAACTCCAGGGCGACCTCTACCGTGACCAGCTGGACGCCAACATGAAGCCCGGCGCGGCACTGGCCTTCGCCCATGGTCTGAACGTGCATTTCAACCTGCTCGATCCGCGCGCCGATATTGACGTGTTCATGATCGCGCCCAAGGGCCCCGGCCACACGGTGCGCGGCGAATACCAGAAGGGCGGCGGCGTTCCCTGCCTCGTGGCCGTGAACCAGAACCCGAGCGGCAATGCGCTGGAAATCGCGCTGTCCTACGCCTCGGCCATTGGCGGCGGGCGCTCGGGCGTAATCGAGACCTCCTTCAAGGAAGAATGCGAAACCGACCTGTTTGGTGAGCAGGTCGTTCTCTGCGGCGGCCTGGTCGAGCTCATCAAGGCCGGCTTCGAGACGCTGGTGGAAGCCGGCTACGCCCCCGAGATGGCCTATTTCGAGTGCCTGCACGAGGTGAAGCTCATCGTGGACCTGATCTACGAAGGCGGCATCGCCAACATGAACTACTCCATCAGCAACACGGCCGAATACGGTGAATACGTGACCGGCCCGCGCATCATCACCGCCGAGACCAAGGCCGAAATGAAGCGCGTCCTGACCGACATCCAGTCGGGCAAGTTCGCCCGCGACTGGATGCTGGAAAACAAGGTCAACCAGGCCAGCTTCAAGGCCACGCGCCGACGCCTCGCCGAGCACCCGATTGAGGAGATCGGCGCCAAGCTGCGCGCCATGATGCCTTGGATCAGCAAGGGTGCCCTGGTGGACAAGGCGAAGAACTGAACGTCATGGGGGCTCCGCATCGCGGGGCCCCTGCCTTACCCTCGGCCGCGATAGCCAGGCACATCCTGCGGCGGGATCCACACGCCCTCGGGCGGTGTCCCGGTCTGGAAGAACACGTCAATCGGAATGCCGCCGCGCGGATACCAATAGCCGCCGATCCGCAGCCATACCGGGTCCAGCAGGGTGATGATCCGTCGGGCGATTTCCAGCGTGCAGGACTCATGGAAAGCGCCGTGGTTGCGGAAGGCGCCGAGAAACAGCTTCAGGCTCTTGCTCTCCACGATCCAGTCGCGCGGCACGTAATCCAGCACGAGATGCGCAAAATCCGGCTGCCCCGTCATGGGACACAGCGAGGTGAATTCCGGCGCCGTGAACCGCACGCAATAGGCGAGGTCAGCCGCCGGGTTGGGGACGCGTTCCAGCACCGCCGTATCCGGGTTTGTGGGCAGCGCAGTGTGCGCGCCCAGCATGGTCAGGCCAGACGTATCGGTCATGCTTCGCCGTCCTTGGTCCAGTCGGTTTCGATCAAGGCGGCTTCTTCCTCGAAGCGCCCGGCCAGGATGGCCGAGCGCATCCGCGCCATCAGCGCCTGGTAATAATGGATATTGTGCCAGCTCAGCAGCATCGGGCCCAGCATCTCGTCGCATTTCAGCAGATGGTGGATGTAGGCGCGGCTGTGGTTGCGGCAAGCGGGGCAAGAGCAGTCAGGGTCGAGCGGGCGAGCATCCTCGGCGTGGCGCGCATTGCGCAGATTGAGCTGCCCGCGTGAGGTATAGGCGCGGCCCATCCGGCCCGAGCGCGTGGGGATCA
>JBBRVI010000505.1:0-1983 GCA_038247025.1 Acetobacterales bacterium
CCAGGACAAGCCCTCGGCGCGGAGGAATACCTTGGCATCGGCCAATCCGCCATCCTTGTAGGATTGCAGTTGCACGCCGCGGCCGCGCGTCATCACCGGCAATTGTTCGATGGGGAAGATCAGCAACTTGCGGTTGTCGCCGAGCACCGCGACGTGGTCGCCCTCGGCGGGAATGCACATGGCCGCGCGCGCCGCGCCGTCCAGCACCATGACCTGCTTGCCAGTGCGCTTCTCGGCGATGAGTTCCGCGCCCTCGATCAGGAAGCCCTTGCCATCCGTCGCTGCCACCAGGAAGCGCACGCCCTCGGCCGGGAGGAACATGGCCAGCACGCCATCCTCATTGGGCAGTTCGAGCATGAGGCGCAGCGGCTGGCCGTCACCACGGCCGCGCGGCAGGGTCTCGGCGCGAAGGGTGTAGGCCTTGCCGTTGCTGGTGAAGATGACGAAGCGGTCGGTGCTCTGCGCGTGCAGGCGGAAGGCCAGCGCGTCACCCTCCTTGAAGCGCAGCTCCGCATCCTCGGCCAAGTGGCCCTTGAGCGCGCGGATCCAGCCCTTCTCTGACAGCACAATGGTGAGCGGCTCGCGCTCGATGAAGGCGCTCTCATCCACCACCACGGCGGGCTGGCCCGAGCCCATGGCGGTGCGCCGATCACCCAGCGGCCCGGTGCCGAATTTCTTGCGCGTCTCCTCGATCTCGCCGGCGATGGCGGCCCAGCGCTTGGTGTCGCTGCCCAGCAAAGCCTGAAGCTGCTTCTGTTCACGGCTGAGTTTCGCGTGCTCGCGCGTGATCTCCATCTCCTCCAGGCGGCGCAGAGCACGCAGCCGCATGTTGAGGATGGCCTCGGCCTGGACTTCCGTCAGCCCGAAGGCGGCCATCAGCTTGGGGCGCGGCTCATCCTCGGTGCGGATGATGCGGATCACCTCATCGAGGTTGAGATAGGCGATGAGGTAGCCGGCCAGCACCTCCAGCCTGCGCGCAATGGCGGCCAGGCGGTGGTTGGTGCGGCGCTCCAGCACCACATGGCGGTGGTCGAGCCAGGCGCGCAGCACCTCGCGCAGCGACATCACACGCGGGATGCGGTTGCCGTCCAGCACGTTCAAGTTGAGGGGGAAGCGGCTTTCCAGCTGGGTCGCGCGGAACAGCGTCTCCATCAGCACGGCGGGTTCGACGGTGCGGTTGCGCGGCTCCAGCACCAGGCGAACGGCTTCGGTGCTTTCATCGCGGATATCGGCGAGCAGCGGGAGCTTCTTCTCCTCCAGCAGCATCGCCACCTGCTCGATCAGCTTGGATTTCTGCACCTGATACGGGATTTCGGTGACCACGATGGCCCAGGCGCCCGCCTTGCCGCGTTCCACCTCCCATTTGGCGCGCAGGCGGAAGCCGCCGCGGCCGGTCGCATAGGCTTCGGCAATGTTTTCCGCCGGTTCCACCAACACGCCGCCCGTGGGGAAATCGGGGCCGGGCACATGCGTCAGGAGTTCGGCGTGCGACATTTGCGGGTTGGCGATCAGCGCCAGCGCCGCGCCGCACAATTCGCCTGCATTGTGGGGGGGAATGGAGGTCGCCATGCCCACCGCGATGCCGGTTGCCCCATTGGCCAAAAGATTCGGGAAGGCGGCCGGGAGCACCATCGGCTCGCGGTCCTCGCCATCATAGGTGGCGCGGAAATCCACCGTGTCCTCGTCGATGCCAAGCAGGAGGGCTTGCGCAACCTCGGTCAGCCGCGCCTCGGTGTAGCGCATGGCGGCCGCGTTATCGCCGTCTATATTGCCGAAGTTGCCCTGGCCCTCGACGAGGGTGTAGCGGGCCGCGAAATCCTGCGCCTGGCGCACCAGCGCTTCGTAGATCGAGCTGTCGCCATGGGGGTGATACTTGCCCATCACGTCGCCCACGATGCGCGCGCATTTCTTGAAACCCGAGGCAGGGTCGAGCTTCAGTTGATGCATCGCATAGACCAGCCGGCGATGCACCGGCTTGAGGCC
>JBBRVI010000506.1:0-1979 GCA_038247025.1 Acetobacterales bacterium
CATATCGTTCCGAACGGAGATTGAAGTCATGAAGCGTTTCGCAGCATTTACCGTGGCACTCTTGCCATTCGTCGCGCAGGCCCAGCAGGTCCAATGCTGGCTCCCCTATGCCGGGTTTGAGGAAAAGGTGCCGCATATGGATCTCGCGCGATGCCCCGGTGATGATCCGGCGCCGACCGATGGTCATTGCCGGGTCATGCTCGAAGGCGCCGACGTGATTGTCTATTTCTTCCGACAGGATGCGGCAGCCGGCCAGGCTTGCCTTGTGCGCGTGCTCAGGCAGGATTTCAACAGCTTCGCCGCGATCCACGGCACCACCTACCGCGAGCCGTAACCCCCACCGCCCGGCGTTCGCACCACAACGCGCGTGCCGCGGTTCAGCGTCTGCTGCATGCGAGTATTTGCGGGCTGGCCATCAATCAGCACCTCACCCAGCGCGCCGGGGCCACCGCCAAACAGTCCAGGCGCTGGGAACTTGATGCGCTCCGTCACGAAGACAGCGGCGATGCCATCTGCCTCGCATTCGATTTCCGTCTCATGGCCCATGCCGCCGCGTTGCGCGCCTTCGCCGCCCGTGCCCGCGCGCAGCACCTTGCGGATGATGCGCACGGGTGCGGTGCGCTCCGCCACCTCGACCGGCGTGGCCGAAATATTGGAAGGCCAGGAGATTGAATCAGCTCCGTCCTGCGTGGCACCCGCGCCCGTTCCGCCGTTGAAGAATAACGTGCCGGCATAGGGCTGGCCGGACTGGTCGCGCCCGGCCAGGCTCATCATCCACAGCGGGCTGCCAGGGGCCGCGCGCACCTTGTCGGGCAGGGCCTCGGCCAGCGCGCGGAAGATCAGCACCGGCACGTAATGCCCCGTCGCCGCCCTCCCGCCCACCGGGGCAGGTTCGGTCGGGTTGAGGATGCAGCCTTCCGGCACCACGATCCGGATGGGACGGAAAATACCCTCATTGCTCGGCAGTTCGGGCAGCAGCATGGCCTTGAGCACGAACCAGGTCATGGCGCGGGTATAGGTGAAGGGGCAATTCACCGAGCGAGGCTGCTGCGGGCTGCTGCCGGTGAAATCCGCCAGCAACTGACCATCCTTCAGCGTGACCGTCACGGTCAGGTGGAAGGGTTCGGCCATGCCGTCGGTCTCGAAACCCGTGCTCCAAGTCCCTTCGGGCACGGCGCGCAGCCGCGCGATCATCGCCGCTTCCGATCGGTCGAAGATCTCGTTCGCCACGGCGTCGAAATCCGCCAGGCCATGATCCACCAGGGTCGCCACCACGCGGTCTCCGATGAGGGTCACAGCCGCGGCCTGGGCCCAGATGTCGCCCTCGGTCTGGTCCGGCGTGCGGATATTGGTGCGCAAAAGCTTGATCAGCGTGGCATCCACCACGCCATCACGCAGCAGGCGCATGGGCGGGATGTGAAAGCCTTCCTCGAAAAGCTCGCGCGCCTCGGTGCTGCGCAGCCGCCCGCCGATATCGGGCACATGGCTGGTGGTGGCGCCAAAGGCCACGATCTTTCCGCCATGAAACACCGGCCGCACCAGGCAGACATCATTGAGATGCCCCGTGCCGATCCAGGGATTGTTGGTGATGTAGATGTCGCCCGGGCGCATCTCGGCCTCGGGGATGGCCTCGCGAATCGCGCGCACCGTGTTGGGCAGCGTGCCGATGAAGCTGGGGATGGAGCCCGTATTCTGCGCGAGCGAGCGCGCCTGCGCATCGGTCAGAACGCAGGCAAAGTCATTGGCCTCGTTTGAGAGAGTGGAGAAGGAGGTGCGCACGATGGCCTTGGCTGCCTCATCCACTGCGGAAATCAGCCGTGTCCAGACGAGTTCGAGCTTTACGGCATCGAGCTTCATGTGAGTTCAACCAGGATATTGCCGGAATCGAGCACGGTGAAGCGCCCGCCCGCGCCGATGACGAGGGTGGAGCCGGCCTCCTCGATCAGGGCGGGGCCGGGGGCGGAACAACCGGCAATGAG
>JBBRVI010000507.1:0-1967 GCA_038247025.1 Acetobacterales bacterium
GGACGACGAAGCCGCGCGTGTCGAATCCTTCCTGCGCGCCCATCCCGATTTTCTCGCCACGCGCCCACAGCTTTACGCGATCCTCGCCCCGCCCCGCCGCCTGCATGGCGAGGCCGTGGCCGATCACATGGATGCCATGATCCAGGCCGGACGCGCGGAATGGCGCGGGTTGCTGGAGGCCGGGCGCACCCGCGGTGCCTTCGCCGCCCGCGTGTCCGAGGCGGTCGTCGCGCTCATCGCCAGCGCCGATGCGCTGGATTGCCTGCGCCATGAATGGCCTGCACGGCTGGGTCTTGAATCCTGCGCGCTGGTGCCACGCGTTGCCGGCCCGGTTCTGGTCGTGCGCGATGTCTCCGTGGCCAGCGCGGCGCTGCATGGCGAGGCGGCCTCCCTCATCACGCGCGAGGCGCTGGTGCGCTGCGGTGCGCAAACGCTTACGCTCGGCGCGCGCGAAGCGGCGGATTTGCCCAACGAGCCCGAATCCCTCGCCTTTCTCGCCCGCGCGCTGGAGGCCGCCCTAGCGCGATGATGGCCGAAGCCGCCCGCGCCGAGTTCCTGACCTGGCTCGCCAATGAGCGCCGCGCCAGCCCGCACACGTTGGAAGCCTATGGCCGCGACGTGGCCGATCTCCTGGGCTTCCTCACCATCCATCTGGGCGCGGAGCCTGATCTCCCCGCCATCGAGGCGCTGCGCCCGGCTGATCTGCGCGGCTTCCTCGCCGCCCGCGCCAAGGCGGGTGCGGGCAATGCCACGCGCGCCCGGCAACTCGCCGCCATTCGCAGCTTCCTCCGCTTCCTCGCGCGCCGGCACGGTATCGCACCCCTTGCCATCGCCGGCATGCGCGGCCCCAAGCGCGTGCAGCCCATCCCCCGAGCGCTGAGCAAAGCCGATGCCCGCGCCGTGGGCGTGGAGATCGGCGCGGTGCATCACCCCGAACGCCCGGACTACCAGGCCGCGCGCGATGTGGCGCTGTTCACGCTGCTCTATGGCTGCGGGCTGCGCATCAGCGAGGCGCTTTCGCTGTCCATCGCACAGGCGCCGTTGCCCGGTGACGACGCCTCCCTGCGTATTCTCGGCAAGGGCGGCAAGGAGCGCCTGGTGCCAGTGCTGCCCGTGGTGCGGGCAGCCATCGCCGCCTGGCTGAAGCATCGCGGCGGGGCCGAGCCCGATGCGCCGCTGTTCCTCGGCGCGCGCGGCAAGCGGCTGGATCCGGCCATCGCGCAGAAAACGCTGCGGGACTACCGTCGCATGGCCGGCCTGCCGGAGCACGCGACACCCCATGCGCTGCGCCATTCCTTCGCCACGCACCTGATGGCGGGCGGGGCCGATCTGCGCTCCATCCAGGAATTGCTCGGCCATGCGAGCCTTTCCACCACGCAGCGCTATACCTCGGTGGATGCGGAGGGATTGCTGGCCACCTGGCGCCTTGCCCATCCGCGCGCCGATTGACCGCGCCCCCGCTGGGCGCCAAAGTTTTGCATCGCACCACGGAGGCTTCCCATGCATCGCCGCGCTTTCCTGGCCCTCGCCGCCGCCCTGCCGGCTTCCATCGCGATGGCGCATCCACATCATGACCTCATGGCCGAGCGCCAGGGCCATATCGAGCAGCAGGTGATGGCCTTCCGCGTCGGCCTGCAAACCGCCGCGCGCGAGCGCGACGTGGGCAAGCTGCGCGATATGTTCGCACCCAGCTTCACCCACACCCACACCACCGGCCGCGTGGATGGGCGCGATGCGCGGCTCGTCGCCATCCTGGCCGGGGATCCGGTGATTGAACTCGCCGCCGTGGAGGAACTTTCGATCCGCGTGCTCAACCCCGATGCGGCGGTCATCACCGCCCGCAGCCCGATCCGCAGCATCAGCGAAAACCGCGTGGTCCAGGTGCGCTGGGTGCAGATGATGGCGCGGGTGAATGGCGAATGGGTGCTGGCCGCCAGTCAGGCGACGCGCGTGCCCGAAGGCGCCTA
>JBBRVI010000508.1:0-1957 GCA_038247025.1 Acetobacterales bacterium
ATTCATGTCGTGCACCACCCACAGCCAGGGCGGATTGTCCACCAGACGCTCGTTCAATGTGCGTGTCAGCGCCGCGATCCGCGCAGGGTCGCGTGTTGTCTCAAGTTCCGTGAAGGCTGTATCGAAGGCCTCGTCGCGCCAATGGCCGGAATTGGAGCCGCGTGGCGTGAAGTTGCTGCTGATGAACCAACGCGCCATCTGGGCGGCGTCGGAGGAGACGAGCGAAATGTTGAGCGCGTCCGCGCCCAGCCATTGCGGCTGCGTCGGCTCGGCCCGCAGGCCGGCAAGCAGCGTGTTCCACTCCACCACCTCGAAATTCACGCGCACTCCGCAATTGGCCATGAGCTGCTGCTGAAGCACCTCGTTCATGGACAGCGGCATCATCTGGCCGGAGCCCGATGTCGAGATGCCGATGCGCAGGCTGAGCGGACGTTGCGCATTGAAGCCGGCCTCGGCCAGCAGGGCGCGGCCCCGCGTGGCGTCAAGGCGATAGCGGTTGACGGGCGAGCCGAAGGCGGGGTCGTTCGCCTTGAAGAAGCCCACACTGGGCTCCGCCGTACCGGCCAGAAGCTGTACGATCTGGTCGCGGTCAATGCAGTAGTTCAACGCCTGGCGCACGCGCACATCAGCGACGGCCGAGTTCGCCCGCCCGGCGCTGAACACCCACGGCCAGACATGAGGGTAGCTTCCTGTCGTGATGTTGAACCCGGCCTGCCGAAGCGAGGGGATGGCGTCTGGCGGCGGCACCTCAATCCAGTCCACCTGGCCCGAGCGCAGCGCCGCGAGCCGCGTCGTCGCCTCGGGCATGGGCAGCAGCAAAACGCGGTCCACGATGGGGCGGCGCGCGCTGTCCCAGTATTGCTCGTTGCGCGACAATTCGGCCGAGGTGCGGGGCACAAAGCGCGTGATGCGGAAGGGCCCGGTGCCGGCCGCGGGCAGGGCCGCCACGCGCGCCCAATCGCGCCCGCCAGCCTCGAAGCTGCGCGGCGACGTCATCAGGATATAGACCTGCAGGTAGGGCCAGTAGCTGACCGGGCGCGTGGTGGTGATCTCCACCGTCGCGTCGTCAATTTTGCGGTAACTGCCCATCACCGAGATGCGGCCGCGCGTGATCGCGCTGCCTGTCACGTCGAATTGCGGGCTGTCATTGCGGAAGAACCGATCAAGGTTCCAGATGACCGCATCGGCGTTGAACGGCGTGCCGTCATGGAAATTGACGCCCTGGCGCAGATGGAAGCGCCAGATGCGCGGGTCGCTTGTATCCTGCTCCCACCGTTCGGCGAGGCCGGGGCGCAGGCCGGCGGGGCCGGAGGTGTTGCGCAGATCCCAGCCCACCAGCGCCTCGAAAACCGGATAGCCGAGGAAGCGCATCCCCTCGAAGCCGTTGTTTGGCATTCCGGATGTGGTGGGCACATCGGCCGCAGTCATGGCGATGCGGAGCGTTTTCTGTGGCGTCTGCTGCGCGAGCGCGGGGAGGGCGAGAAGGCCGGCGGCAAGCCCAAGAATGCGTAGTTTCATGGCGGCATCTCCTGAATAGGAGGGGTCATGCAAGCCCCTCGGCGGCATCGGCGCAAGCCAAACAATCACCCGGGCTCAGGCTTTCTGCCGGAAAGTGCCCGTTCCGTGGGCAGTTCAGGGCGTGCCTTGGCGAAGCTTTGCCGGATCGGATCCATCCATGGCCCTGGATGAACCCGAAGGCTGCTGTCCAAGCTGGCGGCTCTGGACGCGCGCAGCAAATCGGCTCAGGCGCGTGAAATACCTTCACCCCGGCAGCACGTAATCCTTGAACTGCCGCTTCAGCTCCGCCTTCCACAGCTTGCCCGTCGCGGTCAGCGGCAGGCTCTCCACGAATTCCACGCGGTCAGGCAGCCACCACTTCGCCACCTTGCCCTCCAGCACTGCGAGAATGCTCTCGGGCGTGGGGTCCGTGCCGGGTTTGCGCACCACCACCAGCAGC
>JBBRVI010000509.1:0-1951 GCA_038247025.1 Acetobacterales bacterium
CAGCGCAGTGACGCTCATGGTCGCGTGCGAGACTTTGCCCAGCATGCCGCCGCGGAACGTGCGGCGCAGCGAAACGATGATGCCCCAGGCCAGGCCGATGCCCAGCACCGCCGCCGTCCAGACCGCCACACGGTCCATCAGCGGCGCCTCCTGCCGGCCGATGCGCAGATCGAAGAACACACCCAGCGTCACCATCACACCCGCACAGGCCCCGGCGATGTAGATGGGCCAGGGGCTCTCCTCGCTGTTGCGCAACCCGGCCAGGAGGGTGGCACCCACGGCACCCACGGCGGCCGCCTCGGTCGGTGTGGCGACCCCGCCCAGGATTGATCCCAGCACCGCGATGATCAGCGCCACCGGCGGCACCAGCGCGCGCGCAATTTGCGCGCCGCTCACGCTCTCGCGTTCGGCCAGGGGAATGGCCGGGCCGATCTCGGGCTTCAGGTAGCAGAGCGTGACCTGGTAGAGGATGTAGAGGCCTGCCAGCATCAGCCCCGGCAGCATGGCACCGGCAAAGAGCTGCCCCACCGAGATGGTCTGGATCGAGAACAGCCCCTGCGCCAATTGCGCTTGCTGATAGGCGGAGGCCAGCACCTCGCCCAGGATGACCATGACTGTGGAGGGCGGGATGATCTGCCCCAGCGTGCCCGCAGCGCAGATGCTGCCGCAGGAGAAGCCCGACTCATAATTGCGCTTCATCATCGAGGGCAGCGCGATGAGGCCCATCGTCACCACCGTCGCGCCCACAATGCCGGTGGAAGCAGCCAGCAAAGCGCCCACCAGCGTCACGGAAATGGCCAACCCCCCGCGCACGGAGCCGAAAAGCCGCGCCATCGCCTCCAGCAATTCAGGCGCGATCTTGGACTTCTCCAGCATCATGCCCATGAATATGAAGAGAGGGATGGCCATCAGCACTTCGCTTGTCATCGTGCCGAATACACGCTGGGCCAGCGCCCCCAGCATGAAGGGATCGAAGGCACCGAAGAAAATGCCGAGCACCGCGAAGATGATGGCGCAGCCCGTCAGGATGAAGACCACGGGAATGCCCACCATGATGAGGGTGCACAGCGCCACCATCATCATCACGTCCAGCATGGAGCCGATCTGGGCGGGGTTCATCCCTCACCTACTGCTCGGCGCGAGGGAAAGAGCACGTCGCTGGCACCCGTGATCACGCCGACTGCGCGAATGATCACCGAGACGGATTGCAGGGCCAGGAGGGCAGCCATGGCGATGATCAGGGATTTGAGCCAGGGCACGAAAGGCAGGCCGCCCACCGCCATTGGCCCCTCGCCCAGGCGGAAGGAGACGGAGACGTAACCCCAGCTCGCCCAAACCAGCAGCCAGCAAAAGGGCAATACGGTGACGAGAACGCCAATCAGGTCGGTCCAGGCCTTCTTCTTCTCGGACCAGCCGGCATAGAAAAAATCCACCCGCACATGCGCATCCAGCAGAAAGACATAGCCGATGGCGAGCATGAAGAGTGTTGCGTGAATATAGACCACACTCTCCTGCATCATGATGAAGCTGGAGCCGAAGGCGTAGCGGATCACCACCACGGCGAACTGCACCAGCACCAGCAGCACCGCCAACCATTTCAGCGACTGGCCGAGACCGCGCGAGATCGCATCAATCCTGTCCGCCACCGCCAGCAAGGGGCGCATCAGCCCCAGCGGATCGGCAAGGTGCGCGAGTAGAAATTGGCCGCATAGCTTTGCTGCATGTAGGCGGCGCTGCGGAGACGGAAGGCCGCGTAACTGTCGGCGATGCGCTTGACCAAGGGGTCCTGGTGATTGCGGAACTCGGCCAGCATTTCGCCTGCCGTGTTGCCGAAGGCGATCAACAGGTCGCGCGGGGCTTCGCGAACCACAACCTGATGGCGCGTCACGAGATCGGCCAGGGCGATGGGGTGGCGCACGTCATATTCGCTGGTCGTCTCCTCGTGGAGCGA
>JBBRVI010000510.1:0-1942 GCA_038247025.1 Acetobacterales bacterium
AGGCGAGCGCGCGCGGCGAACGAAAATATGATACCGAACTCGGCGATAATTCGCTCGCGTCAGCCGATCGTCAGGCAGCAGAAGCGGGCGTTTTGCTCAAGCGGCTTGAGGCGATTCCCGATGCAAAGCTGTCGTCAGCTGATCAGATCAACAAGGCGTTGCTGCGCCGGAACCTGTCAGAGCAGATTGAAGCAAACAGTTTTGCCCAGCGCATGATCCTGTTTTCCGCGCGCGGTGGTCTGCATATTGGGGTGGCATCGCTTGGCGATGTTGTGCCGCTTCGGAGCAAGGCAGATTATGCAAGCCTCGTTGCGCGGCTCGGCAAATATGCAGCGCTGAATGATCAGGTAATCACGATCTCGCGGGAGGCGGTCAAAGGCGGCTACGTCCAGTCTTGCGCTGCGATGAAGGGCTTCGACAGCACAATCAGCGCGGTGATCAACGATGATCCAACGAAAACCCGGTTTTACGAGCCGTTCAGCAAAGCCAAACCCGCCGATGCGAGCGATGCGGAATGGGCAGCCCTTCAGGATCGCGCAAGAAACGTCATCACCACACAATTGAACGCAGCGAACCGGAAACTGCTGGCCTTCTACACCGGCGAATATGCCCCGAAATGCTCAACTAAAGTTGGGGTTGCCGGCCAACCCGGCGGTGCCGCTTATTATGCTTTTCGGGTGCGGCAAGAAACCACCACCAATTTGACGCCGGAGGAGATTCACACAATTGGCCTTGGCGAAGTCGCCCGCATTCGCGCCGAGATGGTGGCGGTTGCGACCGTGGCGGGGTTTGCAACGCGCGAATCCTTCATCGCCAAGTTGCGGACTGACCCGCAATATTATGCCAAAACCCCGGAGGAACTGATGCGGGCCTCTGCGCGGGTCGCCAAACAGATTGACGGGAAGATGCCGACGCTGTTCGGGGTCCTGCCGCGCCTGCCCTATGGCATCCGCGAGATTCCAGCCGAGACCGCCGAGGGCAACACCACCGCTTATTATATGCCCGGTAGCGCGGAGGCCTCAATCGCAGGCACCTATTACGTCAATACGACCCATCTCGACCAGCGGCCGTTTTGGGAAATACCCGTGCTGACAGTGCATGAGGCAGTGCCCGGCCATCACCATCAGATCGCGTTGCAACAGGAGTTGAGCCTCCCCAAATTTCGCCGCTATGCGAGCTTCTTCACCGCCTATGTCGAGGGCTGGGGCCTCTATTCAGAAAGCCTGGGCAAGGAGATGGGCCTTTACGATACGCCCGAAAAGCAAATGGGTCGGCTGTCCTTTGAGATGTGGCGGGCGTGCCGGTTGGTCGTGGACACGGGCATGCACGCCAAGGGCTGGAGCAAGGAGCAGGCGGTTGCTTTCATGACCGACAATACTGCGCTGTCGGCGGCCAATATCGAGGCGGAGGTCAATCGATACATCGCGTGGCCGGGTCAGGCGCTGGCGTATAAGATCGGCGAATTGAAGATACAGCAACTGCGCAAGCGCGCGGAGGCGGCACTGGGTAACCGGTTTGATCTGCGCCATTTCCACGATGCAGTACTCACGCAAGGGGCGGTGCCGCTTGACGTGCTGGAGCGGCAGATTGACGGCTGGATTGCAACGGAGAAGGCCGGAAAATGATCGACAGGGTTGCTATCCGGTTTACACCGGGAACATAGCTGGTTATTTGGCGTGTATTACGAAACCAATACAGCTTCTCGGAGGTCCCCATGCGTCCAATCCTGCCCCTGCTGCTGACCGCTGCCACGCTCGCCATCGTCCCCTGCCTGCCCGCAATGGCGCAGTCTGCACCCACCACCGCAGCGCCCGCTGTCAATAGTCCGGCGGCGCGGCTGCAGGCGCTGTTCGCGGCGAGTGATGAGGCAAGTTTGAAGCGTAATCCGATCCAGGGCCTGTTCCGGGGCGACCTGCGTTATGCCGATCAGTTTGGCGACTAT
>JBBRVI010000511.1:0-1941 GCA_038247025.1 Acetobacterales bacterium
ATGGAGGATTTGCCCATGGCATGCGCGGCCTCCTCGATGAGGCGCTCCATGAAGTAATTACCCTCCGGCCGGCCCGCGCCGCGATAGGCGGAAACGGGCGTCGTGTTGGTCAACATGCAGCGCGTGCGCACTTCGATCAGCGGCATGGTGTAGTTGGACTGCACGTTCTTCACGAAATTGCCCGTGCCCATGAGTGGGGCCACGGTGCTGAGATAGGCGCCCATATTGGCGAAGCTGGTCAGCCGCACGGCCAGGAACTTCCCCTCCGCATCCAGGGCGAGTTCAGCCTCCACCTCATGGTCCCGCCCATGCTGGTCGGACATGAAGGAGCCGGAGCGTTCATCGGTCCATTTGACCGGGCGGCCCAGCAGCTTGGCCGCATGCAGCAGCGGCAGGTATTCCGGATAGACATTGGCCTTCATGCCGAAGCTGCCGCCGACATTGCCTGTCAGTACGCGCACCTGGTCCTTGGGGAGCTTCAGCACGTCATCGGCCAGCTGGTTGCGCAGGCCAAACACGCCCTGGCAGCCCACATGCAGCGTGAAGCGGCCATCCACGAATTCGCCGATCGCACTGCGCGGCTCCATCGCGGCCACCACGATTCGGCTGTTGCGGATGGACAGCTTCTGCACGTGAGCGGCAGCGGCAAAGGCGTCCGCCACCTTGGCTGCGTCACCAAAGGCAAAGTCCAGCACGCAATTCTGCGCGATCTCCTCATAGAGCAAAGGCGCATCCGCTGCGGCCGATGCCTCCGTCACCGCCCCCAGCGTCTCAACATCCAGTTCCACCAGCTCGCCGGCATCCTTGGCCTGGGCCTTGGTTTCGGCGATGACCACCGCCACCGGGTCCCCCACGAAGCGCAGCTTGTCCCGTGCGAGGGCCGGGCGGCGCGTGGTGCGCAGGGCCGTGCCATCGGTGTTCTTGAGCGGCAGTGCGCAGATCATGTCGCCATATTCGGCGAGGTCGGCGGCGGTGATCACGGCATGCACCCCTGGCGCGGCCCGTGCGGCGGAGACATCCATGCCGTTCAGCACCGCATGCGCATAGGGGCTGCGCACCACATAGGCGTAGAGCTGCCCTGGCAGCGCCAGATCATCCGTGTAGCGGCCCTGGCCTTGCAGCAGCTTGGGGTCCTCCTGCCGTGGCACGGGCTGGCCCACGCCGAATTTCAGGCGCGAGGGATCGAAGGGCAGGTTCGTATCGGGCATGCGCGGGTCCTTTGGGGTCAATATGGATGGTAAGGAGGCCGAGGGCTTCCGCAAGGGCCGCCGAAGCGGCACGGTACTTGCCCTTGATGGAAACCACCCCATGCCCGCCCGCTTGAGCCCGGTTCTCGCCGGCATGGGGCTCGCCGCCCTGGCGGGGCTGACGCTCTGCGCGCTGAACGTGCTGCTGCGAATCCTCGCGACGGAACTGCCGCCCTTCCAGGTGCAGTTCCTGCGCTACTTTTTTGGCCTGCTGGTCCTGCTGCCCTGGATGGTTCGCGATGGGCTCGCCGCCTATCGGCCCAACGGGCTGCGCGGCCAGCTTTGGCGCGGTGTGGTGCATGCGCTCGGACTGTATCTCTGGTTCGCCGCCATGCCGCATATCGCCTTTGCCGACATGGTCGTCATCGGCTTCACCAGCCCGCTTTTCGTGATGATCGGCGCGGTGATCTTCCTGCGCGAGAGGATGTTCTGGCAGCGCTGGGCCGCGGCGGCGTTTGGCTTCGCAGGCGTTCTCGTCGTCGTCGCACCGCAGATGACCGGCGCGGGAGGCGTCTATCCGCTGATCATGCTGGCCTCCGCTCCACTTTTTGCCGCCTCCTTCCTCATCGCCAAGGCGTTGACCCGGCGCGACCGGCCCGAGGTGATCGTGGCCTGGCAATCGCTCACCGTCTCCGTCTTCAGCCTGCCGCTGGCCTTGTATGTGTGGGAGGAGCCGACGCTGCGGCAATGGGGC
>JBBRVI010000512.1:0-1939 GCA_038247025.1 Acetobacterales bacterium
GCATCATCACCGAAGTCGGCGACGCCAGCGGGGCTGATCAGCGCAGCCGCGATGTCGCAGGCCTCCTGATCGGCCGGCAGCGCCACGAGGCCGGTAACGGCATGCGCAACGGCGGCGGCGAAGGCCGGCGCTGTATCCTCCCCCAGTTCCAGGGCGCGCGCAGCCTGCAAGGCCATGGCGCGCAGCGGCCGGCAAAGCTGTTCGGGCATGTGCGGAGGGGGCTTGGCGAGTGCGATGGCATCCACCCAGCCCAGCCGGTCCAGCGCCGCATCGGGGAGCAGGGCGATGCCGATCCCGGCCAGCGGCAGGGTGCCCAGCGGCGCCGCCAGAGCGACGGCCAACAGGTTCCACAGCCGCTGCATCGCCTCGCGCGCTGGGCGCATTTCGGGAACCAGCACGATCTCGGGCCGCAGGCCATCGCGCAGCGCGATGCGGCAAGGCAGCCCTGCCATATCCCGAAGCGGGCTGGGCAATGTCACCTCGATACTGCCACTGCCGTGGCCTGCCGAACGGATGTTGCGCGTACCAAGTTCCAATGCCGGGGCTTCCTGCCTCGACCGATGCCGCCCGGGGATGGGCGGCGCATCGGCTCTAGCAGCATCACTAGCGGCCATCTGGTTAATGGCTGGTGAAGCGAACTCCTGTTGGAAAAAATCGATCTTAACCCGGCCTTCGTAAGGCCTCTGCTTAATCGTGCGCGGTCCACAGCGAGTGGATAAATCTGGAGGAAACGCGATGACCCTTGCCGCACCAACGATCAACGAGGCGCCAATCCGCTCCCAGCGCCGCGCCTTGCGTCCGGCCATGATTTTGGCGGGGTTGCTGTGCCTGTTGCCATTTGCCCTGTCCCTGACGAGCCTCTGGTCGGGCGGCCAAACTGGCATGGCCTTGGCCATGACGCTGCTGGTGCCGATTGTGGCCTGCGCCGCGCTGCTGGCGGGGCAACGTGCCCTGGGCCAAGTGGCCATCAGGCTGACAGCTATGGAGACTGCCCTGTCCATGCCGCCTGGGCGGGCAGGCGAAGCGGCGCGGGTGGCCGATCTGCACGACCGCGTCCTGGCGCTGGCGGCCGGAGAGGCGGCACTTGCGACGCAAGTGCAAGCCGATCGTGACCAAAGTGGAGAGCACCTTGCCAAGGCCATTGAAAGCATGGCCAACGCAATCGAGACAGAGACCAACTCCGCGGTCGCGGAGATCAACACGGCGGCGCGCGAGCTCGAGGAGATCGCCGACAACCTGGACCTAGCTACCAGCCGCCTCGGGCGGGAGGCCGAGGCGGCGCAGGGCGAGACCGAGCGCTCGGCGCAGGGCGCCGATGCCGCCGCCGCGGCCACAGTCCAGATCGCCCACGCCATTCGTGACAGCAACGCTCACATGGCGCGCGCGGCCCAGACATCCCGCCATGTGATGGCTGATTCAGACACCGCGCGCGCCACGTTCGAAACGCTGCGCCGCCAAGCCGAGGAAATTGACGGCGTCACCCGCATGATTGGCCAGATCGCCCGGCAGACCAACCTGCTGGCGCTGAACGCCACCATCGAGGCGGCCCGGGCGGGTGAGGCCGGCAAGGGATTCGCGGTGGTGGCAGGCGAGGTGAAGACGCTCGCTTCGCAGACGGCTAAGGCTTCGGCGGAGATCACCGAGCGCTTGGCCACCTTGCAGTCCGGCGCCGGTAGCGCGCTGGACGCCATGGACCGGGTACAGAAGGGGATGCGCGAACTGAACACCATCACAGGCGAGATCGCCGGGATGTTGCAATCGCAGGCATCCGCGGTGGAGGAGGTCTCGCGCGCGGCGGGCGAAGCCTCGGAGGCGGCAACGGGCGCGCGCAGCAGGGTCTCGGCCGCGGTTCAGGAGATTGAAGACAACCGAATGTCGGTGGGGCTGATCCATGGCGCTTCAGGCCAGGTCGCCGCCTCGCTGGACACCCTGCGCGGCC
>JBBRVI010000513.1:0-1936 GCA_038247025.1 Acetobacterales bacterium
GCGAGATGGTGACGCATCCGCACACGCTGCTGGGCCTGGGCGATGGTGGGGCGCATGTGGGCTATATCTGCGACGCTTCGGCGCCCACCCATATGCTGACCCATTGGGCGCGGGACCGCGCACGCGGCGGCAAGCTGCCGGTGGAATACGTGGTGAAGCGTCTCTCCGCCGACAATGCGCGGGCCCTCGGCCTGCGGGATCGCGGGCTGCTGGAGCCGGGCCTGAAGGCCGATCTGAACGTCATTGATTTCACCGCCCTGGCCGTGGAGCGCCCGAATATGCGCTACGATCTTCCGGCTGGCGGCAAGCGCCTGGTGCAAGGCGCGAAGGGCTACCGCGCCACCATCTGCGCGGGCCAGGTGGTGCATGAGCATGGCGCAGCCACGGGCGCCCTGCCCGGCCGCCTCATTCGGGGAGCGAAAGCGTGATGCATGATCTTGTGATCCGTGGCGGCACCATCCTGGATGGCACCGGCATGCCCGGCTTTACCGGCGATGTAGCCATCCAGGGCGGAAAGATCGTCCAGGTGGGCGAGGTCACCGGCCAGGGCCGCGAGGAAATCGACGCGACCGGCCTTCTGGTCACGCCGGGCTTTGTGGACATCCACACGCATTATGATGGGCAAGCCATCTGGGACAGCCATCTGGCCCCCTCGGCCTGGCATGGCGTGACCACGGCACTGATGGGCAATTGCGGCGTGGGTTTCGCCCCCTGCCGCGCCGAGGACCGCGAAACCCTGATCGCGCTGATGGAAGGTGTGGAGGACATCCCCGGCCCCGTGCTGCATGAGGGGCTGAGCTGGTCCTGGGAGAGCTTCCCCGAATATCTGGACGCGCTGGAGCAGAAGCCACGCGACATAGATATCGGCGCGCTGCTGCCCCACGGCGCGTTGCGCGTGCATGTGATGGGCGCGCGCGCGCTAAATCTCGACAACGCCACACCGGACGAGATCGCCCAGATGCGCGCGCTCACGGCCGAGGCCGCCGCCGCCGGCGCCTTTGGTGCCAGCACAAGCCGCACCATCAGCCACAAGACGCTGGCCGGGGACCCCACGCCGACGCTCAAGGCCCAGGAGGAGGAGCTGATCGGCATCGCGGCCGGGCTGACCGAGGGCGGGGGTGGGTTGCTGGAACTCGTCTCGGATTGGAACTCGCCCGACCCGGCGACGGAGTTTGCCATTGTGCGGCGCGTCGCCGCTGCCTCGGGCCGGCCGATTGTGTTCTCGCTGACAGCCCGGCACGACCGGACCGAGGCTTGGCGCGAGCTTTTGGCGCTTTCCGACGAGGCCGCGGAGAACGGGCTGGATATCCGTCCCGTTTTCCCGCCGCGCCCTATTGGCATCCTGCTCGGGCTGGTGGGGTCGCAAAACCCCTTCTCAGGCTGCCCGTCCTACAAGGAGGTGGCGCACCTGCCACCCGCCGAACGCGCCGCCGCGATGCGTGAACCTACTCGCCGCGCACGGATTCTCGACGAGGACCGCGTCGCAGGTTCCAACTTCCCGCTGATCACCCGCCTGCATTGGGCGCGCATGTTCCCCTTCGGCGCACCGCCCGACTACGCGCCCCCGCGTGAGAAAAGCCTGGAATCCCAGGCCGAGCGTGAGGGGCGCAAGCCGGAGGAGGTCGCCTATGACCTTCTCACCGAGGGCGAGGGCCAGAATTTCATCTTCGCGCCGCTGACGAACTTCGCCGACTACACGCTTGATGCATCAGCGGAATGCATGCGGCACCGCAATGCCATCATCGGGCTTTCGGATGGCGGTGCGCATGTGGGCTTCATCTCCGATGGCAGCTTCCCAACCTTCGTACTGGTGCACTGGAGCCAGCATGGCTTCACCATGGAGGAGTTGATCCGCCGCCAGACAAGCGATACGGCGCGCGCCATGGGGCTGACGGATCGCGGCGTGCTGGCACCCGGCTATCTGGCCGATCTCAAC
>JBBRVI010000514.1:0-1928 GCA_038247025.1 Acetobacterales bacterium
CTTCCGCGCCGGGGCAGCGCATCACCGAAGCTTCTCCGCTCAAACCCACCTGGCCCTATCCCGAGTCGAAGGTTAAGACCGAGCAGGTGATCCATGCCGAACGCGGCGCTATTCCCGCCGTCATCCCCCTGTGTGCTAGACTGACCTTGGACAGATCGCCAGCCGGAAACCCGTTGCATCGAGGGCGGACGAAAGGATAGATCAATGACTACCACCCGAACGCCCGCCCAGCCAACCGCATCCGAGCGGCTATCGACCGAGACCCAGCCCCATCAGGGGAAATGGAGCGCCGCCCAGCGGTTGGCCATCCTCACCGCGTATGAGTCGTATCCGAAGGGCGACGCTCGCCGTGGCGAACTGCTCCGCCGCCATGGGCTGTATACCTCGCATATGTCGAAGTGGCGCGCCCAGCGCGATCAGGGGGCGCTGGCCCGCCTCGAACCGCGCGCCGCTGGTCGCCCCGCGCAGGCGTGCGATCCGCAGCAGGACGAGCTCGCCCGCCTCCAGCGCGAGAACGCGCGGCTCCAGCAGGAGCTGCACAAGGCCACCACCATTATTGACATCCAAAAAAAAGTTGCGACGCTGCTTGGGATGACGCTGCCGACCCCGCTGACCGGCGAGGCCTAATGCGGGCTGGGGCGCAGGAATTGGCCCCCACGGTGGGGGTGGCCGCCGCCTGCAGCGCGCTGGGCGTGCCACGCAGCAGCTACTACCACGCCCAGCAGCCGGCTCGGCCCGCCGCGTCAATGCCGCCACGGCGGAGACCGCGTCAGGCGCTCAGCCCGACCGAGGAGCAGCGCATCCGTGACCTGCTGAATAGCGAGCGCTTCGTCGATCAGGCTCCCCGCACGATCTACGCGACCCTGCTTGATGAAGGTCACCACTATTGCTCGTGGCGCACGATGTATCGCATCCTCACGCAGCATGCCGCCATCCGTGAGCGTCGTGCCCAGCGCCGGCGACCAGCCTATAGCGCCCCCGAGCTGCTCGCGACCGGCCCCTGCCAGGTCTGGTCATGGGATATCACCAAGCTGCGCGGGCCGACACCGGGCATCTGGTACAACCTCTACGTGGTGCTGGACATCTTCTCACGGAAGCTCGTCGGCTGGCTGCTCGACGAGCGGGAGGAGGCGGCCTTGGCCGAAGTGCTGATTGCCCAGAGCTATACCCGCGAGGGCGTGCAGCCCCAGCAGCTCACCCTGCACGCCGACCGGGGGGCTCCGATGACGTCAAAGACCCTGGCCGAGCTCCTGATCGACTTGGGCGTCGCCCAGTCGCATAGCCGCCCCACCATCTCAGACGATAATCCCTACTCCGAAGCGCAGTTCAAGACCATGAAGTATGGCCCGACCTACCCGGACCGTTTCGCCAGCATCGATGCCGCCCGCGCGTGGATGCGCTGGTTTGCTGACTGGTACAACCATGACCACAAGCATAGCGGGATCGCGTTGCTGCCACCGGCAGTCGTGCATAGTGGCCGGGCGCCGGAGGTGATTGCCAAACGCCAGGAAACCCTCGACGCCGCCTATGCCGCGCATCCCGAGCGGTTCCCGCGCGGCCGTCCCAGCGCGCCGCAGCTGCCGGCACAGGTTGGCATCAATCTGCCCCGACCCAGCACTGCTGAACCCACGACAGCCACATCAGGGGCCCTGCCGACGGCGTCCCCGGGGTCAAGGGTTTCAGACGCGCAGCGGCCCCTTGACCCCGGGGACGCTGTCCGCCAAGCTGACCCGGAGGTGCTGGTGCTGGAGGTCAGCAACGCACCGCAATTCGCCTAGACTCCTGTCCAAAGGCACTTGACACATACCGCATTGAGCTTCTCGGCAGCGCCCTGGCTCAACCAGTGGCCGGTGCGCCGGTAGACGCGGTAGTGCCACACGAGTACGTCCGTGTAGACCCGCCCGCTCTCGCGGTTGAGCGCGTCCGCC
>JBBRVI010000515.1:0-1923 GCA_038247025.1 Acetobacterales bacterium
CTGCGTGCAGCGTGACATTGGGCGGCAGCGCGCCGAACTCCGCGAGCAGCCTGGCGCGCAGCCGGGCCATGGCGCTGGGCAGCGGCTCGAAGGCCTGGACCTGCGCGCCGGGCAGATGCGCGAAGGGCAAAGTCAGGAGACCGTCATGCGCGCCGATGTCCAGGATTACGCCAGGGCGGTGCAGCGCGCGAAAAAATTCCAGCTCGTCCATTAAAGCGTGATGACCCCGCGCGAGACCGGCACCACGCCGCCACCCACCCGCACGCGGATGCGGCCATCACCATCGCGCCGCGCGGCGAGAACCAGAAGGCTCGGCCGCCCCATCTCAGCCCCTTGCTCGACGTCCAGCGCGAGGGTCGAGCCGCCGGCCAGATGCAGCAGCAGCCCGGCAAGCGCCACATTGGCGCCCCCCGTGGCGGGGTCCTCCACAATGCCGTTGAGCGGGGCGAACATGCGCACGCGTCGCCGCCCGACGCCGAGCGGTGTGTGCAGCAGCAGCCCGATCGGCGGGCTGGCCAGGGGGCCGAAGCATTTGCGCATGGCCAGGATATCGGGCGTGGCGGCATTGAGCAGCGCAACATCCTCCACCTCGGCGATGGCGAAGAGCGCACCGCAACCGGCCAGCAGCGGGGGGTGCGCGTTCACATGGATCGCCTCGGTCGGCAATGCGGCGCAAGCGGCGATGGCGGCGCGGTCCAGCGTCGCGCCGAGGGTGAGGGGGTGCGGCGCCTCGATCTCGGCGGCGATGGGCACGCCGCCCGGGCCGCGCGTCAGCCAGGCGGTGACGTGACCGGCCGGTTGCTCCAGCACCAGCGCATCGCCGTCATGGCCGATGCGCCGGGCCAGCATCACGGCTGCACCCACATTGGGATGGCCGGCGAAGGCGAGTTCCATCCCCGGCGTGAAGATGCGCAGCCGCACATCGGCGGGCTCGCGCTCGGGGGGCAGGACGAAGACGGTTTCGCTGAGGTTGAATTCGCGCGCTATGGCCTGCAGGGCCTCGGTTTCCAGCCCATCCGCGCCGAAGACGAGGGCGAGCGGATTGCCGCCGAAGCGGGTGTCGGTGAAGACGTCGCAGGTCTCGAATTCAAGCTCCATCGAGGGCTTCCCTGATCGCGAGGTTCATCCGGCGCACGCCGGCGGCGGGGCCATCGGCATGGTTCCACACCGCGCCCACCACGGCGAGGAAATCGGCACCCGCCTGCACCAGCGGCGCGCAGTTTTCCGCGGTGATGCCGCCGATGGCGACGGATGGCACCTCCATCACCTCGCTCCACCAGGCGAGAAGTTCGATATCGGCCACATGCTGCGTCTCCTTCGTGCTGGTCGGGAAGAAGGCGCCGAAGGCCACGTAATCGGCGCCCATCTCGCCGGCCGACATCGCGAGGTGGCGCGAGGCGTGGCAGGTGATGCCGAGGATTTTTCCCGCAAGCAACATGCGCGCGCCGGCGTGGTCGCCATCGGATTGGCCCAGATGCGCGCCGTCACAGCCGGTTTCGGCCGCCAGATGCGCGTCATCATTGAGGATGAAGGCCACGTCGCGCTGCTGCGCGATGGGGAGAAGGCGGGCCACGGCGGCCTTGATCTCGTCGCGCGGGGCGTCCTTCAGGCGGAGTTGGAGGCAGGCCACATCGCCGGCGTCCAGTGCGGCGGCAAGGCGATCCTCGAAGCCGGGCGGCAGCATGGGGGGGGTGATGAGGTAGAGGCGGCAGGGGTCATCCATGGCCCTGTGTCGCGCGGGGCGCGCCCGCTCACAAGGGGAGGTCCATCACCGACCAGGGACCGAAGATGATGCGCACTTCCTCCAGGGCCGGGGGCGGCGTGGTGGGCAGAGGCCCGCCCTGGCGAACGCGGAGGATGGCAGCCAGCGCCAGCGTCACCGGCGCGCCCGGCTCCAGTCGCTGCGCTTCGGCCAGATCGGCC
>JBBRVI010000516.1:0-1910 GCA_038247025.1 Acetobacterales bacterium
CCGCCCGTCGCGGAGCAGGAAGCCGTGCTCGTAGAGGCGCTGATGGAGGGTTTCGCCCGCCATGGCTATGAGCGCGTGAAGCCGCCCTTGCTGGAATTCGAGGAAGGGCTGCTGACGGGCTCGGGTGCGGCTGTCTCGGAACAGACCTTCCGCCTGATGGACCCGGTCAGTCAGCGCATGATGGGCCTGCGCGCGGATACCACGCCGCAGGTCAGCCGCATCGCCGCGACCAGGCTTGGCCTCCAGGCGCGGCCCTTGCGCCTGTGTTACGCTGGCCAGGTGCTGCGGGTGCGCGGCAGCGAATTGGCCCCTTCGCGGCAATTGGCCCAGGCCGGGATCGAGCTCATCGGCGGTGCCGCTCCCGAGGCGGATGCGGAGGTCGCGCTGGTCGCGGCCGAGGCGCTGGCTCGGGTGGGCATCACGGATATCACGCTGGACGTGACCCTGCCGCGCATGGCCCATGCCCTGCTGGATGCGGCCGGCGTGAGCCCGGTGCTGGCGGAGCGCCTGATCCATGCGCTGGACCGCAAGGACGCGGCCGCCGTCGCCGCCCTCGCGCAGGGCGCGGGCGAAATCGCGGCCCTGCTGCCGCGCCTGCTGGCCGCCGCCGGCCCGGCCACGCATGCGCTGAAAGTGCTGCGCAATGCCGACCTGCCCGAGGCCGCGCGCGCCATCGCCGAGAACGCGGCGCGCATCATCGAGGCCATCGCCGCCCGCGCGCCAGGGCTTCGCATCACGCTCGATCCCATCGAGTTCCGGGGCTTTCGCTATCATGTGGGCGTGGCCTTCACGATGTTCGGCCCCGGCATGGCTGGTGAACTCGCGCGGGGCGGGCGCTACCTTTCGGCCAATGACGAACCGGCGACGGGGATGACGCTCTACCCCGATGCGGTGCTGCGCGCGGCCCCGGCAGCGCCGCCGCGCCCGCGCTGCTTCCTGCCCATCGGCACGCCCGCCTCCGTGGGGGCGGCGCTGCGCGATCAGGGCTTTGCCACGGTCGCCGCCCTTTCCGCTGAGGATGCGCCGGCGGCCTTGCGTTGCACTCATGGCTGGGACGGTGCTCAGCCCCTCCCACTGCTTCAGAAAGGTTCCATCTGATGGCCAATGTCGCCGTGATCGGCGCCCAATGGGGCGATGAGGGCAAGGGCAAGGTGGTGGACTGGCTGGCCAGCCGCGCCGATATCGTTGTGCGCTTCCAGGGCGGGCACAATGCCGGCCATACGCTGGTGGTGGGCGACACCACCTACAAGCTCTCGCTGCTGCCGAGCGGCGTCGTTCGCGGAAAACTTGGCATCATCGGCAATGGCGTCGTGCTCGACCCCGACGCGCTGTTTTCCGAGATCGAGAAGGTGCGCGCTCAGGGGCTGGATGTCGGCCCGCACAATCTGCGCATCGCCGAAAACACGCCCCTGATCCTGCCGCTGCACCCCGCACTGGATCGCGCGCGCGAGGCCGCGCGGGGTGAGGACAAGATCGGCACCACCGGCCGTGGCATTGGCCCCGCCTATGAGGATAAGGTGGGCCGGCGTTCCATCCGCGTCTGTGACCTGGCCGAGCCGGAAACGCTCTCGGCCAAGCTGGATGAGCTGCTGCTGCACCACAATTCATTGCTGCGTGGCCTGGGCGCACCGGAGTTCCAGAAGCAGCCGTTGCTGGATGCGCTGCTGGCGCTGGCACCGCGCTTGCTGCCCTACGCCGAAGCCGTCTGGGAGCGGCTGGACGTCGCCCGCAATGAGGGCAAGCGTGTGTTGTTCGAGGGCGCTCAGGCCGTGATGCTCGATGTGGATCACGGCACCTATCCTTACGTCACGTCGTCCAACACCGTGGCCGGCAGTGCGGCAGCGGGCGCGGGTGTGGGGCCGGATGCGATCGGCCTCGTGCTGGGCATCGCCAAGGCCTATGCGACGCGC
>JBBRVI010000517.1:0-1898 GCA_038247025.1 Acetobacterales bacterium
CGGAATGCGGCGCGGCGTGGAACGTGTGGTGGCTGAGGCTGGCGGGCTGCTCGATGTCGTGGATGTGGCGGGCGCCTTCGAATTGCCAGCCACCTTGCGCATGGCGCTGGATGCCGATGACGAGGAACCGCGCTGGGATGGGTATGTGCTGCTCGGCTGCGTCGTCCGCGGCGAGACCGACCACTATGACCATATCTGCCGTGAGGCGTGCAGCGGGGTGATGAACCTCGCGACCGAGACGGGTGCGGCGATCGGCTTCGGGCTGCTCACCGTCCATACGATCGAGCAGGCCATCGAACGCTCGCGCGATGACGGGCACAACAAGGGCGCCGAAGCCGCCCAGGCGGCACTGATGCAGGTGGTATTGCGCCGCCGGTGGGGGCTCGCGTGAAACCCGCATCCAAGGCGCCTGTCACGGGGCGCCCGCGCACCGGTGCCCGCGTGGCCGCCGTGCAGGCACTGTTTCAGGCGGAACAATCGGGCGACAATTTCGAAACCGTGCTCGACCAATTCGTGCGGCACCGCCTGGGCAGCGTGCCAGGGCAGCAGGGCTTCGAGGATGGGCGCGTGGAGGAGGCGGATGTGCCGCTATTTGCGCGCATCCTGCGCGGGGCCGCCACCCACAGCGAGGATATGGACCAGCTCATCGCCTCGCACCTGGCCACGGGCTGGGCGATGAACCGGCTGGACCCCGTGCTGCGCGCCATTCTGCGCGCGGCCGCCGGCGAAATGCGCGACATGGGTGGCCCACCCGCGCGCGTGGTCATCAAGGAATACATGGACATCGCCCATGGCTTCTTTGGCGGCGAGGAGCCGCGCTTTTGCAACGGCGTGCTGGACGCGCTGGCCCGCGCGCTGCGCGCCGAGGAATTCTGAGCGGGATTTCCACAACCAAACCCTGGAAGCGCCATGCCCAGCATCACCATTGACGGCTACCCCATCTCCTACGCGCAAGCCGGCCAGGGCGCACCACTGCTGCTGGTGCATGGCACTCTGGGCGACCAGCGCGTGTTCGACCCCCAGATGGAGGCTTTCGGCGCGTCACATCATGTCATGTCGCTGAGCATGCGCCATTGCTGGCCGGGAAGCTGGCCTGACCAGGGCGGTGATTTCACCATTGATCGCCACGTGGCGGATGTCGCCGGCTTCATTCGCGCGTTGGAGCGGGGGCCGGTGGTGCTGCTCGGCCATTCGCGCGGCGGGCATATCGCCTTTCGCGTGGCCGAGCGCCACCCTGAACTGGTGCGCGCGCTGATCCTGGCCGAGCCGGGTGGCGAGCTTGATGCCAGCCTGGGCGGCGCCCCGGCCAGTGGGCAACAGGCGGCGGGCTTCTCGGCTGCGGCCGCACGGATCGCGGCGGGCGATATCGAGGGCGGTCTGATCCTGGTGGCCGAACTGACCGGCGGCCCCGGCGCCTGGGACAAGCGCCCTGAGGCGCGCAAAGCCGTCAGCCGTGACAATGCGCGCAGCTTGCTGGGCCAGGTGGCCGAGAACCGATCACCCTATTCGCGCGCAGCGGCCGAAGGCATCCTCGTCCCCACCCTCCTGCTAGGCGGTGACAGCAGCCAGCCGAACTTCGGAAAAATCCTGGACGTGCTGGAGCACGCCATGCCCAACACGCGGCGCGTCACCATCCCCCGCGCCACGCATGGCCTGAACCAGGACAACCCGGCCGCCTTCAACCAGGCGGTGCTGGAGTTCCTCATCGGCCGATGAGCCTGCCCCCGGAATTCTCGCTGATCGCGCGGCATTTTCGTCCCCTCGCCGGGGAGGGCGCGCTGGGCCTGCTGGATGACGCGGCGCTGCTGACCCCCGCGCCGGGGGAACAGATTGTCCTCTCGGCCGATGCCATGGTGGCGGGCGTTCACTTCCTGCCCGAGGACCCGCCGGAGACCATC
>JBBRVI010000518.1:0-1889 GCA_038247025.1 Acetobacterales bacterium
CGGGCAAGCCGGTCCATGACCCGGACTGACGCGCCGGGGTCGCGGCCGCGTATCCGCCTGCTGACCAGCTGGGCCTTGCTGGTGCTGGCCGCCCTGCTCTGGTCGGGCAGGGCGCCGATGAATTCCTGGGCACGCAGGGCGACCCGTGGGACACGCAGTCGGACATGTTCCGGGCGCTGATCGGTGCGACGGTGGCGGTCATGCGGCTGCTGCGCTGGCACGATCGGCCGCTCAGGGCGCTGCGCCTGTCGGGCAGTGCTATCAAATAACTAGCTAGTTGCGCCCGTGGCTGTTGCGGTAGAGCGCTGAAACATGCTTGAAGCGTGGCTGAATCGTGCTTCCGGCGAGGCCGGCGTCCTTGCGCAGCACCTGGTGACGGCGCTGCCTTCAAAAATGCCCGTGACCCTCGGGCGGCCCTGTTCTCCGGCAACCCGATCGAGGCTCAGAACGGGGCGGCGGGCCGGGACGGAAGCATGGACAACAGGCCCGCGGCCGCCGCCTTGTAGGCTTTCAGGCAAGCCGTTCCCACGCTCATGGCCGCCTCGCGGGTGGGATAGGGATGGTCCGACGCGTCGATGCACACCTCGCCGGCCTGCTCCTGCGCGGACAGTTGCGTGACGAACCAGCAGAAAAGCCCGGGCGACGACTCTTCCACGCGCAGATTGAGCGCGCCGGAAGAAATCTCCGAACGCGCCGTCATACCGCCCGGCCCAGTTCGGTCCCGACATCCCGCGCGCCGGTCCCGACCTCCGCCACGGCCATGCGCAACTCCAGTTCGCTGCATCGCAAGGCCTCCAGCCAGTAATTCACCGAAGCCGGTTCATTGATGTTGATCGGCTCGTTGGACAGCGCATGAACGTCCGATGCAAAGCTTGGCGAGTTGGGTAGCATGGTTTTTTTCCTGGCGGGTTGAAGTTGGAGATGCCCAATCTTCTGGCATTGATTTTTAAGGTCATGTCAGAAGCTTCCCCATGAGCTTGCAATCCATATCAGCCAACGGCAATGGGCCAAATGTCCTAACCCATGGTTAACCAGCAAGCGCATCGATACACGGCAACTCCGGCTGCGCAGGGATTGGGGCGGCCTGCCATGCGCTCAAGCCTCACGCCCCGCAGCACTTCTTGTATTTCTTCCCGCTGCCGCAAGAGCACGGGTCATTGCGCCCCGGCGTAGCTTCCTTGCGGATGGTTTCGACTTTCGGCCCCATGGTTTTCCACAGCTCGCGCAGGTCGTACACCGCCCAGATCGCTTCGCCAAACGCATTGAGCCGGGCGATGCTGGTGCTGGGCGTGCCTTCCTCGCTCAGCGGCGAGACTTGCGGAGCTGCGGCGTCGTCCTCGGTCATGGCGACGATCGCCTGCAGCGCGCCGTCGAGCCACTTGGCGGCGTCCTTGTCGCGCGGCGCGGCCCATTCGTCGGACCAGCTTTCCACCGCGAACATGAAGCCCAGCGCCCACACCTGCGCGAACGCGGGCAGGTCTTCCCGGGCGAACGCCGCCTGTTCCTCGGGCGGCAGGTCGGCCACCACGCCGCGAATGTCCATGACTTCGGGGTGGTAGCAGGCGTCGTCCTCCAGCGAATCGACTTCGGCATCGAGCGCGGTCTCGACTTCCTTCCAGCGCTGATTCCACAGCGCCAGGAAGCGCTCGCGCTGTGCATCGCTGGCGAACGAGCCGCTGTCCTCATCCGGCTCCTCGCCCTCGACCGGCAGGCCGAGCAGTACGCCGAGGTATTCATAGGCCGGAATCAGGCGGCGCGAGCAGATCACGGCAGCCATGAAGCCTTCGCAAAATTCCCACTGCGGCGTTTCGTCGTAGCGCCCGCGCATGTCGTCGAGGATGGCGTCGAGTTCGTCGAAGGCCTCGGTCTCCATCCACGGGGTGTCTAGC
>JBBRVI010000519.1:0-1886 GCA_038247025.1 Acetobacterales bacterium
CCGAGCCAACGATCCAACCGTCCAACCCGGGCCTGCTGTCCGCCGCGTCAGAACTGCGAGGGCCATCCCGAGACGACGCCTCCCCGACAGGCTGCTAGCGCGGCGTGCGCGTAGGTGGCGCGGTCCTATCTTCCGACCGCGTAGCCCTGCATCCCGCGCGGATTGGCGCCGGCGAAGATCTGCCCGTCCTTCTCGCGCCGCGCGCCAGTCAGCCGGCCTTCGCTCCAATCCCCGCCCATCTCAACGCGATGGCCGCGCGAGCGCAGGGCGGCCAGAACCTCCGGCGCGAAGCGGCCTTCCAGCACCAGCTTCCCAGGCTTGGCCCCGCGAGGCCAGAAGCTGCTGACCCAATGCTCGGAATGGAAGGAGGGGAGGTCAATCGCCTCCTGGATGTTGAAGCCATGGGCCAGCATCCGCGCGAGCATGATGGGCTGCCACTGGTCCTGCTGCTCGCCGCCTGGCGTGCCGAAGCTCATCCAGGGCTTGCCCTGCCGCAGCACCATGGAGGGCGAGAGCGTGGTGCGCGGGCGCTTGTTGGGCTTCAGGCCATTGGGCAGCGTCTCATCCAGCCAGAACATCTGGCAGCGCGTTCCCAGGCAGAAGCCGAGCTCGGGGATGGCGGGCGAGGATTGCAGCCAGCCCGCACTCGGCGTGGCGCTCACGAAATTGCCGTCGCGGTCAATCACGTCAATGTGGCAGGTGTCGCCACCCGCCGCACCGAGGCGCGAGACGGTGGGCTCGCCCGTGCCGGCGGCCATGACCATGGCCTCGGCGCGCTGGACGGCCGCCGCATAATCCACGCCGCGAATGGGCAATCCATCAGGGTTGCCCGGCCGGAATTCCAGCGAGGCGTCATGGCCCATCAACTTGCGGCGCGCTTCATTATAGGCAGGTGAGAGCAGCGTGGCCAAAGGCACATCGGTGAAATTGGGGTCCCCATAGAAGGCCTCGCGATCGGCGAAGGCGAGTTTCATCGCCTCGGTCACGTGATGGACGAAATCCTCGCCAACGGGGTCCATGCTGGCCAGATCATAGCCCGACAGCAGGGCCAGGGTTTGCAGCATGGCCGGCCCCTGGCTCCAGGCGCCACATTTCAGCACGGTGGTGCCCATGAAATCGTGCCGCAGCGGCTCCTCGATGCCCGCGCGCCACTGCGACATGTCATGCGCGGTCAACACGCCGGCATGGCGCTGGCCGGAGGTGTCCATGGCGGGGATGCGATTGAAGCGCTCGATGGCTTCGGCAACGAAGCCGCCATACCAGGCGCGGCGTGCGGCCTCGATTTCTGCCTCGCGCGAGCGGCCGGGGGCTTCGGCTTCGCGCAGCACTCGCTCATAGGTGTCGGCCAGGATTGGGTTGGCATAGAGCTGGCCGGGCTGTGGGCCGCCATTGCGCAGCCAGAGAGCCGCCGAGCTGGTCCATTCGGCTTCAAACAGCGGGCGGACCGTCGCCACGGTCTGGCAGATGCGGGCCACCATATGCGCGCCGTGGCGGGCATAGCCGATCGCGTAGGCCAGCACATCACGCAGCCGCCAGGTGCCGTGGTTTTGCAACATCGTGGCCCAGGCGTCGAAGGCGCCGGGGATGGGTGCAGGGAGCAAGCCCGTACCCGGCATCATGTCCAGCCCGAGCTTGGTCTGGATCAGGTCCACATTGAGGCCTGAGGGCGCAGGCCCCTGGCCACAGAGAACCAATTCGCGCCCCAGCTTCGCGTCATGCAGGATGATGGGGCAATCGCCGGCTGGCCCGTTCAGATGCGGCTCGACGATCTGCAGCGTGAAGCCGGCGGCGGCGGCGGCGTCGAAGGCATTGCCGCCGCGCTCCAGAACCGCCATTCCCACCTGGCTCGCCAGCCAATGCGTGGTGGCGACGACGCCGAAGGTGCC
>JBBRVI010000520.1:0-1874 GCA_038247025.1 Acetobacterales bacterium
AGCGTCGCCGGGCCGAGCAGCCCTTCCAGCCGCGCGCGGGCATCGTTCGGCCCCGTGTCGCATTCGACCGACAGTGCCAAGCCGTTGACGAGGTCCTGCTCGCGGGCAAGCGGCCCCTCGGTAAAGGTCGCGACGGGCGGGCAGAACACCACTGGGCGGGAATGCTGCGCGCAGCGTGTGGCCTGCGCCGATGCCACGGCGACCAACCCCTCCAGGCCATCGCCGATGCGCCAGACGCCCAACTGATGGACCGAGGAGGCGTCGTCGAAGAACGAGCGCAGCGCCACGACACTGTCCGAATCCGCATAGCGGAACAGCGCGTGCACAAAGCGCGCGATCTGCGCGCTGTCGGCTGCGAGCATGGCCGGGGCTCTGTCCATCATTCGCCCACGTGCCATTCGAGGAAGGCCAATGCGTCCTCAACATGACCCCTGCGCAGCACGTCCCGGACGTGGCGAAGATTGCGAAGCAGCGTCGAGCCGGCCTCAGCGTCGTCCATGCCGTAGAATGCCGCGAAGGCGGCCAAGTCACCGCCACGGGAGCGCTCCAACCGACCGATCGGGCGGATGTCCTGCCAGCGCTTAATGCCTGAAAAGAGCAGCGGCGGCGGCCTCACGCCACCTCGCTCCCGGCTGGGGCGCAGCCCATAGGGCGGGCCACCGCCGCGCGTCGCCTCGCCGCTTAATTTCTTGGCAGAGACGGGAAAGCCCGCCGCGGTCAGGGCGGCGGCAGTCGCGTCGCGGGTCAGCAGTGCATCTGGATCGTCGGGGATCGGGGTCGACATCGTGTCACCATCGGTCGGCACGCTGCGGCGTGCGGTTGCAATGGCACCCCATTCACACCAGTTTTTTTACCTGAAAAAGAAGCCTGAAATGGGTGGAGGCATTCTATTTCAGGCGCTATTTCGGGCGCGATTTCACGCCTCGCCGATGTGCCGCCCCGATGTTGTTCGCGATGGTCTTGGCCGAGGCCTTGGGCCACTCCGGATACGTCCTGGCCAGCCAGGCCGACAGATGTTGAGCCTCATGTGTGATCTTCTCCTCGGCTTCGCCGGAAGCCAGCCGGCTCGCATGCTCGAGTTCAATCAACTGCTGGGAACTCGGGCGACCGGCGAAGCCTGATCGCGCGGAGAGCGCAGACGTATTGTCCGCCAGTGCCGCTGGCATTTCGGGCGTCACCGCCGGCGCCTCCACTGGCGGGGCAACCCTTGGACTCGCCGCGAATACGCGCACACCCCTGAGCGTGACCTCGCCCGGCAGGGTCACCGAGCCTGGAGCCGGTGGCGGCGAGCCATGGGTGCTGTAGGGCTTGGAGCCGCTCCGCCAGGTCGCCTCCTCCCAGCCCAAGGCGATCTGGGCCGCCCCCCAGGCCAGGAACGAAATATCCACAGGCCGCAGCGGGTCGCGGGGGGAAACCCCGCTCGCTCTGAAGGCACCGCCGGCCAGCCGCGCCGCCAGCAACCCCGGCAGGGAAGCGCGCTGCTCAGAACGGCGCACCAGGGCGGCGGCAATTCGCTGCGCCGTCTCGGCCTCATAGGCGCGGCAAGTCGCCACCACGGTCTCCAGGCCGGCGGGAATTGCGCCTCCCGCCAGCACCGCCGCCGCAACCGCATCCATCATATCGAGCGGCACCTGCGTCCAGGGCGACGGCGCAGGCTGTATGCCGGGCACGGCACGCGCGGCGGTGACGTTGTCGGGGAACCATGCGGCAAGCCAGGCGTCGGGGAACAGCGTCGCCGCGGCCTCGGGCAGCGTCCAACCCTCGGGCGGCGGTTGGGGGGTGGCTGACAATGACAACTCCAGCAAGGTTCCGATTCGGGGCGGCGTGCCATGTGGCGCCGACCGGCAGAGGCTAATCGGCCAACACGTAGGCTA
>JBBRVI010000521.1:0-1874 GCA_038247025.1 Acetobacterales bacterium
CATCCGGCGCTAGCATCGGCAAGCCGAAACTCTGCGCAGCTTTAGGAGCATGGGAGCAGGCAGCCGCCTTCGCGACGTCCTGTGTAGCCAGAGAAGATTGGATTCCGGTTCCTATTGCTACGCCACTTCCAATTCCTCCAATCTCTCTCTCACGCAGTGACTGGCGCCGTGAGGCGCAAGTTTTCCGCCATTCTTGCGCGACGTCTGGCGGATGCGCGGGCGCAACGACGGCCCAAATCGGTCTCTCTCCGGCGCTTTCTCTCCGGACCTGGCGACCTGGCCGATTTACCAGCCAGGCTGAAAGCCACGGAAAATCCCATCTTCTTGCTGCGGAAAGGTGACCGGGTTGGAGTGGCGCATGCCCATCCAAGAGGGACGAACGGCAACCATCGCTGGCCAGGCTCGCCGGCCAATCAGCTTCGCGGCTGGACGAATTGCTCCCCTGGAACTTACGGGGCGCGCCTGACAGACTGGGTGTGTGGGCAGGAGAGGCATCATGACCGCGACCGCAAGCGTCAACGAGATCTGCACCATGCGAATCGAGCTCTGTGGAAGTGATCCGCTGATCTGGCGTCAGGTGGAGGTGCCGACCTCCATGACGCTGAAAGCCATGCATGAGGTCATCCAGGCGGCGTTGGGGTGGTTCGACTATCACCTCTGGGAGTTCACCGTCGGCGAGCGCCGGTACGGCCTGCCGATGGACGAGGATTGGGGCACCGAACCGCGTGTCGAGGCTGTGAAGGTTCGTCTCCGTGATGTGCTGGCCCCAGGCAAGACCATCATGACCTACGTCTACGACTTCGGCGATGATTGGCAGCACCGGCTGATCCTGACGAACATCCGTCAGGGGGATCCCGACACCGAGTACCCGCGTTTTGTCGCCGGTGAGCGCGGCGCGCCGCCTGAGGATTGCGGTGGGCTTCCCGGATTCTACGAGAAGCTCGAAATCCTCGCTGATCCAAGCCATCCCGACCATGACGAGCTCAAGGGGTGGTTCGAGGAATACGATCCAAACGACATTGACGAATTGGTGATCATGATCACCCTCAGCCGCATCGCAAGGCGCAGGAACGCGGCAAGGGCGCGGATCAAGAAGGCAACCTGAACGCCGAGCACCGTCGCCGCGCGCCCGCATGCTCCCTGGTGGCAGGCGCGCGTGTCATACGCCTCGCGGCGGAACCTACTTGGCCAAGACGCCAGCGCGCGGCGCATCCCAGTGGGCAGGACACCCAGCCATCAGAGTCGTCATGTCCAACGCAGCCGGCTCCCGCCCATCCAGGATGGCCTCCACCAGATCCGGCGCCAGCAGCGTCAGATTGAGCACACGCCCGATACAGGCACGATCGACACCCTCGGCCGCAGCGAGTTCGCGAATCGAAGCGTAGCGCCGCTCCTCCAAGAGCTGCCGCCACCGGAAGGCCCGCGCCAGCGCCTTCACCAGGGCGGGCTCCCCGCGGGTGCCGGTGCAGGACTTCCGGATCCCCGACAACGTGCTGCGCCTGACCCGCCACAAGGGCCGCGGCATCGAGACCGAACACCCCGCGGTCTTCCCGGTGGTGCTGCCCGAGTTCCTGATTCGCACCTACACGGATGAGGGCGAGGTGGTTTTCGAGCCCTTCGGGGGCAGCGGCACCACCATCCTGGCAGGCCAGCGCACTGGCCGTCGCGTGCGCGCCATCGAGCTCGCGCCGGCCTATGTCGACTTGGCGATTGCCCGCTGGCGGATGCTGCATCCCGACCTCCCTGTGACGCTGGCCGATGATGGGCGGGACTACGACGCTATTGCCGCGGCGCGGATGGAGGTCACCGCCGATGCAGCCTGACCTCGTGGTCTCCGCCGCGCCAGTCGCGTCCCTCGTGCCCTACGCCGAGAA
>JBBRVI010000522.1:0-1872 GCA_038247025.1 Acetobacterales bacterium
CGCGGCGAGGTCGGCCTGGCCCGGCGCATCGAGCCCCTTCGCCACCACCTGCGCCACGGCGGTCTTCAACCCGCTGAAGGAGAAATCGCAGCCCGCGCGGCCCAGCAGCGGCCGCGGCAGGGCGAAGCGCGTGGCGTCGCCGCTAGACGCCAGCCGCTCAAGGTGCGGCCCGCCGGGCCAGGGCAGGCCGAGCAGCTTGGCGGATTTGTCGAAGGCCTCGCCCACCGCATCGTCGAGCGTGGTGCCGAGCCGCACATGCCGGCCCACACCCTCCACCGCCACGCATTGGCAATGCCCGCCCGAGAGCAGCAACAGCAGGTAGGGAAATTCCAGCCCGCCCGGATGCACGCCGGGCAGGCGCGGCGTCAGCGCATGCCCCTCCAGATGGTTGATCGCGAGGTAGGGGATGCCCCGTGCGATCGCGATTCCCTTGCCCAGCGTGGCGCCCACGATCAGCCCGCCGATCAGCCCCGGCCCGGCCGTGGCCGCCACCGCGGCGAGATCGCCCGGCCCAACCCCGGCCTGGTTCAGCACATGCCGCACGAGCGAAGGCAGATGCGCCAGATGCGCGCGCGCGGCGATTTCAGGCACCACACCGCCATAGGGCGTGTGCTCGGCCAATTGGCTCAGCACCGCCTCGGCCAGGATGGTCCCGTCGGCGCGCAGGATCGCGGCGGCGGTTTCGTCGCAGGAACTCTCGATCCCGAGAATCAGATCGCCGTTCTGCACGCTCTGCCCGACCTCTGGCATGGCGTTTTGGCGCGCGCCCACTTACGTCCTTTCGATGCTGGCCCTATGTGGCCAGCATGTCGGTAGCCCATCCCCCCGCCACTTCCCATCCCGCCACGTCTCACCCCGCCCCTGGCGAGGCCTCGGTGAAACCCCATCAGCGCGCCCTGCCGCTGCGCGTCGGCACGCGCAACAGCCCGCTGGCGTTGTGGCAGACGCGGCATTTCCTCAGCATCATCACGCATTTCTGCCCGGTGCTGCGCGACGCCAAGGCGTTCGAGGAACACGCCATCGCCACCTCCGGCGACCGGATCCAGGACAAGCGCCTCGCCGACATTGGCGGCAAGGGTCTGTTCGCCAAGGAAATCCATGAGGCGCTGCTTGACCACCGCATCGATTTCGCCGTCCACAGTCTGAAGGACCTCGAAACCGAGATGCCGCCGGGCATTGTCCTCGCCTGCACGCTGCGGCGGGAGGATGCGCGCGATGCGCTGATCCTCGGCCCGAGCTGCCACGCGCCCGACCCGGCCGAGCCCTTCGCCTGCCTGCCCGCGGGTGCCGTGATCGGCACCGGATCGCTCCGCCGGCAAAGCCAGATCCTGGCGGCGCGGCCGGATCTGCGGATCGAACTGATCCGCGGCAATGTGCAATCCAGAATCGACAAGGTGCGCGCCGGGGATGGCCCCGCGGCCTCGCTGCTGGCGCTGGCTGGCCTGCGCCGGCTGGGGCTGGAGGCCGCGGCTGCGGTGGTGCTGGACCCCGAAGCCATGGTGCCCGCCGCCGGCCAGGGCATCGTCGGCGTCACCGTGCGCGCCGATGATGGCGAGCTGCTCGACCTGCTCTCCGCCATCGAGGACCGGGAGGCCGCGGCGGTCTCCACCGCCGAGCGCGCGCTGCTCGCCGCGCTGGATGGGTCCTGCCACACGCCGATCGGCGGGCATGCCCGGCTGATGCCCGATGGCAGGCTGCACCTGACGGGCCTCGTCGCCCGCCCCGATGGCAGCTTCCTGCTCAAGCGCAGCGTCGTGGGCCTCGCCAGCGATGCCCGGGCGCTTGGGCGCGAGCTCGGCGAGAGCCTGCGCCGCGACAGCCCCGCCGACATCTTCGGCTGATGCCGGCGGGCGTCCTCGTCACAAGGCCCGA
>JBBRVI010000523.1:0-1864 GCA_038247025.1 Acetobacterales bacterium
CAATTTGCGCTTGGGTGTACTTGTTCGTCGATATGCTAGTGCCACTGGTAGAGGTGTAGTTGTAGCCCCACGACTCGTTGCTGATCACTTGGCCGGTCGCCGGCCCACAGTAGTAGCCATTCGTCTGCTGGCGAGCATACGCAGAGAGAATCTTGCTCGAAGGTGGCGTCCACGGATCGCAGCTATCCGGGGAGGGGCAGATGGAATCGGGACTGACCGACTCGGTTGAGGCAGCATTCGAGAAAGCGTCAGAAGGTTCCCGCATGCTGGCGATCATCGCCATCTTCCGCGCGAGGATCTGCTTGTCCTTTGCGTTCAGAGTGGACAGCGCGTTGTCATTGGGCGGTTGTCCACCGACGGGCTCAGCCGCGAGCGCCGGGCTGGCGACAACTGTCAGCAGGATCAAGAGGCTCACCCAAAAACCAAGCTGGCGTACCACAGAAGATTCTCCCTCTATCTGGACAGGCCGCCTCATCTTGGGCCGCGCTACCTTCAGCATATCCGGGCCTCATTGGATGTGTGGGGCCGAGTCGACAATTATTGGACCATTGAGTCACTTCTTCCGATCCGCGCGGTGAAGAAATAACGTCGCCCTAGGAGGCTGTGTCGATAATGCCGGCGGCGGTGGGGCACGGCTTGGGACAATAGGCCATGCTGCACAAGACCTTCCGCCCCTACGACCAGCACACCCTCCTGCTCATGCCGCCCAGCCTGCACGACTGGGTAGCCGATGACGGCCTGGCCGCCTACCTCAACGACCTCGTCGACGAGCTCGATCTCAGCCCCCTGCTGGCCGCCCACGATGAAGCCAGAGGCAAGCCGCCCTACCACCCGGCGCTGATGCTCAAGGTGCTGCTGTATGGCTACGCCAGCGGCGTGCGCAGCTCACGAAAGCTCGAGGCTCGCCTGGCGGCCGACGTGAACTTCATGTTCCTCGCCGGGCAGGCGCGTCCCGACCACAAGACCATCAGCGAGTTCCGGCGCCGCCACCTGGCCGCTTTCTCCACGCTCTTTGTGGAGGTTCTGCAGCTCTGCCAGAAGGCGGGGCTGGTCAAGCTCGGACGGGTGGCCCTGGACGGCACCAAGCTGAAGGCCAACGCATCCAAGCACAAGGCCATGAGCTATGGCCGCATGACCCGCCGCCAGGCCGAGCTCGAAGCCGAGGTCAAGGCCATCCTGGCTGAGGCCGAGGCCATCGACGCCGCCGAGGACGCCGCCCGAGCTGGCACGGCGCGAGACCAGGCTGGCGAAGATCCGCGAGGCCAAGGCCGTGCTGCAGGCCGAGGCGCGAGAGCGCAAGGGCAACCCCGACGCCGTGCCCGAGCCCAAGGCCCAACGCAACTTCACCGACCCGCAGTCGCGCATCATGCGCTCCCGCAACGACGGCTTCATCGCCGGCTACAACGCGCAGGCCGCGGTCGGCGAGGCGCACCAGGTCGTGGTCGCCTGTGATCTGAGCGCCGACCCGACCGACACCCGCGCCCTGCCGGGCCTGGTCGACCAGATCGAGCGCAACCTCGGGCGCCGCCCGAAACGGGTGCTGGCCGACGCCGGCTACTGCTCCGACGCCAACCTCGAGCATCTCGACAACGCGCAGATCGAAGCCTTCATCGCCACCGGGCGCAGCAAGCACAGCGACCCGCCGCCGGCCCCACCCCGCGGCCGGATCCCCAGCGGGCTGACCCGCCGCCAGCGCATGGCTCGCAAGCTGCGCACGAAGGCAGGCCACCGCCACTACGCACGGCGCAAGGCCATCGTCGAGCCGGTCTTCGGCCAGATCAAGGAGTGTCGCGGCTTCCGTCGCGTCAGCCTGCGCGGCGAGGCCAACGCCCGCGCCGAGTGGGTGCTCATCAACCTGGTCCAC
>JBBRVI010000524.1:0-1845 GCA_038247025.1 Acetobacterales bacterium
CGGACCCGATTGCTGCGGCAGCACAAACGCCCGGGTCGGCTCGGCCAGCTGCTCCGATGGAGGCTACGTCTGTGAGGCCGGGGCGCTGTGCGCCTGCCAGGGCGCTCCGGCCGCCTTCCACTGCGTCGACGTATGCGGGGGTGATGCATACACCGGCGCGGTCTGCACCCTGGCCGGCTGGGCCTGCCCGCAGGGGCTGATCAAGACCAGCGATTGTCCCGCCGGGACCTGCTTCGGGGAGCCGGGCGATTGCTGCATCGGCGCGCAGTGCAACGTCGGCGCGTGGACCTGTCAGGCGCTGCGCAGTCCCTGCAACTGAAAACGCAGTCGCGCGATCGGCCCATCGACAGCCAGAACACTCGGTGTTCGTGGCGCGGGCTGATAGACGGCGTTCGTGAAGCTCAGCATTCTCGGCGCGAGTGGCGGCTGTGGAGTTCAGCTGGTGACCCAGGCGGTCGCTCGCGGACATACGGTCAAGGCAGTGGTCCGATCGAGCAGCTACCAGGCCCCGCCTGGGGTCGAGGTGATCCGCGGCGACCTCACCGATGCCGGGTTTCTGACCCGCGCAATTCAGGGCGCCGACGCCGTGATCAGCGCGCTCGGGCTGCGAATGCCAGGAATCGCTCCTTTGGCGCGGCCCGAAGTGCCTGACTTCCTGACCCGCGCCACGCCGGCGCTGGTCGCCGCAATGAAGGAAGCTGGCGTCCGGCGTCTGCTCGCGATCAGCGCCGGCGGCGTCGGAGACAGCGAAGCCACCGCAAGTTGCGTCGAGAAGCCCCGCTCTGACTTCTTGCAAGCGCCAAGAGGATCAAAGTCCCCAAGCCCCCTTGAGTGGTCAGTGCAAGACCCAGCTACGCAGTCGGTGGACAGTAAGCGTTCAGGGGAGGGGTTGAGAGCCTGATCGCCGCGTGCGACTTGTGGCGCATGACCCCGAAAATCCCCGAGACGCTGGATGCGAAGATCGAGCAACTTGTGCGCGAGCACCTGATGGCGCAGCAACTGGCCGCGAAGGCGGCGATCGAACGCGGTTTTGCGATGGCGACGGCGCGAGCCGCGACGCGACGACGTGGGGCGTACACGCGGCGGGCACCGACCCAGGTCGCGGAGCTCGCCGAGCAGTTGTTCAAGGCGGTCGAGGCCTGCCCGGGCGAGACGATGACGGTGATCGCTGCTCGAGTTGGCGAGAAGCCGCGGGCGCTGCAGCGGCCAATGACGCACCTCAAAGACGGCGGCCGGGTTCGCAGCGCCGGCGAGCGGAATCTCACCCGGTACTTCCCGATGAAGGTCGCGAAGTCCGCGTAGGTCGTCAGGCTGCCGCGAAGAGCGATGGCGGCGGGGCGCCAGTGCGCGCCGCAGTGCAACAGGCCGTCAGGAATTCGAGCACGTTCTTGTTCTGCTTGCGGGCGGTGTGAGCCACCGTCATCAGGCGCTCGGCGAACAGGTTGCCACGCTCGCTCTGGGTGCCGAAACTGCGCTTGCGCCACAGGACGAAGGCCCGCAGCTCGCGCTCCGCGTGGTTATTCGTGGGCTCCACGTCCTCCCGGTCGACGAAGTTCCACAGCGCCGCGCGGTGCTCGAGGATGTCCGCACACGAGCCAGAGACGTGCCGCAGTTTCGCGGCTCTCGCGCGCTCGAGCAGCGCCTCGACGTGAAGACGCACGGGTGCCATCAGCGCGCGGAGTTCCTCGCGACTCAGGGTGCCGGCTTTGGCGGCGGCCTGAATGAGATCCACTTTGCGGCGGGCATGAGATCCACCGGCGGGCTGTGACCGCGGCGATCGGCGAAGAGAAACTGTCCGCCGAGATCTGCGTGGCCGACAAGAGGCCATGCGGGCAAGACGAGGGA
>JBBRVI010000525.1:0-1839 GCA_038247025.1 Acetobacterales bacterium
CGGGTTTCAATTGGGGCTGATGCGCAAGGATCTGGAGACAGCGGGCGGCATTGCGGCGACGACGGGTGCGGATGCCCCGCTGCTGGCGCTGCTGCGCGCGCGTTGGAGTGCCGCGTTGGGCGAGCTTGGCCCGCGCGCGGATAATACGGAGATCCATCGCTTCATCACCGCGAAGGCCAAGGCGTGAGCATCTGATCTCCTGGCCTCAGCCGATCTTGTGATCGGCCATCTTCTCCAGCGCCTGCACCAGGCCTGAATGGTCCCACTGGTCCCCGCCCATCGCGGCACAGGCCGAGAAAAGCTGCTGGGTGGAGGCCGTGTTGGGCAGCACCACGCCCAACTCCTTCGCGGATTGCAGCGCCAGGTTGAGATCCTTCTGGTGCAGCGCGATACGAAAGCCTGGGTTGAAGGTGCGGTTGATCATCCGCTCGGCATGGACTTCGAGGATGCGGCTATTGGCGAAGCCACCCATCAGCGCGGCCCGCACCTTGGCCGGATCGGCGCCCGCCTTGGAGGCGAAGACCAGCGCCTCGGCCACGGCCTCGATGTTGAGTGCGACGATGATCTGGTTGGCCACCTTGGTCACCTGGCCCGCACCGTTTTCGCCGACCAGGGTGATGTTCTTGCCCATCAACTGGAACAGCGGCAGCGCGCGGTCAAAAGCGGCCTGAGAGGCGCCGATCATGATGGTGAGTGCGGCGTTCTTTGCGCCGATTTCGCCACCGGAGACGGGAGCGTCAATATAGTCGCAGCCGAGTGCGTTGATCTTGGCCGCGAAATCCTTGGTGGCTGTCGGGCTGATCGAGGACATGTCGATGACGAGCTTGCCGGCGGAAAGCCCGGCGGCGACGCCATGCGCGCCAAACAGCACGCGCTCCACATCGGGGGTGTCGGGCACCATCACGATGATGATCTCGGCGGCGGCGGCGACGGCTGTGGCGTCGGCCAAGATGGTGAAGGCCGCACGCGCTTCGGCCGAGAGCGAGGCGCGCTCGGGGGCGATGATGGTGTGGCCGCCCGTGGCGAGGTTTTGCGCCATGGGAAGGCCCATGATGCCCAGGCCGATGAATCCGATTTTTTCCATAGTGACGTTTCCTCTGTTCCGATCAAACCCGGTATTTGGCAAACCAGCCCAAACCAGCCAGCGTCTCGCCCTTGGGGCGATATTCGCAGCCGATCCAGCCGCGATAGCCGCTCGCGTCAATGGCGTTGAAGACGAAGGGCCAGTTCACTTCGCCCGTGCCGGGTTCGTGACGTCCCGGCGTGTCGGCCACCTGCATATGCGCGATATAGGGCAGGAGTTCCGTGGCCTTGCGCGTCACATCGCCCTCGGTAATCTGGCAGTGGTAGAGGTCGAATTGCAGGCCCACACGCTCCATGCCCAGCGCGTCGATGATGCGCGTGGCCTCGGTCGTGGTGTTCAGGAAAAAGCCTGGAATGTCGCGATGGTTGATCGGCTCGATCACCGGCTTCACGCCGAGCTTGGCGCATTCCTCGGCAGCAAAATCCAGATTGGCGGCATAGGTGGCCAGCAGCGTGTCCCGCGCCACGCCGGCGGGGGTGAGGCCCGCCATGACATGCAGCCGCGGGCATTTCAGCGCCGCGCTGTATTCGAGCGCGCGCTTGATGCCCTCGCGGAATTCTGTTCGGCGTCCGGGCAGGCAAGCCATGCCGCGCTCGCCCGCATTCCAGTCACCCGGAGGCGCGTTGAAGAGGACGTTGGCGAGGCCGTTCCCCTCCAGGCGCTTGGCGATTTCGGCCGCCGGATGCTCATAGGGGAAGATGAATTCCACCGCCTCGAAGCCGGCCGCACGAGCGGCGGCGAAGCGGTCGAGGAAC
>JBBRVI010000526.1:0-1826 GCA_038247025.1 Acetobacterales bacterium
GGCGCGCGCGAAGGTGCGGCGTTCATCAACCGGCACATCATCCGCGTGACCGACAAGGCCTTCGATGATTTCGCCTCCGGCGGCACGGACCAGGCCGCCAATCGCCGCATGCTGGGCCTGTGACCCAGCGGCGCATCCGGCTTGCCATGGTGGGCGGCGGGCGCGGCGCCTTCATCGGCGGGGTGCACCGCATGGCGGCACGGCTGGACGACCGGTTCGAGCTCGTCGCCGGCGCGCTGGCTTCGGATCCGCAACGCGCGATGGATTCCGCCGCCGATCTCGGCATCCGCGGCTATCCCGATTTCCAGGCGCTGATTGCGGCCGAGACGCAGCGTGCAGACGGGGCCGAGGCCGTGGCCATCGTCACGCCGACCCATATGCACCATGCGCCGGCCATTGCAGCGCTCGCGGCCGGTCTGCATGTGATCTGCGACAAGCCACTCGCCCTGACGGTGGCGGAGGCTGAGGAGATTGCAGCCGCCGCCGCGCGCGCCGGGCGCGTGTTTGTGCTGACCCACAACTACTCCGGCTATCCGATGGTTCGCCACGCTCGCGCCATGGTGGCGGCAGGCGAATTAGGCCCGATCCGCGTTGTGCAGGTCGAATACGTGCAGGATTGGCTCTCCACGAAGCTGGAAGACAGCGGACATAAGCAGGCAACCTGGCGCAATGATCCGGCAAGGGCCGGGATGGGCGGCTCGCTCGGCGATCTCGGCACGCATGCGCATCACCTTGCGGAATACGTCACCGGGCTGGCGGTGGAGCAGGTGCTGGCGGAAGTTCACAGCTTCGTTGAGGGTCGCCGCGTGGACGACAATGCGCATTTGCTGCTGCGCTTCGCCGGCGGTACGCGTGGCATGCTGTGGGCCTGCCAGGTTGCACCGGGCAATGAAAATGCGCTGCGCCTGCGCGTCTATGGTGAGCATGGCGGCCTCGCCTGGAGCCAGGAGCACCCGAACCAGTTGCTGCACACACCGCTCGGTGAAGCGGGGCGCTGCCTCGCGCGCGGGGCCGGCGCGCTGCATCCGGCGGCCACGCATGCCACCCGCATTCCGGCCGGCCACCCCGAAGGCTATCTGGAAGGCTTCGCGCAACTCTATCGCGATGCGGCCGAGCAGATCACCGCGATGCGCGAGGGCCGCGCGCCTGACCCGCTCAGCGCCACGACGCCCACCGCCGAGGACGGGCTGCGCGGGATGCGTTTCATCGCGGCCGCCATAGCCTCCGCCCGGGCCGGCAGCGTCTGGACTGCTTTGCAGCCTTCCTGATTCTATTGAAACCAGATTGTGACTTCTGCGAAAAACTCCCCATGCGCCGCGCGGAGCGCCTACAGCGTTGGGGAGAAACCATGTCCAGCATCTTGATCCGCAAAGGGTAGGTCAGCGAGGCGGCCAGTGCCGCTCCCTACCCCGCGTATGTCCTGATCGAGGGTAGGCATCCGCGCAACGGCAGCCTATCTCGGCACGCTCGATGCGATCGGCGCCGACACCATTCTCGACCCGCGCACCGGCATCACCGGCTGGTCCGACAATCCCGCCCTGGCGGGCCACCTGGGATGGCGTCCATATCCCCTGCCTGATTGCCGCCGCCAACATCTGCGGCGCTGGTGGGCATGGCGAAGCCTCAAAGCAAGCGTCCTCCCACCGCTGCCTGGCGGCGTTGGGTGTTGATCGGCTGTCCTCCCTGGTCTGTGGGCGCTTCGGGGGTCCCTTGTCGCCCTGATGCCTGGGGGTAAGGTCGTTGCCGGATATTCGTTTGGGTGACGTGATCAGCGTGGTTGCGCGTCGTCGGCGCAGGACGTTGGAGCAGAAACTGGCGCTGGTCGA
>JBBRVI010000527.1:0-1814 GCA_038247025.1 Acetobacterales bacterium
ATCGGCCGCACCCGGATGCACCATGCCGTAGGCGCCGGCCACCTCCATCTTGATGTCCTCGATGATCGGGAAGGGAATGGCGACGCCGAACTTCTCCTCGATGTTCCGGACCCAGGCGAGATGCGCGAACAGGCTGTCGATGGACAGTCCGAGCAGGTCGCAGTTCAGTGCCGCGAAGCGGTCATGCGCACGTGCAAAGGCGATGAATTCAGTGGTGCAAACCGGCGTGAAATCCGCAGGGTGGGAGAACAGTACGAGCCATTTGCCCTGGTACTCAGCCAGGCTGCGATCGCCATGCGTGGTGTGCGCATGGAAATCGGGGGCGGCTTCATTGAGGCGCGGCAATCCGGTTGCGGGCGTTGTCATGATCTGGCTCCTTGCTGGTTGAGGACGAGAGATTCGGTGCCTCGCGCCGGATGCGTGCGCGATGGTCGCAACAGGCCGCGCCAGGTCGAAGCGTTGGCCAGTCAGTTCGGCCGACACGTCCCACAGCCGCGCCGCCACGCGCGCGTTTTGCGCCTGGGGTGCGATGCGGGCCGGCGCGGGCGGGCCGCGCATCTCCCAAAGCCAGCGCCGGCCGTACAGACAGCAGCCGCGCGCCACCGGCGACGTCGCGGCGAACAGGATCGGCCCCGCGCCGTGCACCGCGGAATGGCTGAAGAAGCGCGTGCCCATGCGCATCAGGCGCATCAGGAAGGGCGGCGTGCCCTCCGAGGCCGGGCCATTGGAATAGAGGTTGGTCAGCGCCCAGCCTGGATGTGCGGCCAGGCTTGTCACGCCCCAGCGCGCCACGTCGCTGCGCCGCTGCAATTCCAGCGCGAAGATCAGCAGCGCCAGCTTCGATTGGCTGTAGGCCTTCCACGGCGCGTAGCCCCGCTCAGCCTGCAAATCGTCGAAGTCGATCCGGCCCATGCGATGCGACAGGCTTGTCACAGACACCACGCGGGGCACTTGTACGCTGCGCAACAGCGGCAGCAGAAGCGAAGTCAGCGCGAAATGGCCGAGATAATTGACGCCGAACTGCATCTCGAAACCGTCCGCCGTCATATGCCGCTGCGGCAGCGCCATCACGCCGGCGTTGTTCACCAGGATATCCAACGTGTCATGCCGAGCGCTGATCCGGGCGGCGAAAGACGCCACGGAAGCGAGGCACGCCAGATCCAACTCCTCGAAGCACACGCTCGCGCCGGGCGCGTGTTCTGTGATCGCCTGCATGGCCTCCGCGCCACGAGCGGGGTTGCGCCCGGCGAGGATCACCTCCGCGCCGGCCGCCGCGAGCCCCGACGCCGTCGCGCGCCCGATCCCGCTGGTCCCGCCGGTCACCACGGCGCGTTTGCCGCGAAGCGAAGGGATGTCCTGCTCGGTCCAGGCCGTCATGCCTGGCTGGTCAGCGTCACATACATCAGCGCGAGATACACCGCCGGCATTACCAGCAGCACAAGGGCGATCGTCGCCACCGGCGCGCCGCAGCTGCTCACCAACAGCAACCAGGCCGCGGCGCCGATCGCCGCGACGATGATGACCAGGCCGATGACCCAGGGCAGCAGCCGATTGCGCGGGATGGTGCGGGACATCGATGCGTCTCCTTGTCCGGCGAGTCAGGCGCTGGGCCTGGTGAGTGCGCTGGTGTTCAGGCCGAGCAGGCTGTAGGCGGGGCAATTGCCCATGATCCCCGTGGCCAATGGCACGATTCCGATCAGCCCCCACCAGCCGAGCGGTCCGAAGGCGCCAAGCGCCAGCAGCCCGATTCCAGCCGCGATGCGAAGCCCCTTGTCCAGGCCGCCAACATTCTTCCTCATGGCCGTCTCCTCCGA
>JBBRVI010000528.1:0-1813 GCA_038247025.1 Acetobacterales bacterium
ACGCAGCGCTCCGGCGCTGCCGCGACGAAGCGCCGGGCGATGGCCGAGAGGTCCGCATAGGGCGGCGCGCTGGCGCGGTATCCGCAGAGCTTCACATGGGCGCGGCCGGTATCCATCAGGCGCAATGCGGCCTCGAGCTCGACGCCCTCTGGGCCATCGGCGGCGCGGATCCCGGCCATGTGGTCCAGCACCAGAGGCACGGGCAGTTGGGCGAGGCGCGGTGCGAGCGCCATCAGAACACCGCCCTTCATATAGAGCTGGATATGCCAGCCCAGATCAGCCACGCGCCGGGCGAGGGATTCCAGTTGCTCGACTGGCGTGCCATTACCGCTGACGGCGTTGAAGCGCACGCCCACAGCACCTTGATCGGCCAGGCGCTGAAGCTCCGCCGGGCTCGTGGCGTCGTCCACCACGACGATGGCGCGTGCGTTCGTCTGGCCGAACTGGGCCACGGCATCCATCGTCACGCGGTTGTCGGTTCCATAGACGCTGGCCTGCACCACGACGCGGCGCGTGAGGCCGAGGGTGTTCGCCATATCCAGGTAATGGCGGATGAGCGCGGGCGGCGGCGTATAGGGGCGCGTCTCGCTCATCGGCCAGGTTTCATAGGGGCCGAAGATGTGGAAATGGCTGTCACAGCTTCCCTCGGGCGCGCGGGTGCGCGGCGGATGGGTGACGGCGTTCGCGGGCGCGCAGGTGTAGCTGAGTTCCATCGGGTGAGATTGCGGGCTGAGCGGCCCCGGCGCAATCTTGCGCCACAGCATTCGAAAGGGAGCGGCGCGATGAACAAGGTGGCAGTGGTGACGGGGGCGAGCACGGGCATCGGGCGCGCGGTAGCGCTCGGGCTTCTGGCGGCGGGTTACCGTGTGGCGCTGGCGGCGCGGCGGCAGGATGCTTTGGATGAAACCGCGCAGATGGCCGGCGCCAATGCGGCCCACGCCCTTCCCATGGCCACCGACGTCGCTTCGCCCGACAGCGTGAACGCGCTGTTCGCCGCCGTGCGCGCGAAGTGGGGCCGCTGTGACCTGCTGTTCAACAATGCCGGCTTGGGCGTGCAGGGTTATCTGCTGGAGGATCTTCCCGTGGAGAAATGGCTGGAGGTGGTGAATGTGAACCTCACCGGCAGCTTTCTTTGCGCGCAGCAGGCGTTTCGGATGATGAAGGAGCAATCGCCACAGGGCGGGCGCATCATCAACAACGGCTCGATCAGCGCACATACGCCCCGGCCAGATAGCGTGGCCTATACCGCCACCAAGCATGCCATCACGGGGCTGACCAAATCACTCATTCTCGATGGCCGGAAATACGACATCACGGCCGGGCAGATCGACATCGGCAATGCCGCCACCAGCATGACCGCGCGCATGAGCAAGGGCGTGAAACAACCCAATGGCGAAATGCTGGTGGAGCCCACCATGGATGTTCAGAACGTGGCTAATTCGGTGGTCTTCATGGACAGCCTGACGCTGGATGCGAATATTCCGTTCCTGACCGTGAAGGCGTCCAAGATGCCCTGGGAAGGGCGGGGCTAACCCGCCGTCGCCAGCGCAATCCGCACCGCGGCTAGCGCCTCTTCCGCCTTGTCCGCATCCGGGCCGCCGGCCTGGGCCATCTCCGGCCGACCGCCGCCGCCCTTGCCGCCCACGGCCGTCGCCGCCGCGCGCACCAGGGCCACAGCGTCCGCACGGCCCTTGGCCACATCGCCCACGCCCACCACGATGCTGGCCTTTCCCTCGGCCGTGGAGACCAGGCCCACCACATCGGCAGCACCGCCCTTGAGGATCGCCTCGGCCAGGCCCTTCAACTCCTTGCC
>JBBRVI010000529.1:0-1794 GCA_038247025.1 Acetobacterales bacterium
CCCCGAGAAGTGTGAGTTTACGCATGATCCTATGCTCCTGGTTGGTTAACCACAAAAGCTCGAGCAATTACCGCGCCAAATAAAAAGAGACTTTTTTTTCAGCCTCTTATTTGCCATGATTCATCGGGGGCCGCGAAAGTGTAAAGTATCCGCGACCGACGCAGACAAGGCGCAGGGGCGCACCCGGAAGCTGGCTATCGCTGGCCGCATCCTCGGCGCCGAAGGCGTAATCAACAGCTTTGGCCATGTTTTTGCCTGGCAACCCTGCCCGTCCGCGCGGTGATCGCCCGCGTGGTGGTGCTCCATCCTTCCGCATGAAGAAGCCACAGCCAGACCAATCGCCCCATGCAGCCTTGACCTTGGCGGGGCCAGCGGAATTGGGGGTAAAGCTGCTCAGGCAGCCCGTGGCTCCCCGGTTTCTCCTTGCTTTTGCCCACCGTTTTCCGGCATACCAAAGGAATGTTATCCCACATTCCTCGCATCCCCATCTCCCCCCTGACCGACCTCCAATGGCTATCTCTCCTCCCCTATGTAGCCTCCCGCTCCCCCCAAGGCCGCCCCCTGCACGACCTGCGCGGCAGGATGGACGCCATCTTCGCCCTCATCGCCACCGACGCCCCCTGGCGGGAACTGCCCGCGCAATACGGCAAACCCGACAGCATCTCCCGCCACTACCGCCGCCTCACCCATCGCGGCTTGTGGGAAACTCTTCTCCACGCCCTCGCCGACGCCAAGCCCGGCCATCCCCTGCGCGAGCTGGAGCCCATCCTCTGCCGCTGCGCCCGGCGCTCCTACCGCATCCGGGGCTTGCGGCTGATCCTCGCGGCCCGCCGGCTTGGCATTTATCGCGCCCTACCGGGCCCCTCCTGGCTGCTGCCCGATCCGGATTTGTCCGAAGCCGTGCATGAAATCGCGATTTGGGGCCTGCAAAATCGCCGCGGCTTCATCCAGCGGTGGGGAAAGACGCTGCGAAGGGTGCTCACCGTCGCCATCGGGCGGCGGCGCCTCTCCCGAGACCTTCGGCTTCTCGCGGCATGACCCCGTTGGACAAGCGCCCCCCCGGGCCAGAGAAAAGCCGCAGACGCCCGGCTGACCATGCGCAACCCGTGGAAGTCGCGCGCTTGCAAGGCGCGCAGCGCCGCACCCTGGCAGCGGCGTATCTCATCGCGCGTGTGAAACGCGCCAATTCAAGATACCGGCTCGGGCTGCGTGGCGTTGGGGAAGAACAGCTGCTCGCCGTTGATCCGGTATCCGGCGATGGCCGCCTGCCCCGCCGGCGAGAGCATCCAATCAATAAACCGCTGGCCAGCGGCGACCTTCACGGCAGGGTGGCGCCGCGGGTTCACCAGCATGATCCCGTATTGGTTGAGCAGCCGCGCATCGCCCTCAACGAGGAGGCGCAACTCCTGGCGGTTGCGGAAAGCGAGCCAGGTGCCGCGATCGGCCAGAACGTAGGCGTTCTGCGCGGCGGCGGTGTTCAGCGCCGGCCCCATGCCCTGGCCGACCTCTCGATACCAGGCGCCGCGCCCGGCCACCGGGTCCACCCCCGCCTGCTGCCACAGGCGCAGTTCGGCGGCATGGGTGCCGGAGCGGTCGCCCCGGCTGACGAAGGGCGCGCGCGCGGCGGCGATACGGCGCAGCGCCTCGGCCGTGTCGCGCAGGCCGCGGACACCGGCGGGATCACCGGCGGGGCCGATCAACACGAAGTCGTTGAACATGACATGCCGGCGCGGGCCGCCGAAGCCCTCGGCGACAAAGCGTTCCTCGGCGGCGCGGTCATGCACGAAGACGACA
>JBBRVI010000530.1:0-1783 GCA_038247025.1 Acetobacterales bacterium
GAAAGTGAATGTCTCTGGATCCTATTTCCCCACCTTGACATGGTGGGGGTCGTTGGTTCGAGTCCAATCGCGCCTACCAAAATCTGGTTATAGAACAAGCACTCAGTGGAAACGCTCGGTGCTTTTTTCTTGTCGGTACGGAATTAGTACGGAAAACAGCCCTTTTCAGGCGGGCTTCGATCGGCTTTCTCAGCACCGATAACGATCCGCCTGCGCAACGAACTGCATTCGGCCACTTGGGCGCGATGGGGTTTGGTCGCTGCTCAAGCAACTGATCGATGCCGGATACTGTACCCGGACGCAGGATCGGGCTGAAAACGGGAGGATGGGGAAGGCGAGCCGACCCTCGCCGACGGCTGGCTGCACCGTTACAACGCCGCAGGTGCACACGGCCGGGGTGATGCCGCCTAACTGCAGCACCTGGATGGTCTGCCGGCCGGCGGATCCCCGTACCTTGCACGCAAAGGCGTGAAGGCGCATGGACTGCGTGTGTTGCGGGAGCTCTGGGGTCGTCCCTGCCCGCGATACCGCGGGCGTGTTGCACGGCCTGCAGTTTATCGGCGTGCGTGGCGCCAAGCGCTTCCTCAAGGGTACAGGGCCTGTGCTGCCTGATTGGCGAAACGAGCGATGCAGGGCTCGATATCGTCTGTGTCGTCGAAGGCTTTGCAACGGGGGCCAGTGTGCACGAGGCCACCGGCCATACGGTGGCCGTCGCCTTCCATACGGGTAAGCTCGCGAAGCGCGGACGCGCGCGGATGGAGGAAGACGGACGCCGGCGGGTCGCGGCGATCAATCCAGCGTTGCTCGATAACCGGGAATGAGGTCAAAGGGTTGGATTTCGGTGCCGATGGGGGCTGCTACTCTTGCTACCGTCGCCGCGTTCGGACCTTGATGGGTAGCAGGAATAGCAAGGGTAGCACGGGGTGCCGGTCAGGAAATCGCGCTGCCCACGCGCGGCGTGAGCACCGTCAAATGCGGATTCGGTGACGCAGGAGGCTGCTACTCGCTACTTGCCTGAAAAGCGTAGGGCGCTCGAGCTGCTGGCGCGGCTACTGGAACAGCTTGGGACCACCAATGTCGTGCCAATCAAACGCGCAAGACAGGCCTGACTATTCGTAACCGGATAGTCGCAATCTTCAAATGAACAAACCAGGCGGCGAAATACGACGTTGTCGCGCTTGCTGGCGTTGCGCTTGTCGCTCCTCCCCGATCACCATTGCTCCGCGGCCGTCTGGTTGCCGCGGGGTATCCGTTCGTTGTCGCTGGGGTAATGAGGTCAGGTAAGTGTTTCTGTCCGTCCCGACCGCCTGAGCGTTGCGGGAACTACAAGGGACCCGGGACACCACTCCCGTTTTGTGCCGAAGTCATCCATTTGCCTCTGCGGCACGCGGCTTGGCGCCGATGGCGCTTAGCTGTTGCAAGTCGGTCCATCGGGTTTAGCCATTTCCCCAAGGCTCGGGGTGCGCCAGGCGGCGCTTCGGCTGACGTGGCCCGCAGGGAGCGGGCGGGGCAGATCGCGTTGCACGGTCTGCGGTTTCGATGCGCGGTGAGCCCGTCACTTGGGGTCGTCACTTGCGCCAGCCACCGTAAGTCCTTGCCGGCTGGGGCATTTCGCGCGTCGTCATTGCTGGCTGGCGCCGCGTAGTGACGACGCGGTTGGCGCAGGGCTTGGCTTGGGGCAGGGCGGACTTCTGATGTGCCCGATGGCTGACGTTTATCTCCACGCCTTTCGCCAGCCGGGTTTCAGGAGATGCGGCCGGCGATGGCGCCCGCGTGAGCGGGC
>JBBRVI010000531.1:0-1781 GCA_038247025.1 Acetobacterales bacterium
CCAGCCTCCGTGCAGGCAAGTTCGAGATCCGCCGGCTCTGCGAGCAGAACCAGTACGGCATGCTGATCCACATGCAGGTGCGCCCCATCGCGGACCGCTTTCACGCCCACGCAGCGTTGCTCGGCGTCTGGGGCGCCGATGTGCCGGACGGCATGTCGCATGTCCCGCCCGCGCACGAGATGATCGACCCGCTCAAGGACACCGTGGCCCTCGTCGCCCAGGTCCGGGCCGGCTTTGTGCCGCAGCCCGAGGCGGTCGGTGCCTTCGGTTATGACTTCCGCCAGGCGGTGCAGATGATCCGCGAAGCCAACGACGCGCTCGACGATGCAGGCATCTCGCTCGACACCGATCCCCGCCGCGTCGCGAAATCCGGCGCCGCCCAGGACGCCGCCCAGATCGCTGCGATCGAAATCGCCGCCACTGGCGCTGCATCAGCGCGCGCCGAGGCACCGGCCAATTCCACAGGAGCACCCCCATGATCGCAGGCGCCTACGACTGGGCCGACGACATGCTCAAGATCAAGAGCATGCAGAAGAAGTTCCGCGACAGCTTCAACGGGATGGAGATCAACCCGGCGCGGTGGGAGATCGCGGCCACCGGCGGCGGTATCGCCCACATCGTTGCCGATGGCGCAGTGACCATCTCGACCGGCACCACCCTGGACGATGAGCTGACAATCACCAGCCGCACCACCTTCACCATCCCGCTCCGGGTCATGGTGGCGGTGAACATGAGCCAGCGCATCGTCGGCCAGTCGGTGTGGCTTGAGCTAGTCAGCATCGACCCCACCACCGCCCAGCCGGACGGGCGCAACGCCGCCGCCTGGCGGCTCGATGGTGCCAGCGCCACACTGGCCAATTACGAGGTGCAGAGCGAGGGCGCCCCGCGCCTCGGCAGCACCTCCGGCAGCACCGTCCCGACCACCGCGCCGGCGGGCTGGTCGGTGCTGGAACTCGAGCCAACCAATGACGAGTGCTACTTCCACGGCCGGCTGCTCGACACCACGGCGGCGCGCTCGAACTCCTATGTCCGCCACCAGCAGATCCCCGAGCCCAATGCGCTGTATCGCTTTCGCATCCGGGTGCGGAACCGCCAGTTCATCAACGGCATCTCGGCGGTGGCGAACAACGGCTCCAGCGCAGTGCGCATCACGCGCGCGGCGCATGGCTTTGCCACCAACGATGTGGTGACGGTTGCCGATGTCTCGGGCGTGCCCGGGGCGAATGGCAGCTTTACCATCACGGTGATCGACGCGAACAGCTTTGATCTGGTTAGCTCGACCTTCTCCGGCGCCTATTTGAACACTGGCTGGGCCTCGGTGAGCCGGAATCTGGCGCCAGTTTCGAGCACCGACATCAAGGTGCAGTTTGTCACCATCGCGGATTATGCCGAGCTGACCACCGAGATCACCGCCGGCCGCGGCCAGTCGGTCGCGGGCCAGGGGCTGGGCGTGAACGTGCTCAGCACGGTGCCGCCGACGGTCACGCCGGTGGGCGGCCAGGCGCGTGGCACCAGCGGCGCGCTGGCTGTGCTGGCCGCCACCGGCTACTCCGCGAACCCGGTCGCCGTCACCACGGCGCGCGGTGTGGACCTGCTGGCGACGCTCATCGGCGCGCTGGTGACCAAGCCCTACGCGCTTCCGGAGGCAGACTGGCAGTTCGCCGGCGCGGCCGGGGGGATCATCAACACCACCGACGTCGTGCTCAGGGCTGCAGCCGCGGCAGGCATCCGCAACTATGTGACCTCAATCGATATACGGAATGCCCACCTCTCGGTGGCGA
>JBBRVI010000532.1:0-1781 GCA_038247025.1 Acetobacterales bacterium
GCTGACGCTGGGCTGCCGGCCGGTGATCGACGATGTGGATCCGCCCGCGGCGCAGGCCATCGCCCACATCGCCGAGCGCGCCAAGGCCCACGGCGTGTTCTGCGGCATCCATAACGGCGTGCCGGCGCAGGCGCTGGCGCGTGAGAAGCTGGGCTACCGCTTTGTCACCGTCAGCTCCGATGCGAGGATGATCGCCAGCGGCTCGCAGCAACTGCTGGCTGAGATGCGCCAGCGCTAAGCGCAAAAAAGGGCCGCTGCGGCAAACCGCAGCGGCCCTGGATCGAGGCAGGTTCGCTCAGGCGGCAGCGGCAGCCGCAGCGCGGCGGCGGGCAACGCCGCCAACCAGCAGCAGGCCAGCCAGCATCAGTGCCACGGTTTGCGGCTCGGGCACTGGCGTCACGCCCAGCGCGTCAAACGCTGCGCCGGCGATGATCTGGTTGGCGCGAGCCGAGGGGTGCAGGGCGTCGGAGAAGAACGACACCGGGCAGGCTGTCTCCGCGATGTTGGGCGAGCCGAAGAAGCCGTTGCAGGGCGCGTTCAGGTTGAGGATGCCATAGGCCAGCGGGTTGGCACGCACCGCCTGCGCCGCGCCGGCCATGTCCAGAAACGACATCGTCAGCCCGAGCGAACTGCCGTAGCCCATCAGGCTGGGCATCAGCAGATTGAAGCGGTTGGTGGCGTCGGTGGAGGCGGCGACCACGCCCAGACCGACAGCTTCGGGTGTCTGCCCCAGGTTCGGCAAGTTGGAGATCAGCACGTTCTTGGCACCGCGCGAGGCCAGGATGCCCAGGCTACTCTTGAGGTTGGCGACAGCGGCCTCGGCCGACAGCTGGCGGAAGCTGTTCTCCAGTGCCGAGTTGCCCGGTGCCGCAGTGCGGGCGTCGCGCATGTCGTTGCCGCCGGCTACGACCACATACAGTCCGCTGGCATCCGCCCCTGTGAGCCCCGGGTGGCTGGCGCCCCACATCGACTGGGTCTGGAACAGCACGCCCGGAATCGGGTTGGCCATCGAAGGGGCGGCGCCGCCGGTGCGCGCGCCGCCATAAGCGTAGTTGCTGCCGCCCAGGTGCAGCGGGGCGGCCGCGCCAGGCAGGCCCAGACCGGTGGCCAGCAGTTCGGTCCAAATCAGGCCGTTGGAGAAGCGGCCACCAAAGTAGGGCTGCATCGGGTCGGGTACAGCGAAGCCAAAGCCGGCGTACAGCGCCTGGGTATTGCCGGTATCTGACAGGCTGTCGCCAAAAATGGTCAAGCTGGTAAAGGCGGGTGGCGGTGACACCACGGCATGAGCGGCGGTAGAGACCAGGCTGCCCAGCAGGGCTGCAGCCACCAGGCTGGCCGTGCCGGCCAAGCGTGAGAACGAATGAAAGGACATGTGAAGACTCCGCAATCAGGGCTATCCGCGATGCAGCGGATCTTGCTGGCGCAATGATCGCAGGGCCGCGCGCAACTTGGCTTGCGGGAAACCCTGGCCGCGCCCCCCCGGATCCAGGGGGTATCGGGCCACCGGGGGCAGGTTGCAAAGCAGCAATGTCAGCTTGGGAGGCTGCAGTGGCTGAAGCCGGTTACTTCTGGGTGCTGCGGCCGACGAGGGCGTAGCAAGACACGCTTGACTTGCGGCCAATCAAATCAAGTCGGCGGCCGGCGCCGCTCGGCCATTTCACGGCCCATCGCCGCCAGTGCGGCCTCATCCAGGCCCTGGCGGGCGGCAGGGAAAGCGAGCCCGTCCTCCAGCGGCAGATGGCGCGCATGGAGTGCGATGAAGTCTTCGGCCGCAGCGGCCA
>JBBRVI010000533.1:0-1779 GCA_038247025.1 Acetobacterales bacterium
CGCGGCGACGCAGGCGTTCGGAGGTGAGGTCAATCACCATCACGGAGAGGATGATGAGCAGGATGATGGCGCTGATCTCCTCGTAGTAGTTGAACGAAATCACCTTGTAGAGTTCCTCGCCGATGCCGCCCGCACCCACAAAGCCGATGACGCTGGCGGAACGCAGATTGATCTCGAAACGCAGCATCGCGTAGCTGAGAAGATCAGGCAGGGCGGCGGGGAGGATGGCGAAGCGGCAGGCCTCGGACCAGGTGGCGCCTGAGGCGCGCACCCCATCCCAGGGGCGCATTTCCACATTCTCCATCGCATCGGCAAACAGCTTGCCCAGCGCCCCGGCGGTGTGCAGCGCGATGGCGAGAATGCCCGCCAGCGCGCCCACGCCAAACGCCCAGACGAAGATCAGCGCGAAGACGATTTCCGGCACGGTGCGCGTGGCTTCAAGAAAGCGGCGCGAAAGCTGATAGACCCAGGCGGGAGCGCCCAGGTTCTTGGCCGCCGGGAAAGCCAGCAACAGCGCGACCGCAGCACCGGACAGCGTGGCGAGTGCTGCCATCTGCGCGGTCTCGAACAGCAGCAGGCCCCAGGCATCCAGGCGATAGAACCAGAAGGCAAGGCTGCCCTCGGTATCCGTGCTCGCAAATAATTTGGACCATTCGAGCGAGGGCGCGATGCGTGAAAAATACTCGCCGATGCGCGGCACGCCGGCAGCGAGCGAGCTGGGGTAGAATTCGCTCGTCCGGGCAGCGAGAAGCAGGCAGGCGGCCAGCACCACGAGGCCAATCAGCGTCGCCATCCTCCGCTGACGGCGAAGATCAAGGAAGGCGGCCTGCTGGGCCGCAATGGCGGGCGACGACATCAAGAGCGGCGCCGCCGCGCTGCGGCCTCCTCGCGGCGCATTTCGATGAAGACCTCATAATCGGCGTGACGGACTTCGCGGAAGCCCGCCCCGGTGCCGCGGGCGATCTGCTCGAAGACCACCGGATTTGCCAGTGGGAGCGCCAGGTAGAAGCGGATCATGTCCTCGCGGAAGGCGGGTGGCAGGTCTGTCCGCATGGTGATCGGCCCGTTCTGGATGGGACGCGACTGCCAGATGATCCGCACATCGGACATGCGCAGCATGCCCTTCTCGACCATGGCGCGGACGTTGCCGCGGGTGAAACCCTCGCTGACCTCGCCCACGCCCGAAGCCCAGGTCACCGCCGCGTCGTATTGCCGCTGGAGCATGGCAACCACCGCCTGCTCATGCCCGCCGCCGAAGCCGGTGCGGCCGAAGAACTGGCCCGGCTCCACGCCCACGCCGGCGCGGCGCAGCTCAAAGCGGGGACTGAGGTAGCCCGAGGCGGAGTTGGGGTCGGCCCAGGCGAGGCTGCGGCCGCGCATCTGCTCCAGGCTGGTGATGCCGCTATCGGCGCGCACCAGCATCACCGAGATGTAGCTGGTGGAGCCATCCGTCTGCTCGCTGGTCAGGATGGGTTCCACCGCGCCCTGGGTATCGAGCCAGGCGGCGGCATAGATGGAGGGACCGAGGCCGGCGAATTCGATCTGCCTGGCCGAGAGCGCCTGCATCACGCCCGCATAATCACTGGCGGGCATGAGGCGTACCTGGACCCGGAAAGTTTCCTCCAGTAGCCGGCGCAGGCCATCGAAACGGCTGAGGCGATCGGCCTCGTTCTCGCCGCCCATCAGCCCCACGCGGATCACAGGAACCTGCTCGGCCCAGGCGCGGCGGCCTGGTTCGGGCATGGCATGGGGGCCATCGGCGGTCCGGCGCGGGCGCCA
>JBBRVI010000534.1:0-1777 GCA_038247025.1 Acetobacterales bacterium
GAAGGGGTGGCCGGCGCAGGCCAGATGGTCCCAACGCAGCTGGTCGCACATGATGAAGAGGACGTTCTTGGCGGGCATTGGCGTTTCCCTGGTGTGGCGGCAGTGTAGACGGAAGATCGCACGAGGAAACGCCATGTCTCGCTTCACCACCCTCACGCCCGAAACCATGACGCAGCGCCAGCGCGAGGTGGCGGAGAGCATCGGCGCGGGGGCGCGCGGCGGGCTGCGCGGCCCCTTTCCGGCCTGGCTGCACAGCCCCGAGATGGCCGATGCCCTGCAGCGCGCCGGCCGGTTCATGCGGTGGGACAGCAGCTTTCCGGCACGCTTGTCTGAGCTGGCAATCCTGATCACGGCGAAGCGTTATCGCGCGCGGTATGAGTGGTTCGCGCATCACCCGCTGGCGTTGGAGGGCGGCCTCAGGCCCGAGATCGCTGAGGCGGTGCGGCTGGGCCAGCCGCCATCCGGCATGGCGGATGATGAGGCGGCGGTGCATCGCTTCTGTACTGAGTTGCACGCGGATGGCGATGTGAGCGACACCGCTTTCGATGCGGCCAAAGCCATGTTCGGTGAGGCTGGCGTGGCCGAGCTTCTGGGGATTTGCGGCTACTACACGGCGGTCGGGCTTACGCTGAACGTGGCTCGGGTGGCTTTGCCGGACGGCACACCCGATCCGTTTGGGGAGTGATCCAACGGGCCTTCCAAGGCGGGCGCCCATCGGCTAGGTATCTTGGTGCGTGGATCCGTAGCTCAGCTGGATAGAGCGCTGCCCTCCGAAGGCAGAGGTCGAAGGTTCGAATCCTTTCGGGTCCGCCAATTAAATCAAGCACTTAGCCTCTTATTTCGATGGGGATGATAGAGCCTAGGTAGCACATAGGTAGCAACAGAGAGACTCGATCTTTTTCGTCGCACCTCCCTGGCCGCAATCCTGTGGAGTACATCGTGTGCACGAAAACGATGGCGAGGAGCACCATGCGTCTCCGCTTTACCGGAGACGAAGACGATAGGGGTCATCGGGTCCAAAGGGCTGCCCATCCTCAATTATCTCGCGATAAGCGGGCATCACTTACCCTCCTCGATATCGACAGTCTGAACTGGCTTCAGCGTCCATCCCTGCACTTGCCGCAACAGAACGACATGGGGGTTCTACTCCCCCTCGTCATTGACAGAGATCGGTTTTTACGAATCGATGGGTGCAGAGTTGCCAGGAGATCGATTCGGTGGTTGCGAGACAGGCTGCGGTCAAGAAGTACATCGTCACACTCAACGCTGCGGAGCGAGAACGGCTGGCAGCGCTGATCCGAACCGGCAAGCACTCGGCGCGCAAGCTGCTTCGGGCGCGCATCCTGCTCAAGGCTGATGCCTCTGACGTCGGCGAGGCATGGACTGACACCCAGATCGCCGCGGGCCTGCACACCAGTGTGGTGACGGTCGCACGTGTGCGTCAGCAACTCGTCGAGGAAGGGGTGGAGGGCGTGCTGACACCCAAGCGTTCGCCGAACTCCGCCCGGCGGCGGATATTCGATGGCGCAAGCGAGGCCAAGTTGATCGCGCTGGCTTGCTCGACGCCGCCTGAGGGCTTTGCGCGGTGGACGCTGCAGATGCTGGAGGACAAGGTCGTCGAACTGAACATCGTCGCGCGCGCCAGCGACAATACCTTTGGGCGAACGCTCAAAAAAACATTCTCAGGCCGCACCTGCACGAACAATGGGTGATCCCGCCGGATGCCAATGCCGCCTTCGTGGCCGCCATGGAGGATGTCATCGAGGTCTACCACCGC
>JBBRVI010000535.1:0-1776 GCA_038247025.1 Acetobacterales bacterium
GATGAGGTGCAGCGTGGCCTTGCTGTCCACCAGGATGCTCAGGCCCTTATCCGTCACGCGTTCATCACTTGGCCCGGCCGCATCCACGAAGCTGAGATCATAGGCCATGCCGGAGCAGCCCTTGGTCTTCACGCCGATGCGTAAAAGCTTTCCCGCTTCGCCCTTCTCATAGAGGCTGCGCAGGCGGTCGGCCGCGCCGTCCGAGAGGCTCAACAGTGGCGGCAATTCGCGCTTTACGCGCGTGGTGGTGGTGCTCATCGGTTCGGCTCCTCAGAACATGTTCAGCGCAAGGCGCGCATCTTCGCTCATTCGCGACTGGTCCCAGGGCGGGTCCCAGACGATTTCCACCTCACAATCGGTCACTCCCGGAATGAGCCGGATCGCATCTCCGGCCATGCTCGGCAACTCTTGCGCCGAGGGGCAGGAGGGGGTGGTGAGCGTCATTTCCACCTTCACCTTACCATCATCACTCAGCTCGATGGCGTAAATCAGGCCGAGTTCATAGATATCCACCGGGATCTCCGGATCAAACACGGTCTTGATGGCAGCGATCACGCCCTCTTCCGTCACGCTCGGCAGGGCCTCGCCCTCGGGCGTCCAGCTACCATGGGTCGCATTTTCACTCACTGCTGGTCTCCTTCACGCCCGAAAGGGCGGCATCGAGTGCGTGCCAGGCGAGATTGGCGCATTTGGAACGGCTCGGGAACTTGTGAACCACGGAAAGGATGGAGAGGCGCGTCAGGTCTTCGGTGGTCTCATCACGCAGGCCCGATTTGGCCATACGCGCAACAGCAGCACCCATTGCGCGGGCTTCGTCAGGAGATTTGCCCCGCACAAGCTCGGTCAGCAGAGCGGCGCTGGCCTGCGAGATTTCGCAGCCGCGGCCGGTAAACATGGCGTCCATGATGCGCCCGCCGTCCAGCTTTACGGCGATATCAACGCGGTCGCCGCACATCGGGTTGTCGCCGCGTGCGCTGGCGGACGCGTGCTCCAGGCTGCCGCGATGCTTGGGGCTGCGCGCAAGGTCACGCAACACCTTCGAATAGAGGTCGTAAAGTTCATCAAAGGGCGCTGCGGCGCTCACGCAAAAAATCTCCGCGCATCCGTCAGCTTCGTCGCCAGGAAATCAATCTCCTCGCGCGTCGTGTAGAGCCCAAAGGAAGCGCGTGTGCTGCCATCCAGGCCGAAGCGCGCATGCAGCGGCTCGGCGCAATGCCGCCCGGCGCGCACGCAAATGCCCGAGCGGTCCAGATAGGTGGAAAGATCATGCGGGTGCACACCTTCGAGCGAGAAGGAGAAGACCCCGCCGCGATCCTGCGCGGTACCCAAAAGGGAGAGCCCCTCCACTCGTGTCAACACATTCATCGCGTGATCCACAAGGGCGCGCTCATGCGCCTCGATCGCCTCCATGCCGATGCCAGTCACGTAGTCAATCGCCGCGTGCAGACCCACAGCCTCGGTGATCGCGGGTGTGCCAGCCTCAAACCGCGCGGGGGCGGCGGCGAAGGTTGAGTGCTCCAGCGTCACCGTCTCGATCATGTCGCCGCCGCCGAAGAAAGGCGGCATGGCGTCCAGCAAGGCGCGTTTGCCGTAGAGCACGCCAATGCCGGTGGGGCCGTAGAGTTTGTGGCCGGTGAAGATGTAGAAATCCGCGTCAATCGCGCGCACATCCACCGCGCGATGCACGGCCGCCTGGCTGCCATCGAACAGCACCCGCGCACCGGCCTCATGCGCCGTGCGCGCAATGCGCGCGGCGGGTGTGACGGTGCCCAGCAC
>JBBRVI010000536.1:0-1767 GCA_038247025.1 Acetobacterales bacterium
CATCGTCGCGCGCGGGCCGAGCACGAGGCGGACGGCGAGTTGGGCGTCCTCCTGATCGGGGATGGTGCGGCCATGCAGTGCGGCGCTAGCCCGCGCCGCGCGCAGTGCGAGCGCCGGTGCGCGCAGCGAGGCCACGCCGCACGCCATGGCGGTGCCGAGCAGAGCCTCGATCAGCGCGTCATCGCTTTCGACCGCGTTGAGCTTGCGCCTCGCCATCGCCACCTGGAAGGCGTTGAACGGTGGATCGGCCGGCGGCTCGGTCAGGTCGGGCAGGAAGGCGAGGCGGTCGGCGATGGCCGGCGGCGGGGCTTCGTCGTCATCCAGGCCCTCATCGAGTGCCACCATGGCGTAGCGATGCGTCTCCTGCCCTGCCGTGAGCCTTGCGGCGGTGGCGCGCGTCAGGCGCTCAGCCATGGGCATGACCAGCACGCCTTCGGCCGTGGATTCCAACAGGCCGGGCCGTTGCACGGGCCTGCCGCGCGCGAGAGTGGCGGTCAGATCCAACCCGCCCAGCAGCGCGTCATCGCCTATGCCGGGGGGCAGGCGCCGCACCGCCATGGCTTCGGGAAGCAATCCCCGCAGGCTCGCCAGCCAGCGGTCGCGTTCATGGCCAGGGCGGCAGCGCAGCAACGCGCCGCCCAGGCCAATGGGGTCCACAGCCAGGAGACAGGCAGCCATGACGGCATCCTCGCGCGGCGAGGGCGTCGTCACGGGCCAAAGACCTCCTCGACCGCGCGGGCAACACGGGTGGTGGCGACCGAATCATCGAGCGGGTTGCGGCGCAGGCGATGGCGCAGGGCCAGCGGTGCCAGCCGGCGCAGATGGTCCAGCGTGGCTTCCTCCGCGCCCTCGAAAGCGGCAAGTGCGCGGGCGGTGCGCATGAGCGTGAGCTCACCGCGCAAGCCGTCTGTGCCCGCCGTGATGCAGAGCTTGGCGGCCATTTCCAGCAGCTCGTCGGGCATGGCGATCTTGGGCAGCAGCGCGCGGCCGGCGAGGATGCGCGCGCGCAGCGCTTCTTCCTCCGGCTGCCAGGTTTCGCAGAAGGCCGGTGGATCACGCTCGAAATTGTCGCGGCGGCGAATGACCTCCATGCGCGTCGGCAGGTCCTTGGGCGTCAAAACCTCGACGGAGAGGCCAAAGCGGTCCAGCAGCTGGGGGCGAAGTTCGCCCTCCTCGGGGTTGCCGCTGCCGACCAGCACAAAGCGCGCGGGGTGACGGACGCTGAGGCCATCGCGCTCGACGACATTCTCGCCCGAGGCGGCAACGTCAAGCAGAAGGTCCACCAAGTGGTCCTCCAGCAGATTCACCTCGTCAATGTAGAGAAATCCGCGATGAGCGCGGGCCAGGAGCCCCGGCTCGAAGGCCTTCTGGCCCTGGGTCAGCGCCTTTTCCAGATCGAGCGCGCCCACGACGCGATCTTCGGAAGCGCCAAGGGGCAGGTCCACGACGGGCACGCTGACGGAGACGCTTTCCGTGCGGCGTCGTGCGCAGATCTCACAGCCGACGGTCGGTCTGCCCGGCTCGCAATTGTAGCGGCAGCCCTGGATCGCCTGCATCGGCGGCAGCAGCGCGGCAAGGGCACGGATCGCGGTGGATTTGCCCGTGCCGCGATCCCCCAGCGCCAGCACGCCACCAATGGAGGGGTCCACGGCACAAAGGCTCAGCGAGAGCTTCAGCTCCTCCTGGCCGACAATGGCCGAGAACGGAAACACGAGCCTGAGCTTGGGGGCTGGGGCGCGCGGACGCTTAAATTTAGCAGAACCTGGC
>JBBRVI010000537.1:0-1760 GCA_038247025.1 Acetobacterales bacterium
ATTCCCTCCGGGCGCATTCCCGGCCGGATGGGGCTTTACATCGCGATCCTCTGGACCGGGCTTTCGCTGCTGGTGGGCGCGCTGCTCGGCTTCTGGGGCTTCATCGCCACTGTGGTCGCGCTGCTGCTGGCATGGGCCTATTCCGCCCCGCCGCTGCGCCTCAAGCTCAATGGCTGGTGGGGCAATCTGGCTTGCGGGCTGAGCTATGAAACCCTGCCCTGGATCACCGCCGCCGCCGTCATGTCGGGTGGGGCGCCGACCGTCTATGTGCTGATCCTGGCCACCCTCTACGGCCTGGGCGCGCATGGCATCATGACGCTGAACGACTTCAAATCCATCGAGGGCGATAGTCGCACCGGCGTGCGCAGCCTTCCCGTGCAGCTGGGCGCCGAGCGCGCCGCACTTGTGGCCTGCTGGGTCATGGCCGTGCCGCAAGTCGTGGTCATCGGGCTCCTTTTCGCCTGGGGCCAGCCAATTTATGCGCTGGTCATCGTGGGACTGCTCGGCGGGCAGGTCGCCGCCATGGTGAAGATGCTGCGTGACCCGAAGAAGCTGGCGCCCTGGTACAATGCGACCGGCATCATGATGTATGTGCTCGGCATGCTGGCCGCCTCCATTGCAGTGCGGGGGATGGCATGACCGGTCTCTCCTGGCTGTCCATCGTACGACTCGGCCTGGTGCAGACGGCGCTGGGGGCCATCATCGTGCTCACCACCTCCACGCTGAACCGCGTGATGGTGGTGGAGCTGGCGCTGCCCGCCACCCTGCCCGGCCTTCTGGTGGCCATTCATCATGCGGTGCAGATGCTGCGCCCGCGCCTCGGTTATGGCAGCGACATGGGCGTGCGCCGCACCCCCTGGATCATCGGCGGCATGGCCGTTCTGGCGGTTGGCGGGATCACGGCGGCAAGTGCCGTGGCGCTGATGAGTACGTCCCTGCCTTGGGGCATTGCGCTGGCGGCGCTGGGTTTTTTCATGGTGGGCCTGGGCGTGGGTGCCGCGGGCACTTCGCTGCTGGCCATGCTGGCCTCCATGGTGATCCCCGAGCGCCGGGCCCCGGCGGCCACCATCCTCTGGGTCATGATGATTGCGGGCTTTGCGGTGACGGCCGGCGTGGCGGGCAAGGTGCTTGATCCCTTCACGCCGATGCGCCTGATCGCCGTCACGTCCTGCGTGTCCATCCTGGCTTTCCTCCTGGCGGTGGTCGCACTTCTGGGCGTCGAGCAAGGTGCTCGCGCCCCGGTGGCCCAGGACGGCCCCCGCCCCGAATTTTCCGTGGTGCTCCGCGAAGTCTGGAACGACCCGATGGCGCGGCGTTTCACCATCTTCGTCTTCATCTCCATGCTGGCCTACAGCGCGGCCGATCTCGTGCTGGAGCCCTTCGCGGGTGAAGTCTTTGGCCGCAGCATCGGGCAATCCACCTCGCTCGCCGGCATGCAGAATGGCGGGACTCTGGTGGGGATGATCATCGTGGCCATCTTTGGCGCCGGTGTGCTGGGGGCGCGGCTGGCTTCGCTGCGGGGCTGGATGATCGCGGGCTGCCTGGCTTCTGGCGCGGCGCTGGTGGCTCTGGCTTTTGCGCCCCGGCTTGTCGCCCATGTCTCGTTGGAGACGCTCTATATCTCCCTTGGCCTCGCCAACGGCGCCTTCGCGGCGGCTGCCATCGCCTCGATGATGCAGCTGGCCGGCATGTCCCGCACGGGCACCCGCATGGGTCTCTGGGGAGCCGCGCAGGCCATTGCCTTCGCGCTCGGCGGCTTC
>JBBRVI010000538.1:0-1758 GCA_038247025.1 Acetobacterales bacterium
GCGGGCTGCGGCGTTGCTGGGCCGTGCCGCCGGCTGGCCGCTGCTGCACATCACGCGCATTGCCTTCGACGTGATGGACCGCCCGGTGGAGCGCCGCCTCTCCTGGATGGAAACCACTCATCTGCGCTACGCGATCGAGCTGCGCTGACAGCGCGCGGCGGCTGGCCGTACGCCATGATCCGCCCTATTCGGAATGGCAACGTTCCAGGAGAGCACCATGATGAAAGCCGCCATCGTCACCGCCCAGGGCCTTGCCGTGCAGGAGGCTCCCATCCCCAGGCCGGGACCGCAGCAGATTCTGATCAAGCTGCGCGCGATCGGACTGAACCGCGCCGATCTCGGGGTGGCGGCGGGCCATGCGCATGGGGCGGTGGGCGGCATTGGCGCCATCCCCGGCCTCGAAGCCGCGGGCGAAATCATGGAATGCGGTGCTGAAGTGCCCGATCACCTCAAGCCCGGCATGCGCGTCATGGGCGGCATGGGGTCGAGCTACGCAGAATATGCGGTGGCCGATTGGGGACGCGTGAACCTGATACCCGACGCCAATATGTCCTGGGAGGTGGCGGCCACGCTGCCTGTGGCCTTGCAGACCATGCACAACGCCGTTGTCACCCATGGGCTCTGCGGCTCAGGCTCGGCCATCATGATCCAGGGCGCATCCTCGGGCGTGGGGCTGATGGGGTTGCAAATCGCGCGGCTCATGGGTGCCTCCGTGGTGGTGGGCAGCTCGACCAACCCCGAGAAGCGCGCACGCCTGGCCGAATTCGGCGCGACCTTGGCGGTGGACACGAATGACCCTGGCTGGGTGAAGCAGGTGCTGGAGGCCACCGACGGGCGCGGCGTGGATGCCGTGGTGGACCAGATCAGCGGACTACTCGTCTCGCAGACGCTGGGGGCCACGCGCATCCTGGGGCGCATCATCAATGTGGGCCGGCTGGGTGGCGCGGTCGCGGATTTCGACTTCGACCTGCATGCGGCGCGGCGCATCAGCTATATCGGCGTCACCTTCCGCACCCGCAGCAATGAGGAAGTGCGCGAGATCGTCCGCCTCATGCGCCAGGACCTCTGGGCGGCGCTGGAGGCTGGCAAGCTCGCCTTGCCGCTGGACCGCACCTTCCACCTGACCGAGGTGCATGAAGCGCTGGCCCACATGAAGGCCAACAAGCACTTCGGCAAAATCGCGATGGTGACGGGCTGAGCCCTGGCCCGACAGGCTGCGTATCAGGCGTTTACCCACCCCTGGCGGGCGCGCCAGTCGCGCGGCAGATTGCCAAACCGCGCGAGGCGCAAATGCGACAGATCGGCATAGTCACAGGCACCCTCCAGGATCAACTGGGAGAGTGCGCGCCCCACGGCCGGCGAAAGCCCAAAGCCGATCGAGGACAGGGTCGCGATGGTTACATTCTCCGGGTCGCTCAAACGGTCCAGGATGGGCCGGCCATCGGGCGTATTCTCGACAATGCCGCCCCAGCTGCGGATGACCCGCACATGGCCGAGCTTTGGAAACATCTCCGTCAGCCGCCGCGCCAGGCTCGCCACCACTGGCGTGTTCGTCGCGCGCGGCGTGGCGGGGCCATCCAGATCCAGCCATTCATGCGGGCCGCCGCCATAGGCGAGGTTGCCGCGCAAGGTCTGGCGCCCATACAGCCCATTGCCATCCACGCCGCCATGCAGCAGCGGCGGCAGCGGCTCGGTCACCATCATCTCGGCGCGGGCGGGCGCCATGGGGACGCTTACGCCGAATTGCTCGGCCAGCAC
>JBBRVI010000539.1:0-1757 GCA_038247025.1 Acetobacterales bacterium
CCGAGAGGGCGCTGCCCTCTCGGGCTCTCCCGCCAGGGAACAGGTTCCCTGGACCCTTCTCACATGATCTCTTTTGCTGCGCCTTGGCTGTTGCTCGCGCTGCCGGCGCTTCCGCTGTTGTGGTGGCTGCTGCGGGTTACGCCGCCGCAGCCGCGCCGGATGGATTTCCCCGCCGCCATCTTGCTGCGAGACCTGCCACTCGCCGAGGAAACCCCCGCCCGCACACCCTGGTGGGTGCTGCTCATGCGCATCACCGCCGCCGCCCTGCTGATCCTGGGGCTCGCCCGGCCCGTTCTTGGCCCCGGCGGCGAGGGCTCCACCGCCGGCACGCTGCTTCTGGTGCTGGATGATGGCTGGGCCTCCGGCCCGGACTGGCCGCTGCGCATCGCCATCGCCCAGGCCGAGTTGGACCGCGCCGGGCGCGAAGGCCGCCCCGCCGCCCTGCTCACCACCACCCCCGGCGAAGGCGCCGCCCCACCGCGAATCATCGGCCCCATGCCGGCAGGGGACCTGGCCCCGCGCCTCGCCGCCGCCCGCCCACGCGCTTGGCCGCCCGATCGCGCCGCAGCCTTGGCCGCCCTCGAAGCCTGGAGCCGCGCCGAGCCGGGCCGTTTCAGCGCGCTCTACCTCTCCGACGCGCTCGCCCATCAGGATGGTGCGGCGGCCGAAGCGCTGATGGCCCGCCTCGCCGCCGGCGGCACGCTCACTCTCGCCCGCGCCGAGGAACGCCCCGTCCGCCTCCTCGCCCCGCCGCGCGCCGAGGGAGACCGGCTCATGCTGACCTTGCGCCAATCCCCCGTGACCATCCCCGGCGAGGCCACGGTCATCGCCCGCGCCCAGGATGGCCGGGCCCTGGCGCGCGCCAGCTTCGCCCTCGGCGCTGGTGCCACCGAGGCGCAGGCAGTGCTGGAACTCCCCACCGAAATCCGCAACCGCGTCCATCGCCTCGACCTCGCCGATGAGGCCGGCGCCGGTGCCGTAGTGCTGTTGGATGAGCGCTTCCGCCGCCGCCCCGTGGGCCTGCTGCCCGGCATCGAAGCCGGCGCCGATGCGCCCCTGATCGGCGACCTGTTCTATCTCGAACGGGCACTCGCCCCCTTCGCCGAACTGCGCCGGGGCGAGGTGGAGCGCCTCCTCGCCCGCCCCATCTCCGTGCTGATCCTGGCCGACCGACCGGTGGCCGAAGGGCCGGAGCTCGCTGCCCTCACCCGCTTCGTTGAACAGGGCGGCATGCTGATCCGCTTCGCCGGCGCACGCCTCGCAGAGCGGCCGGATCCCCTGCTGCCCGTGCAACTCCGCGCCGAGCGGCAATTGGGCGGGTCCCTCTCCTGGGAGCAGCCCCAGCGCCTGGCCCCCTTCGCCGAGGGCTCGCCCTTCGCGGGGCTGACCGTGCCCGGCGAAATCAGCGTGGAGCGCCAGGTGCTGGCCGAACCCTCGCCGCGTCTGGCCGAGCGCGTCTGGGCGCGGCTGGCCGACGGCACGCCGCTGGTGACGGGCGAGACGCGCGGTGCCGGACGCATCGTACTGTTCCACGTGACCGCCACGGCCGAATGGTCGGACCTGCCGCTTTCGGGCCTTTTCGTCTCGATGCTGCGGCGGCTTGTGGCGCTTTCGGCCGGCGTCTCGGGCCAGGAGGGCGAGGCCATGCTGGCCCCCCTCGAATCCTTGGACGGCTTCGGCCGCGCCACCCCCCCGCCGCCCGGCGCGCAGCCCCTTCCGGCTACGGGCGAGGCCGTCATCTCCGCCCGGCACCCACC
>JBBRVI010000540.1:0-1745 GCA_038247025.1 Acetobacterales bacterium
GGGATGCGCCCTCCTCCATCCGCCATCCCGACGCCACTGCGGCGCTGGCCTATGTGCGTACGCTTCATGCTGCGCCACGCGTGCTGGTGATCGGCTCGGTCTGGGTCCGGCTATGCTTGCGAACCGTGGGGCGGGACAGGTTCGCTTGCGGGTCCGCGCGGCGCGCGGCCCTGGATCGGGGATGAGTAAGAAAGGCAGGGCGGATTCAACATCCGTAGCGAACACCGCCGTTCTGTGTCTCGCCCCCGCTGGCCAGTTTTGCAAGTAGGCTGTTGAAGGCCTCGTTTGGTGTGGCGTAGTCGAGTGTCTTCCTGGGTCGATCGTTGAGGCTGGCGGCGACGAGGTCGAGGTCGTCTTGGTCCAGCCCGGCCAGGGAACTGCCCTTGGGCAGATACTGGCGCAGCAGGCCGTTGGTGTTCTCGTTAGATCCCCGCTGCCAGGGCGAGTGCGGATCGGCGAAGAAGATGCGCATGCCCGTCTGCGCGGCCAGGCCTGCATGTCCGGCCATTTCCTTGCCCTGGTCGTAGGTCAGCGTCTTGCGAAGGGGCGCGGGGATGGCATTTAGCGCGCCGGCGAAGGCCGAGGCTGCGACATCGGCGCGGCGCGTGGCCATATGCACGAGCACGACCAGCCGGGTGGTGCGTTCCACTAGCGTGCCCACGGCGCTGGCGCCCCCTGCACCGAGGATGAGGTCGCCCTCCCAGTGACCCGGCACGAGGCGGCCTTCGATTTCCTCAGGCCGCTCCTTGATATTGGTCATGCCCACGAGTTTTCCGCGGCGCTCGGAGCCCTTCGGCTTGCGGCCCCGCATGGGCTTGGCCTGGCGCAGATAGGACAGCAACTCGCGCCGTAGTTCGCCGCGAGGCAGGGCATAGAGTGCGGTGTAGATCGCCTCATGCGAGACCCGCAGGCCGGAAGGATGCTCCATGCCATTCTCAATCCGTTTGCGCCGACCCGAAATCTGCTCAGGCGACCAGCCAAGCCGCAACAGACGGGCGATCTCGGCGAATAGCGGCCCAGCCGGCGCCAGTCGTGGCTTGCGGCCGGACCGCTGGCGATTGGCCGCGGCATCCGCCTCGGCTGTTTCCGCCCGGTAGCCCGCGGCATCCCCGTGCCGCCTGATCTCATCGCAGACCGTGCCCGACGAGCGGCCCAGCTGCCGCGCGATCATGCGGATGCTCCAGCCGTCCCGCCGCCGCATCTCGATCAACGTGCGCTCACACACCGTCAGCCGCCGTCTCTGAACTACCATCGCACCACCGTAACCCTTCAAGGAAATCAGTGGTGTTCGCTGCGGATGTTGCATCCGCCAGCCGAAATGCGAATTACGGCACAAGTGGCGACGGCGGAAGCCATCTCACTGGTGGGCGCCGATTGGAAACGGCTGCTCAGCACGCGTTGGCTTCCTGGCGAAGCGCCAGGTGCCGAGGCGACGGGGCCGGCGATCGAGGCGCTGGCCACCGGTCAGGCAATCACAGGCACCCTGCTCGACACGCCGGATACGGACGGGCCCGTCATGGCCCTCGGGGTCCCTGCCCCGGCCGCCGGATTGGCGGAGCGACCGGTCGCCTACGCCCTGGAATTCACCCTGCCACGGCAGCGCCGGCTGACCGCCCTGGCTGGCGAACGCCTGCCGCCCGAGGCCGTGGTGGCGTTGCTGGACCGGGAGGGCCGGATCGTCAGCCGAAGCCTGAACGGTGCGGCATCACGCGGCCTATCCCCGTCCGAAATGCTGCGGGACGCCC
>JBBRVI010000541.1:0-1742 GCA_038247025.1 Acetobacterales bacterium
CCGACAAATCTCTCAAGGGGTCCGGGGACCAAAAGTCCCCGGCGGGAGGGTGTGGGAGGGCAGCGCCCTCCCACCACGCAACCCAACCATGACAAGCTACCTTTTCCGCCGCCTGCTGCTGGTGATCCCCACGCTGTTCGGCATCATCCTCATCAACTTCGCCGTGATTCAGTTCGCGCCTGGCGGCCCGGTCGAGCAGATGATCGCGGAGCTTCGTGGCCAGGGTGACACGATGGGTCGCCTTACCGGCGAGGGAAACAATGAAACTCGCCCCCCCTCCACGGCCGAGGGCGGCGGTTCGCAATATCGCGGCGCACGTGGGCTGGACCCCGAAGTGGTGCGCGAAATCGAGCGCGCCTTCGGCTTCGACAAACCAGCCCATGTGCGCTTTGGCGAAATGCTCTGGGGCTATATGCGGTTTGATCTCGGGCGTTCATTGTTTCGTGATCGGCCGGTTTGGGATCTGGTGCTGGAGAAGCTTCCCGTCTCCATCTCGCTCGGGCTTTGGTCCACGCTGATCATTTACCTGATTTCCATTCCGCTCGGCATCCGCAAGGCGGTGCAGGATGGCTCGCGCTTTGATCTGTGGTCGAGCGCGGTGGTGCTGGTGGGTTATGCGATTCCGGGGTTTCTGTTTGCCATCCTGCTGGTGGTGCTGTTTGCCGGTGGCAGCTTCGTGCAGTGGTTTCCGCTTCGCGGCCTCGCGACCTCCGGCAGCGAGGGCTGGTCCTCCTGGGAGCGCGCAGCGGATTACGCATGGCACGTGTTCCTGCCCACGATCACGCTGGTCATTGGCGGTTTTGCGGGGCTGACCATGCTGACGAAAAACTCCTTCCTGGAGGAGATCAACAAGCAATATGTGCTGACCGCGCGCGCCAGGGGCGCAGGCGAGCAGCGCGTGCTCTACGGCCATGTGTTTCGCAATGCGATGCTCATCATCATCGCGGGCTTCCCCTCCGCCTTCATCGGCATCCTGTTCACCGGCGCGTTGCTGGTGGAGATCATCTTCTCGCTCGATGGCCTGGGCCTGCTGGGCTTCGAGGCAGCGATCCGGCGCGACTATACGGTGATGTTCGGCACGCTTTACGTCTTCACCCTGCTGGGACTCGTCATGCAGATCGTCAGCGACTTCACCTATACGCTGGTGGACCCGCGCATTGATTTCGAGAGCAGACGTTGAATATGTCCGGCCTGCTTATTTCCCTCGCTTCGCTTGCTCGGCAGGACGGAGCGCGATGATCCTCTGGCCCCAACCCGATGGCTCCGCCCTCGCCACGCCCCAGCCCGCCCATGCGCTGCTCTCCGGGCAATTGATGCGCGCACTGGCCGAACCGCCTGTGCCGTTGGAGCCCGTCATCGCCGCGGCGGCCCAGCACGATTGCGCCTGGATGGCCTGGGAGGAGGCGCCGGAATTCGACGCTGACACCGGCCTGCCTCGCCATTTCAACGCGCTTTCGGGTGCTGAGCATGTGCCCATGTGGGAGGCGGGAGTGCGCCTAGCACTCGCCAATTGGGGGCTCTGGGCGGGGCTGCTGGTGCTGCGCCATGGTAGCCACATTTACCGCCTCGGCATTCTCGGCAACCGCATGGCGCCGACTGCCGAAAGCCTCGCCGCCATGGATGCCTATATGGCGCGCGAACCCGTCTGGGGCGCGCAGATCATGGCGCAGTTGGGCGTGAGCGAGACGGAAGCCGCGGTCAATTCGCGCAAGATCGCCATGGTGGATTCGATCGCACTCGGC
>JBBRVI010000542.1:0-1741 GCA_038247025.1 Acetobacterales bacterium
CCACCCTCGCGCTATGGGCCACGGGGCCGGCGCGCGGGCATTCGGGCGTCTCCGATTGGCGCTTCACCCGCGATTACGCGGGCTGCGTGATGACGCTGGTGCAGGCCCCGCCCATTTCCGCGCCGCGTGGGTTGCGGCGCGAGGGTTGTGGCGGGGGGTAGCGTCTGATCCGCGGAGGCATAATCGCCGGAGCGGTGAATCAGTTGCTCAGTAAATGTTACAGCGCAGCTGGAACCCGCGCCTCCACAAGCGCCGCCGCTTGGCGCTGCGCCAGCTTCTCCTCGCTGAAATCAGCAATGAGCTCGTTGAACATCCGGTGCCAATTGCGCTCGGCCTTGAGGCGGAAGAAGGCGCTACCCAAGCCAATCGCCGCGCGGTCCATCAGCGGGAACTCACGCGGGATCTTCACGCCACCCGTGCGCTTCAGCCCCTCATGCACGGCATGTGCCACGCGCCGGCCTTGCGCGGGGTCGTCAGATTGCTGGATGAGGCGAACGCGGTCCTCGATCAGCGGCTCATAAAGGAAATCCGCCCAGGATTTCAGCACCAGCATCGTCTCGCGCGAGAGGTTGCGGAACCCCCAGGATTCGAAGGCATGGTGCGCCTTTTCGTCGTCGCCGTCCCGCACCGCTTCATAGAGCATGATCACGCCCGAGATGAAGCTGGGCGGGAAGATGCGAACGACGCCGAAATCGAGCAGGCTGATGCCGCCATCCCCTCCCTTGGTGCCAGGCTGGCGCACCTGATAATTGCCCAGATGCGGGTCGCCATGGATCACGCCGTAGCGATAGACGGGCTTGTACCAAGCGGCGAAAAGCGCATCGGCGTAACCGTTGCGCTCCTCCAGGGAGGGCTCCTCCTCCAGCCGCTTGAGGATGGATCCGCCATCCAGCCAGGTCATCGTCAGCAGGCGCCGCGTGGTCAGGTTGTCGATGGGATTGGGCACATGGACGCGGGGTTCATCCGCCAGGATCAGGCCGAAAAGACGCTGATGCGCGGCCTCGCGGTTGTAGTCGAGTTCCTCGCGCAGCCGGTCGGCGATCTCGGCATAGGCATCCCCATTGTCCAGCGCGCTGTCCATCTGCCGGTACAATTGCATGCCAAGCTTGAGCTGCTTGAGATCCGCCTCCACGATGGCGTTCATATCGGGGTATTGCAGCTTGCAGGCCACTTCCGTGCCATCGAGCAAGGTGGCCCGATGCACCTGGCCGAGCGAGGCAGCGGCCGCAGCATCGCGCCCAAAAGTCGCGAAGTTTTTCTGCCAGTCGGCACCCAATTCGCTGCCCATGCGGCGGTTGACGAAGGCCCAGCCCATGGGTGGCGCATTGGACTGGAGTGTGGCCAGTTCGCGCGCATATTCCTCGGGCAGGGCGTCGGGGATGGTGGCAAGGAACTGCGCCACCTTCATCATCGGACCCTTCAGACCGCCAAGAATCGCCTTGAGATCCTCGGCATGCGCGTCCTTGTTCGTCTTGATGCCCAGGAAGCGCGCACCCGCCACGCGGGCAGCGATGCCGGTGACAGCGCCGGAGGTGCGCGCCATGCGGCGCATCTCGCCGAGGAAGGACGAGCTTTCGCGGTCACTCAAGAGGTCTGCTCCAGTTCATCAATAAAGCCGGAAATGACATCCAGCCCGCGCTTCCAGAAATCCGGCTGCGAGGCGTCCAGGCCGAAGGGGGCCAGCAATTCCTTGTGGCGCAATGTGCCGCCGGCTTTCAGCATGGCCATGTATTTCGCCTCG
>JBBRVI010000543.1:0-1741 GCA_038247025.1 Acetobacterales bacterium
ATGCGGCTGGAATGCGTTGCTCAACGTCTGGCCGGCGCCGGGCATTCCCGGCTGATGGCCTCATAGGCCTGGGTGAAGCCGGCGAGCGCGAAGGTGTCCGTGGCCTGGCCGCGTCCGTTCGGCCCCGGGCCGCGATGGAGCGCTTCACGACCGCCGCGCAGAGCGGCAACCACTGCGCGACCATCGCGGGCGAAGGCGGTGTCGCCGGCGGTGAAGAAGGCGAGGTCACCTTGGCCGACAAAGAGCTTGGTTTCGGCATTGCGCGCAAAGCTGTAGGCGGCGCGAACGGCCACCTGGTCCCGGCCATTCGGCCGATGCGTGACCAGCAGCATGACATTGTTTGCTTCGCGTCCTGGCACCCCATCGGTGGCGCGGGCGCGGGTGAAGGTGTAACAGATTTTCTGGCCACTCTCTAGATGCGACGCCGCCGTCCATGCCTGGAACTCCCCCAGTCGAGCGGGCGCGGGCGCTCGCTGCTGCGCCTGGGCTGGAGGGATGGCAAGAGACAGGCAGGCCAGGGCGGCGAGAACACGCATACCCGGCTCTTTACGAGCCGAGGCCGCTCACCGCAACCGATAAGCGCGCAATGCTGCCCTCAGCCCTCTTCCTCGCGGTCGGACTCGACCTCGATTTCACCGTCAATGGCGTCGTCCTCGTCTTCGAGCTCGTCGGCATCCTCGGCGGGCTCGGCCTCGGCGTCGTCCAGTTCCACCTCGTCCCCGTCCGCATCGGTGGTGGCGACGGCGCGCTTCTTGAGCTTCTCATCGGGGACGATATTGGCCGAACGGCGCGGGCGCGGCTGCTCAGCCGGCTGCTCTGTGCCGCATTTGGGGCACTTGGCCGGCAACTTGGCCATATCGTAGAATTTTGCGCCACAGGAGACGCAGACGCGCTTCAAACCGAGATCCGGCTTTGCCATGGAGCCCTCTGATTCCTTCTGCCTGATCCAACAAGCGGGGCGCATTGCCACGGCGCGCGCATCGGTGTCAAACCCGCCTCCCATGTCCCATGACGCGAACCCCACCCCGCTGCGCTCCAGCCCCGCCCGGCAAGGTCTATCTGGCCACCTCACCGTCCCGGGCGACAAGTCCATCAGCCATCGCGCACTGATGTTCGGCGCGCTGGCCATCGGCACCACCGAGATCGAGGGCCTGCTGGAGGGCGAGGATGTTCTGCGCACTGCCGCCGCGATGCGCCTGTTGGGCGCGCGGGTGGAGCATCTCGCGCCGGGGCGCTGGCGCGTGGCTGGGCGCGGCATTGGCGGTCTGACCGAGCCGGATGATGTGCTGGACATGGGCAATTCCGGCACAGCGGCGCGGCTGATCTGCGGGTTGCTGGCCGGCCATCCGATCTTTGCGGTGATGACCGGCGATGCCAGCCTGCGCCGCCGCCCGATGCAACGCGTGACCGACCCTCTGGCGGCCACTGGCGCCCAATTCTGGGGCCGCGAAGGTGGACGCCTGCCGCTGGCCATCCAGGGTGCCCGCTCTCCGCAGCCGCTTGATTATCGGCTGCCCGTGGCTTCGGCCCAGGTGAAAAGTGCCTGCCTTCTGGCCGGGCTTTGCGCGCCGGGCACAACGCGCGTGGTCGAGCCGGAAGCCACCCGGGACCATAGCGAAAACATGCTGCGCCATTTCGGCGCGACCGTGCGCGTGGCTGTGGAAGGCCATGGCCGCGTGATCGAGCTGGAAGGCCAGCCGGAGTTGCGCGCCGCGCCGGTCCATGTGCCGGGCGATCCGTC
>JBBRVI010000544.1:0-1739 GCA_038247025.1 Acetobacterales bacterium
CCCGCAACCGGATTGCCGCGCCTCAATGAAGCCGCCCCCGATTTCCATGCGCACACCACGCATGGCGATCGCAGCCTGGCTGAGTACCAGGGCAAATGGTTGGTGCTGTTCTCCCACCCCGCCGATTTCACGCCGGTCTGCACCACTGAATTCATTGCCTTCGCGCGCGCGCATGAACGCTTCGCGGCGCTGAACTGCGACTTTCTCGGACTGTCCATCGACAGCCTGTTCGCGCATCTCGCCTGGGTGCGAAACATCGAGGAAAAGTTCGGTGTCGCCATTCCCTTCCCGATCATCGAGGACATCAAGATGGAGGTGGCCGGCGCCTACGGCATGGTGCATCCGGGTGCGGCCGATACTCAGGCTGTGCGCGCGACCTTCCTCATCGATCCCAAGGGCGTATTGCGAGCGATGCTCTACTACCCGATGAGCAATGGCCGCAGCATCGAGGAAATTCTGCGCCTGCTGACTGCGCTGCAGACTTCGGACGCGAACGGTGTCGCCACCCCGGAAGGCTGGCAGCCTGGCGAGAAGGTGATCGTGCCACCGCCCAAGACCGCCGCCGCCGCAGCTGCGCGCGCTGGCGAAGGTTACGAGACGACGGACTGGTACTTCTCCAAGCGCGCCCTGTAGGCGCGGAGATGGAGACGATGGCGGACGCGGCAGCCGCCCCCAATCGTATCCCCTGGCCGCCGATTCTGTTCGGTATGGCGGCTATCGCAGCGATCGGGCTCGGTATCGTGCTTCCCGGGCCGGAATGGCTGCGCACGCCCGCCTGGGCAGCACTCGGCTGGGCGATGCTGCTGGCTGGCCTGGCCCTCGACGTCGCCGCGATGGCGACGATGTCGCGCCAGCGGGCCAACATCCTGCCGCATCGCGCGGCGACGGCGTTGGTGACCAGCGGCCCCTTCACCTGGTCGCGCAACCCGATCTACCTCGGCAACACGATCGCCATGACGGGCGCTGCGCTGGCCTTCGCCAACCCGTGGTTCCTGCCGGCCGCGCTGATTGCCGCATTAGCGGTGACGCGCCTGGCGATCCAGCGGGAGGAAGCTCATCTGGCAGCGCGTTTCGGCGCAGCCTGGGACACCTATAGCCAGCGCACCGGGCGATGGTTCGGCCGATGACGCCCTATGAACGGATGGGCGGGGAGGCGGGCATCAGGCGCCTCACCCACCGATTCTACGCCCTGATGGACACGCTGCCGGAGGCTGCCGCCTGCCGCGCCGTGCACCCGCCGACCCTGGCCAATGCCGAGCAGCGCCTGTTCGAATATCTGTCGGGCTGGCTGGGCGGGCCGTCACTTTATATCGAGCGCCATGGCCTCCCGATGCTGCGACGCCGCCATCTGCGCGCCGCGATCGGCGCCGAGGAGGTGCGTGGCTGGCTGCTGTGCTTCCATCGCGCATGGGACGAACAGACGACGGATGCCGCACTCGGCGGGGATGTATTACCGCGGATCGAGAAACTTGCGTATCACGTGCAGAATCGCGGCTGCGGAGAGCAGATATGACGATATGAGCGGAATTGGCATTCGGCGGGTTCTCCGCTTCGCGCTCGCCGGACTGTTCCTTGTCACAGCCGCCGGCGGCGTCTTTTGGTATTTGCAGCGTCGCGCGCTGGCCGTGCCCATCGCCGCCTTCCAACAGGATGTGCCCGTGACCGTATTCGGCCTTGGTACGATCGAGGCGCAGGTCCTCTCCCGCATCGGCTTCGAAGTGCCTGGCACGCTCATCGAA
>JBBRVI010000545.1:0-1737 GCA_038247025.1 Acetobacterales bacterium
CGCAGCACCAGCGAATCCCAGGGCGTGATGAAGGTGCGCACGGCGAGGCGATCCACCGGCGGTGTCGCGATCACGCTCATCTCCCGAACGCCGGAAAGTGCCAGTTGCAAGGTGCGCGGAATGGGGGTGGCGGTCAGCGTCAGCACATGCACGCCCGCCTCCAATTCCTTCAGGCGCTCCTTGTGCTTCACGCCGAAATGCTGCTCCTCATCCACCACGACGAGGCCGAGATTGTCGAAGCCGATGGTCTTGCTGAGCAGCGCATGCGTCCCGACCACGATGTCGATATTCCCCGCCGCCAGACCCGCCTTCACGGCGGCGGCATCCTTGGCTGTGACCATGCGCGAGAGCTGCGCCACCTTGATCGGCAGCCCCTGGAAGCGCGCCGAAAACACGCGGTGATGCTGCCGTGCCAGCAGCGTTGTGGGCACGACGACGGCCACCTGCGACCCCGACATCGCCACCGTGAAGGCCGCGCGCATGGCCACCTCGGTCTTGCCAAAGCCCACATCGCCGCAGATCAGCCGGTCCATGGGTTTGCCGGCCGCGAGGTCTTCCAGCACATCGGCGATGGCGCGGGCCTGATCCTCGGTCTCGACGTAGGGGAAGCGGGCGCAGAACTCGTCCCACGCACCTTCGGGGGGCGCCATCATCGGCGCTTCTCGCGTCTGGCGTTCGGCGGCGATTCGGATCAGGGCGCCGGCCATATCCGCGATGCGCTGCTTGGCCTTGGATTTGCGCGCCTGCCACGCCACACCGCCAAGCTTGTCCAGTGAAACACCGCCCGCCTCGCTGCCGAAGCGGCTGAGGATTTCGATGTTCTCGACGGGGACGAACAGCTTGTCATTCCCGTCATAGAGCATCCTGAGGCAATCATGCGGCGCATCGTTCACGTCGATCGTGGCAAGCCCGTCATAGCGCCCGATGCCGTGGTCCTGATGGACCAGCAAATCCCCCACCTCGATCTGCGTGGCGTCTGCGATGAACTGGTCGGCGCGGCGTTTCTTCCGAGGTGGCCGTGCGATGCGCTCGCCAAGCAAGTCCTGCTCGGCGGTGATGGAGAGCTTGTCGGCGGTGAAGCCGCGTTCCAGGCCGAGGATGCCCACGCCCACGACGCCGGGTGTCAGGCGCTGGAAGGCGTAGTAGTCGTCCACCGGCTCGGCCGCCACGCGGTTCTCGCGCAGCAGGGTCACCAGTCGCTCGCGCGAGCCGCGGGTCCAGGCGGCGAGCATGGGTTGGCGGCCGCGGCCGCGCTCGGTCTCGGCATGGGCGCCGAAGGCGGAGAACAGGTTCTCGCCCGCCTGGCGGATTTCGGTGAACAACCGCCCTGCCCGGCCGCCGGCATCCAGGCCCTCGGCGCCATCGGGCTTGTGGAAGGGCGAGAAGTTGAACTGCCGCCCTTGCGCCAGCATGGCATCCCAAGCGGAGCGGTCGAGGTAGAGGCGGGCGGGCGGCGCCGGGCGATAGGGCACTTCGCCCTCACTCAGCCGGGCAGGGATGCGGCGTGCCTCATAATGGTCCTGGATCATTTCCAGACGGGCGGCCAGCGCCTCATCCGCCTGCGAATCGAGGCTGACCGAGGCCCCGGGGAGATAATCCAGCAGGGTTTCCATTGTGGCGTGGAACAGCCCGGCCCAATGCTCCATGCCCGGATGACGGCGGCCGGCGCTGATCGAGACGTAAAGCGGGTCCTCGGCGGCAGCATTGCCGAAGAGTTCTCGGTAGCCTGAGCGGAAA
>JBBRVI010000546.1:0-1730 GCA_038247025.1 Acetobacterales bacterium
TCTGGAGGTCTGGCTGCCCGGGCAGAAGGCCTGGCGGGAGATTTCCTCCTGCTCGAATTGCCGGGATTTTCAGGCGCGCCGGATGAAGTCACGCTTCAAGCGCGGCAAGGATATGGTCTTCGTCCACACGCTGAACGGCTCCGGCGTGGCGGTAGGCCGCGCCCTGATCGCCGTGATGGAAACCCACCAGCAACCCGACGGAAGCATCGTGGTCCCCGAGGTTCTCCGCCCCTGGATGGGTGTTTCGGTCATCGGGTCTGGGGCCGCAGGCTTCACAGGGGGCGGCCCCAGCGGGTCCAGGGCAGCGCCCTGATCTACCCCTTATTGGCGTAACTCTTCCCCATCCCCTCAGCCGGATCAGCCTGCGGCCCATAAGGCATGATCGGATACCGCAGCCCTGCCTTGGACAGACCTTTCAGCCCCGTCACAGCCCGCGCCAGATCGGCCGGCGGAAAGGCTATCAGCATCTCGTCATCCGCCACCCCGCCATAGCGCCGCTCGGCATAGCAGGGCAGCGAGAGGCACACGGTGCGGTCCCGCAGCGCGCGTCCCCAACTATCGGCGCAGGCGCTCTCGCCGGTGATGGAGAAGTCGTAGCGCTGGTAATTGCGCCATTGCAGCCCGTTGATGAACAGGATCATTTGGGCCGGATTGGCGTAAAACAGGCAGATATCCGGCGGGTCCAGCCGCGCCGAGCGCAGTGGTGACACCACCAGCCCGTGATATTCCGGCGCCACGCGCGGCATCTGCGCCTGATGCGCCGCCGAGGCTTCGAGGTTTTCGAACCAAACCCCCTCCATCTTGCGGCCGGAGAGATACAACTCCGACGGCGCATTCAGCCCGATCACGCCACCGCAATTGCTGAATTCAGGCACGTTGTCGTGGGTGATGGCGAGCGTAAAACCGGCCAGCCGCGCCTGCGTGACCAATTGGCAGGTGGAGAAACGCTTGCCCGCGGTGGGCCGGCGCAGTCCAGGGATGGCCTCCATCTCGGCCTGGTCGCGGAACAGCTTCATGCCGATGGGCAGGGTGCGCAGGCGCAGCAGATCGGCGAGGGAATTGGCAAGCTCGGCGATGGCCGCACCATTCGGCGGACCCGCTTCGGTCGTTCCATCTGGCATGGCGTTCTTCTCCTGTTATGGTTGCAGGCTCGCACAGGGCTGAAAGCTTGAGGAGAGTGCCATGCGTCTGGGTCAAGGTGAAATCGGGCGTCCGGGCGAGCGGCTGCGGGCCTTGATAGCAGCGCATAAGCCGCTGGTGGTGCCGGGCTGCTACAACGCGCTCTCCGCCCGCATCCTGGAGGAGGCGGGGTTCGAGGCTGTCTACATGTCCGGCTATGGCACCTCGCTCGGCTTGCTGGGCCTGCCCGATGCGGGGTTGGCCACGCTGACCGAGATGGCAATGGCCGCGAAGTTCATCGCCTCGGCTGTACGCGCGCCGGTCATCGCCGATGGCGATACGGGCCATGGCAACGCCATCAACGTGATCCGCTGCGTGGAGGAGTTCATCCGCGCGGGTGTCGCCGGCATTCACCTGGAGGACCAGGTGGCGCCCAAGCGCTGCGGCCATGTGGCCGGGCGCGAGGTGATCGGCCGGGCCGAGGCAGTGGCGAAAATCCGTGCGGCGAGCGACACGCGCGATGCGCTGGATGCCAGCTTCATGATCATCGGGCGCACCGACAGCCGCGGCGCGCATGGCGGCTCGCTGGAGGAAGCCATCTGGCGCGCCAA
>JBBRVI010000547.1:0-1727 GCA_038247025.1 Acetobacterales bacterium
CGGTGAACCCGCTCTCCAAGGTGCCCTCGCTGGTCACGGGCGATGGCATGTCGCTCTACGACAGTCCGGTGATCTGCGAATATCTGGACAGCGTGGGCGCCGCCCCCGGCCTGTTCCCCGCCCCCGGCCCCGCGCGCTGGAATGCGCTGCGGCAGCAGGCGCTGGGCGATGGCATCATGGACGCGACCCAGCCGCGCCGGCGCGAAGTCACACTTCCCCTGGATGAGGGGCGCATCGCCTATATCGAGCAGCAGAAGCTGAAAGTGACCCGCGCGCTGGATGTGCTGGAGGCCGACGCCGCCACGCTGGGGATGCTGACCACCATCGGCGAAATCACCATCGCCTGCGCCCTGGGCTATCTCGATTTCCGCTACCCGCATGAGCCCTGGCGCCCAGGCCATCCGAAGCTTGAAGCCTGGTACGTGGAGGTGCTGACCCTGCCCGCCATGATGCGGACCATGCCGCCCTGAGGGTGATGTTTTGGTGACACGACGCGCTGTGGGTTCAGACGGTCGCGCGGTCGGTATAACCCTTCTGGAAATCTCGGAGCATGAAAATCATGGACCCTCGCCTCGCCAAGATCACCGACCTGATCGAGATGAAAGCCGATGGCCCATACGGCCTGGCCAACATCAACCAGCGCCAGCACGCCCTGCAAGCCGCCTGGCTGGCCGAGCAGGCCGGGCTGTCAGACGCCATGGTCGCCGCCGCCCTGCTGCATGATATCGGCCACATGGTCCATGACCTCGGCCAGAATCCCGCGGATGATGGCGTGGATGATGAGCATGAGCGGCTGGGTTATGAATTCCTCACCAGCATGTTCGGCCCTGAAGTGACGGAGCCGGTGCGGCTGCATGTCGCCGCCAAGCGTTACCTCTGCGCGGTGGAGCCGGATTATTTCGCCAAGCTCTCCAGGGATTCCGTGTTGAGCCTCAGCCTTCAGGGCGGGCCAATGTCCGCCGAGGAGGTCGCGGAATTCGAGGCCGTGGCGGAATACGCCGATGCGGTGCAGCTTCGCCGCTTCGACGAACAGTCCAAGGTGAAAGGGCTGGAGACGCCGCCGGCCGCGCATTTCCTGCCCTACGTGGAGCGCTGCCTGCGGCCCTAATCACGCTCGTAAAGCAAGCGCGCGCGAATGGTATGGGGCAGGGCGCGCAGCTCCGCGAGGATCGCCTCGCTATCGCGCGTCGCACCTGCATCCACGACCACATAGCCGATCTCGCCATCCGTCTGCAGATACTGCCCGGCGATGTTCACGCCGCGCCTGGAAAACACCTGGTTCACATTGCCCAAAACGCCCGGCGCATTGCGATGCACATGCATGAAGCGCGTGCCGGTGGGCCGCGCGGGCAGCGCCACCTGCGGGAAATTCACGGCCCCCTCGGTGCTGCCCGTGTCGGAATAATCGGCGAGCTTGCGCGCAACCTCCTCACCGATGCGCGACTGCGCCTCCTCCGTGCTGCCGCCGATATGCGGCGTGAGGATCACATTCTCGATCCCCTGCAAGGGTGAGATGAAGGGGTCCGCATTGCGCTTGGGTTCCTCGGGAAATACGTCAAGCGCGGCACCCGCCAGCGCACCCGACCGCAGCGCGGCGGCAAGTGCCGGCACATCCACCAACGTTCCGCGCGCATTATTGATCAGGAAGGCGCCGGGCTTCATCCTGGCGATCTGCTCGGCACCCAGCAGGTTCATGGTTGCCGCGGTCTCGGGCAGATGCAGCGTGA
>JBBRVI010000548.1:0-1721 GCA_038247025.1 Acetobacterales bacterium
ACATCAACGCGGATATGCGCCCGCACGGCCAGCGTATGCGCCAGGCCCCAGGCGATCCCGCAGGCGAGCATGTAACCCGTGATCTCGACCGTCGCCGCCGAGGAAACGCCAAACAGGTTGCGCCCCAGGATATCGCCCGTGATGAAGATGGCGCAGGCGACGTAGTTCCACCCGGCCACCCAGGCCATGCCTGCCGCGAGGCCAGAGACCCCGCGGCGCAGCAGCGTGGCAGCCCCCAGCAAGCTCAACCGCCGAAGCGCACGCCCGAAAGGGGAGCCACCGTCTGGTTGTAGATCTCGCCGCAACGCGCACCGCAGCGACGCACCCAGCCGGGCAGCACCACCTGCTCGAAGATGCGGCGTGTCTCGGTGCGGTCGGCGTCGGAGGCCTTCACCTCGGTCATCGGGCGGGCGGCCAAGGTGTGGATGCGGCAGGCATCGCGGTTGCCGACGGCGCAATCAATGCCGTCGCGAGTGGCGGCCGCACCCAGAGCCCATTGCGCGTCACTCACTTCGCGGAAGGTCCGTTCAATCAACTCGCGCACGGGCGGCTCCAGCCGGTTCCACCAGGCCACGTTCACAATATAGGCGGCGACAGCCCAGCTGACCGGCAGGTCGCTGATATGGGTGGTGACTTCCGGCCAACGGGCCGAAACCCCGGAGCCCGAGCCGGTGATGGCGCAATCCACCACGCCGCGCTCCAGCGCCGAATAGACCTCAGGGAAGCCGATGGAGGTGGGTTGGGCGCCGACGGCGCTGAAGAAATCCACCAGGGAGTTGCCGAAAGTGCGGATGCGCCGCCCGCGCAAATCAGCCAGCGAGGTGAAGGGCGCGCGGCAGAAGACCACCTGCGCGGGGAAGGGATACATGGCCAGGATGCGCGTGCCGAAGCGCTCCAGATCGCGGTTCGCGACGGGCGTCATGGCATCTGCGATGCGGCGCGCGAGGCCGATGTCGGGGGCGAGGCCGGAGAGGTCCACCCCATCCAGGATGGGCACGTCGCCCGAGAGGGTGGAGAGCGTGCCGGCCCCAATCTCGGCTTGGCCGGCGCGAACCAGGCGGACGATCTCCGATCCGCTCAGGTTGCGCTCGGCGTGGCTGGCCAGCGTCACCTCGATGCGCCCGCCGCTGCGCTCGCGCAGGCCGTCTCGGATGAGGCGCTGATCCACCAGGATGTATTGCGGCTGTGTGGGCAAAGGCTGCGTGACGGCCGTGATGGCGATGCGCGGACCCGGGGGGATGGTCTGCGCCGTGGCGACGGAAGCCAGCAGACCAACGCCCAAAAGTGCAGTCAAACCCGTGCGGAACATGTCATCTCCTGCGTGGAATTCCGAGCGCAGCATGCCACGCGTCCGGACAACCAACAGCCCGGAACGCGTTACTTCCCTGTCATCTGCGCCGACATTGCCTGCCGGCGCGGCAGGTCATGCCCAAGGATTGCGCTGGGCGGGCTTGGTCCAGGGCGAGGTGGTGCGCGCGGGTGCCGGCGTGCCTCCGCCCATGGCCATCAGCCGCGCGATCCGCTGCTCCGTCGGCGGGTGGGTCGAGAAGAGCCGGTCCAGCCGTAGCCCGGAAAGCGGATTGATGATGAACATATGCGCGCTGGCAGGATGCGCCTCGGCCGATTGGTTCACACGGCCGATCTTGCCGCGCTCCAGCTTGGCCAGGCCATTGGCGAGCCAGGAGGGATCACCGCAGATGCGCGCGCCTTCGGCATCGGCC
>JBBRVI010000549.1:0-1708 GCA_038247025.1 Acetobacterales bacterium
GACTGGATTGCCGGCCACCTGTCCTATGTGCCCGGATCCAGCCATGCCGAGACGACGGCGATCGATACCTTCCACAGCGGCGAAGGGATCTGCCGCGATTACGCGCATTTGATGATCACGCTGGCCCGCGCCGCCGAGATCCCAGCCCGGTTCGCGAGCGTTTACGCCCCCGGCGTGACCCCGCCCGATTTCCACGCGGTGGCCGAAGTCTTCGTGGGCGGCGCATGGCATCTGGTCGATGCAACCGGCATGGCAACAGGCCGCGATATGGCCGTGATCGGGATCGGACGCGACAGCGGCGACGTCGCCTTCCTGACCGCGTTCGGCCCGCTGGTGATGAATAGCCAAACCGTATCGGTGCAGGCTGTTGGGGCGGAGCCGATGGCCGATTGATGAGGGGGGCGGCGGCCCCCGCGTGACGGGGATTGGGTGGAAAAGCGAAGGGCGGCTTTTGCCTGACCAATATCCCCCTATGAGCTATTCCCTACCGCTTGGGTTTCTGATAAGAGTGCACATGCCTGTAGTATATCGCATCGGCGGGATGAGGGTCGTGATTTGGCCCAACGATCACCGCCCGGCGCATGTTCATGTGATAGGTCCCAATGGTGAGGCGGTGTTCAATCTGAATTGCCCAGGAGGGCCGGCAGAGCTGCGTGAAAGTTTTGGCTTCAGGCTGCGAGAGGTCAACGAGATCGCCGACGCATTATGTAGCGCCATTCCAGCGCTGTGTGAAGAATGGAGCAAGGTACATGGCAGTTACTGAACAGCAACTAGAACAAGCCGAAGCACGTATGGCTGAGAGCCGTGTCGCAGGGCATGCCGTCTCCGCTCGCTATGACCGGCGTCGAGGCAGGGTGGTGGTCGCGCTTCACACGGGCGTCGAGCTCACTTTCCCCACGGCTCTTGCCGAAGGGCTCGCTGACGCCCCCGATGACAAGCTGGCAGACATCGAGGTTAGTTCTGCGGGCCTCGGACTACATTGGCCGCAGCTCGATGCAGATCTGTACGTTCCCGCACTCATCCAAGGTGTGTTCGGTTCAGAAAAGTGGATGGCGAAGCACCTCGGTGCACAGGGAGGCAGAGCCCGCACGCCCGCTAAGGTTGCCGCAGCGCGCGCAAATGGTCGAAAAGGCGGACGGCCGCGCAAATCAGCCTCTGGATAGCGAGCTTTGGCGGCAATAGCTGGCTGACCGGTCTTGGTGACGCGCCGCTCCAACGAAATCAGCGGCAACTGAGTGGGGAGCTGCCATGCCTCAATCCTCGCCCCGGACTTGCCCGCCCCGGCGCAGGCCGGGGTGACGGAAAGGGGGAACGAGCGCAAAGGGGGCGGAACGAGAATTTCGGCTTATGGCAAAATCGGCGATGAAGCTGCCATTCCGGTTTCGGGATCAAGGACGGCAGACGGAAATGACCGTAAGTGGGTGGTTTGCTGAATGACCGCTTGTGATCGCAAGCGCGTTCGGCCTGTTGCCGATCTCGCTTCAGCAGTACCGATCATGACATGAGCGCAGCAACGGTCCTCGCAAACTGCTGCGGGTCTTCCATCATCATCAAATGCCCGCCGGGCAGCACAGTATCGCTCGCCGCCTGAGAGACCGCCCATTCCGGAACAGCCCAGCCACTGCGTGATCGCTCGCCAGCGACAAGGTGAACAGGCAAAGTGCTTTCAAACACGGATCTCACGGCAGCATCGTAGGTCGTGTCTCCC
>JBBRVI010000550.1:0-1707 GCA_038247025.1 Acetobacterales bacterium
GCCTGTCCATCGTTCTCCAACCCGAGCGCCGAGGAAACCCCTCGTCGAGCGCGCACAGCCGTGTCGGCGTCCACCTACCGCGCCAGCGGTTTAGTGCAATGGCCGTTATGGATAGCTATCCATAACGGCCAGGACCCGCCGCTCGCGGGAGGCAAATCTCCGGCTGTCCATTGAACCGGGAGCAGCGCAAGCCGTGATCGAAAGCCCGGCTTGGGGCCCGGCTCAAATCGCTCTGTGTTGGCCGCCAAAGCAGGGTTCTGCACGCGCCGCTCGGACACTGGCCCAGACTGCCATCAGTCGAAGGCGCGGTTGAAGCGTAGCGCGATGTCACGCAGGCGGTCCAGCGGCTCGTTGGCGTACACCAGGCGCAGGAAGCCGGCGGTTTCATCCAGGCCCCAGTTCTCCATCGAGGTGGCGGCAACGCCCTCAACCATCAGGCGGCGCGAGGCCTCGGCGCCACTGATGCCGCGTGATCGGAAGTTGATGAGAAGCGACCAGCCGCCATGTGCCGGGATGACGTCGAACTGCGGGCGCAGTGCGGTCACCAGTAAGTCATGCCGCGCCTGCCAAGTCGCGGCGCAACTCGCGATACCGTCGTCGCCGGTTTCCAAGGCGACGGCTACGGCCTGTTGCGCAATGCCCACCGGGCACACCACGTTGGAGATGGCAACGCGGCCGATCACTTCTGCGGCAGCCAATGGGCACAGTACCCAGCCAACGCGCCAACCGATCATGCGGTATTCCTTGGATGCCGCACCTACCGTCACGGTGCGATCCGTCATACCGGGAAACTGCAGGGGGTTGAGCCGCGGTGCATCCTTAAAGAGGATACGTTCCATGGCGCTGTCATAGATCATCCAGGCGTTGACTTGGACGCAAGCGTCGCAAACTGCTTTCCACTCTTCGCGGTTGAATACCGCACCCGTCGGCATAGACGGGCTCATCATTAGAAAGGCGCGAGTCCTCGGCGACAACGCATCCTGCAGCGATTGCAAATCAAGTCGCCAGCCCGTTGGTCCGGGCAGCATGCGCGCGTAGCGCGGCACGCCCCCGGCCAACTTCACCCGGTTGATCAACCCGACATAGGTCGGGCTGGTGAGCACGACTTCGTCGCCTGGGTCGATGAGGGCCAACAAGGCATTCAAAATCCCGTTCAGCCCGCCAGCGGAGATGAAACACTGGCGTCGCCAGTCGTAGTGCTCGATGCGGAGGCCGCCATTTCGTTCGACCAGCCGGGTGGCTGCGCGGCGCTGTCGGTCGTGGCCGAAGAACGGCAAGTAGCTGTTGGCGTCGTCGTTGTTAACCTCCGAGACCGTGAGTTCCAGCGCTGGCAACGGGGGCAGCAGGTCGGTGTCCAGGTTCTCCAGGCGCAATACGTGGGGGTTACGCAGGGCGTCCGCAGCGTCGCCCATGCGCTCGACACCGATGGAAGTCATCAAGGCGGTGCGTCGCGCGAGGGCGGGCGTGGCGGACAATGGCATGAAGTCTCCAGGGGTTGCAGTTTGGGTGTGCCCCCAAGACCCTGAGGGAACTGCGGACAGTCCATTTAATATATTAACTAACGCCGCCCATGTCAAAGAGTGCACAGCCGATCGCCAAGATGATCGCGCAGGCGCTGGAGCAGCGCATCATCGAAGGCCTGCACGAACAGCCCGTGCCGCTACGTCAGGCCGAGCTGGCTTTGGAGTTCGGTACCAGCCACATCCC
>JBBRVI010000551.1:0-1702 GCA_038247025.1 Acetobacterales bacterium
GCACGCGCCATCGTATTTGCTCCGGGCATGAGCGTTCGCGACCTGATCCGCGAGGCGGGCGGCTTCACCGCACGCGGCGACATTCGCAGCCTCATGATCCGCCGCGCCTCCGGCGAGGTGATCCTAGACCCGCGTGACCCCCCGCGCCCCGGCGATGAGCTGGTCGCTTTGCCACGCCTTGACCCCCGGTACCTGCAAATGGGAACGGATGTGATGCAGGTGTTGTTTCAGGCGGCGCTGGCCGCGCGGGTTTTCCAGTAACGCAGATCGTGGCACCTCCGGTGAGTGCGAGTGACAGATCCGTGGCAAGGTAGCCGTGTGCTGCGGAGCCTTGTGGAGTGCGGCATTTCGGGTTGACCTTCCACCGGCGTTCCTATCCATATTAACGAAGTGTTGGGTGAGGCCTTTCCTGTATGCGATTTCTCCTGCTGATCGTGTCTGTTGGGTTGACCGGCCTCACGCAGGCAGCCTTGATGACGTCCGCTCACGCCCAAATGGGGCCTGGCGGCCCGCCCCCCGCCGTGGGAGTGGTCGAAGCCAAGCGCCAACCGGTTACGGAGAGCAATGAATTTATTGGCCGCATCGAGGCGATCAACCGAGTAGAGCTCCGTGCCCGCATCTCAGGCTTCCTGGAAGAGCGCCTCTTCACCGAGGGTAGTGAGGTCGAGGCCGGAAAGCTGCTCTTTCGTATGGAGCGCGCGCCCTTCGAGGCCCAACTCGACCAGGCGCGCGCGAATGTCGCTGCTGCCGATGCCCAACTCGCCAACGCCCGTACGTCACTAGTCCGCGCGAGGGAATTGCGGAGCACGGGCGCAGGCACCCAGGTCGCCTTGGACAATGCGCAGGCGCAGGAGCGAACCAGCGCCGCGACGTTGCTGAGCGCGCAGGCCGCCTTGCGCGTCACGGAAATCAATCTGGCCTATACCGATATCGCGGCACCTTTCGCAGGTGCCGTCGGGCGCTCCACCTTCACGCCGGGAAATGTCATCACCCCGCAAAGCGAGCCGCTGGCGACCATTGTCAGTCAGGACCCGATGCGCATTGCCTTTACGATCCCGCAGCGCACCGCGCTGGAGTTGCGCGAACGCTATGAGAGGCGCGGCGGCGCCAGTGCGGTGGTGGTGCGTATCCGGCAGTCGGATGGCTCGGTCTACCCCCTGCCGGGCCGTCTGGATTTCATTGACGTGCAGGTAGGGCGCGACACGGATTCAATTCTGCTGCGCGCCAGCGTCGCCAACCCCATCCGCGAGGGCATGCGCCAGACCGACCCCTATTCACGCCAGCTGTTGGATGGGCAATTCGTCACCGTCCTGCTGGAGGGTGCCACGCCGGTAGAGGCCATCACCATCCCCCGCGCCGCCATCGCGCAGGACCAGGCGGGCTTTTTCGTGTTCATCGTAGATGGGGAGAACCGTGCCCAGCGGCGCAACGTGCGCATGGGGCGAAGTACAGCCGAAACGGCAGTGATCGAGGCCGGAATTGAGGCAGGCGACCGCGTGATCACCGAGGGAATTCAGCGCGTGCGCCCCGGCCAGCCAGTGAATGCGGCACCTGTGGCTGCCCCGGGGTCGGCCCCTGCGCGTCGCCCGGGCTGAGCGCGCATGTTCTCCGCCATCTTTGTTCGCCGCCCGCGCTTCGCCATCGTCATCTCCATAGTCATGACATTGGCCGGCGTTCTGGCCATGTTCAACATTCCCGTCGC
>JBBRVI010000552.1:0-1684 GCA_038247025.1 Acetobacterales bacterium
ACCCTGCGCGACACCGTCGCGGCGATCCTCGCCGCCTGGGACGATCAGGCGGCTCGCTTCGGGACGCATGATGGCGACTTGATCGGCGCCCTGGACGCGCCGATCGCGGCCCTCCGCACGCTGCTCGCCGGCAAGCCCGCACGCACGCCGCGGGAGCCCGGCGCGCCGCGGAAGCCGCGGGAGGGCACCAACCAGGAGCAGGTGCTGGCCATGCTGCGCCGCCCCGAGGGTGCCACCATCGCCCAGATCGCCGAGGCCACGGGGTGGGCACAACACACGGTCCGCGGCTTCTTCGCGGGGCTCAAGAAGAAGGGCCACGCGGTCGAGGTGCGCGAGCGCATCCGCCAGGTCGGCCCCAACAAGACCGGCGCCAGGGGCTGCTACACGGTCTACCGCATCGCCGAGTGAAGTTGACTCCAGGGTGCCAGACGGCGCTCCGCCGGCCCCTGCGAAGTTGATTGAGCGCGCGGGAGACGAGCGATCTTTACCTGCGCTCTATCGAGGTGATGCGGCGGCCGGCCCTTACGCGACATCTGTGTGCCAAGCTCGGAGCCGCAGAGGCATCGAGCGAAAGGATCATTTCACCATGAAGAGTAGCGCAAAGAGCACCCCGGTCACCATTGGTCTCGATAACCCCAAGAACTTCTTCCAAGTCCATGCTGTCGACGACGCTGTCCGGGTCGTGCAGTGCCGCAAGCTCAGCCGTGGCGAGGTGCTCCGTTTCTTCGAAGCCCACGCGAAGGGGCATGCAGCCACCTGCGCGGCGAGATGCGCGAGGATGCAGACGATGCCGTTTGGGTCGCCCCTGATCTCGTCGAGGGAAGACCGTTTCGCCGGCATAGCCGGTAGCAGCAGACCGGCAGCCGGCTGACCGAGATCGCGAGCGCGTTGGAGACACCGCCATACTGCACCACGCTGAATGAGCCGTTGGCAAGCAGGCGTGTAATGATGATGTCGCCCATGAAGGCGGCACGGCTTTCGCCATTCATCATCATCATCATCATCACCAACAGCTCGTACGGGTCGGCCCACGCGATCGCCTCGCTCCGCAGTTTGGCGGCTCGCCGCGCGCCGTCGCCTCCATCAGGTCCTCGCGCACCGGGATGGTGAGCACCGTAAAGGCGCCGCTGAGCCGGCGCTAGACATTCGCGCTCAGCGCCTCCGGTGCTTGAATCACCATGCACGCGGGCCAAGCCAGAAGTGGGTGGAGACCACCGTCAGCATCGCCACGCGCTCCAGCTGCCGCCGGATTTCAAGTGTGAGCAAAGATCCCTGGATGGTTTCGCTGCGGGCCATGCAGCCTCTCCTGATCTGATGTGGACGGTTCGCTGGGGGATAGCCAAGGCGGACCTGTTTGGGCAACCTGCCATGCAAGAATCCGATTCTAACCGTCCGGCGAAGCCCGGCCGTAGGAGTCCAGCGACTGGGGCGAGAATGTACAGAATCGGGGTGGATGTCGGCGGGACGTTCACGGACTTCACGCTGCTCGACGATCGCGACGGCACCATCTCCTTCTTCAAGCTGCCCTCCACGCCGCACGATCCCTCCGAGGCGATCGGCCATGGCTTGGCGGAGATGCTGAAGCTGTTTGGCGCGCTGCCCGCCGAGGTGTCCTGGCTCGGCCACGGCACCACCGTCGCGACCAATATCGTCATCGAGCGGCGCGGCGCGCGCACCGGCCTGA
>JBBRVI010000553.1:0-1678 GCA_038247025.1 Acetobacterales bacterium
AAGCGCTGCTGCTCCCCGCCCGAGAGCGTCGTGGGCGGAGATTCCGCGCGCTCCAGCAGGCCCACCCAGCGGAGGATCTCGCGCACATCGGCGGTCAGGCGCGCTTCGGTCATGCCCTGGATGCGCAAGGGCAGGGCCGCGTTCTCAAAGACCGAGAGATGCGGCAGCAACCGGTAATCCTGGAACACCACGCCGATGCGCCGGCGCAGCGCGGGAAAGCCCCTGCGCGGCAGCCGGGCGATTCGGCTGTCCAACACCTCGACCTCGCCCTCGGTGGCGCGCAGCGAGAGGTGCATGAGGCCCAGCAGGCTGGACTTGCCGGCGCCCGAAGCACCCAGCAGCCAGGTGAAGCTCCCCGGCGCCAGTGCGAAGTCAATGCCGGTGAGGGCCCATGCGCCGCCACCCTCCGGATAGCGCAGGCCGACTTGTGAAAAACGCACCATATCCCGAGTTTCGCAGGTGCCTTCATAATAAAGCAAACAGGAGGTTGCAGGATAGGCGCTGCCTTGGCACATGCGAGCGCGACATGGACATTGCCTGCCCAAACTGCGCCGCGACCTATCGCGTGCCGGACTCGCTGCTGGCCAGTGGGAAGCCTCTGCGCTGCGCGGCCTGTGGCCAGGAGTGGGTGCCGGCAACGCCACCTGCGGCCGAACTGGAACCCCCTGCGCCAGAAGATGCGATGCCCGATTTCCTGGCGCCGGAGCCGCCTGTGGAAGCGCCGGCTCTCATGCAGGACGCCTCATTAGAGCCAGCCCCGTCCCGCCGGCCCCCCATCGTGCCACCGCCGTTGCAACGGCGCGGGCCACCCCACCTCGGCAGGGGCCCATTGCCCCAGGTGGTCGCCGCACCTAGACGCGACGCGTTGCTGCCCATCGCCTGGCTGGTCAGCGTCATCGTGGTTCTGCTGATGGTCCTCGGGCTTCTGCTGTTCCGTGAGCAGATTGCGCAGGCATGGCCGCCGTTCGCGCGCGTGGCGGGAGTGATGGGCGGGTGAGGCATGCTGGCCTGACTGGCCTTGTCTCCCGGCAAAGGTTTCGCTCCCGGCTTCGCGATCACGAGGGATGATTCGCTTTGGCGCTTGACCGCGCCGCTCGCATCCTTCTTCCCCTCGGCGCGTGGCTGCGTTATGCGAGTCTCACCAGGAATTTATTTTTCGGAGGAAAACGTCAATGAATCGTCGTCTCGTCCTTGGCGCGGCTGCTGTCGCTGCGCCGGCTGCACTCGTATCCCCCGCGCTGGCCCAGGCCAATCCGGAAATCCGCTGGCGCTGCCAGTCCAGCTTCCCGCGCAACCTCGATGTGCTGTTCGGCACGCCCGAGCGGGTGGCCAATCGCGTGGCCGCGCTGACCGACAACCGCTTCCGCATCCAGATCTTCCCGGCGGGCGAAATCGTCCCGGGGCTGCAGGTGCTGGATGCGGTGCAGGCCGGCACCATCGAATGCGGGCATTCCGCCGCATATTGGTACATTGGCAAGGAGCCGGGCTTCGCCTTCTTCACCGCGATGCCGTTCGGCCTGAACACGCGCCAGATGACGGCGTGGATGCGCCATGGCGGCGGGCAGCAATTCGCCGACGCGCTTTTTGCCGACTACAACATCGTCGGTATCCCCTGCGGCGATACGGGCGCGCAGATGGGCGGCTGGTTCCGCCAGGAGATCCGCACCCCGGCCGATGT
>JBBRVI010000554.1:0-1677 GCA_038247025.1 Acetobacterales bacterium
ACTGGTCGTGCCAGCCGAGCCATCGACGCGGGGCCTCTTTCTCAAGCGCGACAAGGCGGCGCTGCTGCGCAGCCTCGCCGCCGTACAGCAAAGGCTGGAGGCGCTGTGCCAGGCCGGCCCCTTCCTGGCCTGCGACCCCGGGGCTGCGATCTGCCCGGAAACTGAACTCGCCCCCATGCTCGATGCCGCGCGGTCCGAGCTGGCAGCGGCCATGCCGCGCTTCGGCAGCCGCCACCAATGGGATGTGGTGCTGCGTTGGAGCCCTGAAGCCGTCATCGCCGCGCGGCGCGACACCATCACCACAGGCTCGCGCCCGGCGATGGCCGCCGCGATCAAACGGCTGCTGACCGAGGAGGTCGCTGCCCGCCACGCCGCCCTGCTGGCCGCCCTGCGCCCCCATGTCATCGCCATTGCCGAGGCCATTCCTGCACAGGGCGATGCCGAAACCGGCGCCACCATCATCCTGCCCGCCGGCGCCGAGGCCGCTATCGAAGCCGCACTTGGCGCGCTGCCCGCCTTCGCGACCGATGGCGCGAGTTGCGACCTGCGCGGCCCCCTGCCCGCCCTGGCCCTGGGCGCGCTACGGATGGTGCGCTGCGACACGGCCGAGCTTTCCGCCGCCTGGGACCGTCTGGACCTGCCCGAGACCCTGGAGCCGCGCGAACTGGCGCTGCATTGGCGTAACCTCGCGGCCCGGCTGCACCCCGATACCCAAGGCCCGGACGCCAGCGCCGAAGCGATGGCCGAAGCCGGCGCCGCCTACCGGCTGCTGCGCCAGCAGGTGACGCGGCAGCATGGCCCGCTACGCCGCCAAGCCTTCCTGGCCCGCCCCGGCCGCTATCTCGACATCCCCGCAGAGGCCGCATGAACGACGCGCTCTACACCTATGCCGTGATTGATGCCGGCTGCGCGCCGCCCGATGTCGCCGCCATCCTGCCTGGCGCGGCCCTCTTTGCGCTCGCGGAGGGCGAGGTCGCGGCACTCGCAAGCCCGGTGCCGCGCGCCTGGTTCGAGGCCGGCCCTCAATGCCGTATCGACAATCCGGATTGGCTGGCCGAGCGCGCCGCAGCGCATCATGCGGTGGTGGCCGGGCTGCACGACGCGGTGCTGCCGCTGGCCTTCGGGGCCATCTTCTCCGGTGAGGCGCCGCTGCGCGCTTGGCTGCGTGACGGAGCACCGCGTTTTGCCGCGGCACTGGGTGCGGTGCGCGGCCAGAGCGAATGGTCCGTGCTGCTCTCCGAAGATGCCGTGGCCCATGCCGCCTGGCTGCGCGCGCATGACACTGGCCTGGCAGCACTTGCTGCCCGGGTTGAGGCCGCCGGCCCCGGCACGGCCTTCATGCTGGGCCGCCAGCTGGAGCGCGCACTGGCCACCGCCCGCCAGCAACACCGGCATGACAGCACGCTGGCGCTGAGCCGGTTGCTGGAAGGAGTTTCGGCGCATCTGCGCGCCGGGGCACCGCAACAGGAGAACGCCGTGGCGGGCTTCAACCTGCTGCTTCCCGGCCCGGCCCAGCCACGGCTGCGCGCGGCGCTGGAGACTGCGGCCGAAGAGCTGGACGGCACCGGCCTCGCCCTGGCGCTTTCCGGCCCCTGGCCGCCCTACGCCTTCGCACGGGAGGCGGTGGCCCATGGTTGACCTGATTGACATGCTGCCGCGCCAGCCATTGCCGCCGCC
>JBBRVI010000555.1:0-1675 GCA_038247025.1 Acetobacterales bacterium
GAACCGCATCTTTCAGGACCATGACGACATCGTCGCCCACTGCTGCCATCACTGGAACCGCCTCGTCGATCAGCCCTGGCGCATCATGTCCATCGGACTGCGCGAATGGGCACATAGGTTCTGATCAATGGGAATTGGTATAAGGCAAAGGGCTTTGCCCCTTGACCCCACCAAAGGCCATTGGCCTTTGGAAACCGATCATTAAATGGGGTCTGGGGCCGAGGCCCCAGCGGGTGCAGGGCAGAGCCCTGCGTCTTACTGGCTCTCCGAAAGACTATGCTGCTCCCGCAACGCATGGAACCGCAGCATCTTCCACTCCTCCTCCGCCCGTTTGCGCCGCCAATCCGAGGTGAACAGAGCCACCAGCTCCCCATCATGATCCTCAGCCAGCTCGCTACGATTGAACTGGCTGAACCGCTCCACCGCGGCGCGATCCTCCGAGGTCACCCAGCGCAGATACTCCCACTGCGTCTGCTCGAAGCTCGCCGGCACGCCGTATTCCACCTTCAACCGGCTTTGCAGCACATCAATCTGCAACAGCCCCACCACGCCGATCACCGGCGGAGAGCCATCCAACGGGCGAAACAACTGCACCACGCCCTCATCGGCCAATTGCTCCAGCGCCTTCTTCAGCTTCTTTGCCAGCATCGGGTCATCCAGCCGCACGCGGCGCAGATGCTCCGGCGCAAAGGATGGCACGCCACGGAAATTGATCGCCTCGCCCTCGGTCAACGTATCGCCGATGCGCAGGATGCCGTGATTCGCGATGCCCACCACATCGCCCGGCCAGGCCTCTTCCGCCACTTGGCGGTCTTTCGCGAAGAAGAAAAGCGGCGCATTCACCGGCACCTGCTTGCCCGTACGCACCTGGAGCAAGCGCGCGCCCTTTTGCAGCCGCCCCGAACAGATGCGCAGAAACGCCACGCGGTCCCGATGCTGCGGGTCCATATTGGCCTGCACCTTGAACACGAAGCCCGTCAGCTTCGCCTCACCTGGGGCGACCATCCTTGCATCCGAGGCGCGCGGCCGCGGCGGGGGTGCGAGGCGCGCCAGCCCATCCAGCAAATGCCCTACGCCGAAATCCCGCAGCGCGGAGCCGAAAAACACCGGCGTCATCGTCCCTTGCAGAAAGGCCGCTTCGTCGAATTCCGGATAGCCACCCGTCACCAGCCCCGCCTGCTCGCGCAGTTCGGCCAGCATCGCGGACGGGACAAGATTTTCCAGCGCGGGATCATCCAGCCCCTTCACCGGAATATGGCTTCCATCCGCCGTATCCAGCAGCCGCAGCGCGGGGGTCAGCAGGTCATACACGCCGAGCAGATCGCGCCCCTGCCCCACCGGCCAGGCGGCGGGCGAGACGTCCAGTGCCAGCGTCTTCTCGATCTCGTCGAGCAGTTCCAGCGGGTCCCGCCCGTCGCGGTCCATCTTGTTGATGAAGGTGATGATGGGAATGTCGCGCAGGCGACACACCTCGAACAGCTTGAGCGTCTGCGCCTCGATGCCCTTGGCCGCATCCAGCACCATCACGGCTGCATCCACGGCCGTGAGCGTGCGGTAGGTGTCTTCCGAGAAATCCTCGTGGCCTGGCGTGTCCAGCAGGTTGAAGACGAGGTTGTCGCGCTCGAAGGTCATGACCGAGGTGGCGACGGAAATGCCGCGATCCTGCTCAATGCTC
>JBBRVI010000556.1:0-1674 GCA_038247025.1 Acetobacterales bacterium
GGGATCAATCGTCAAATCGGCAGCGCCGTGGTGCCTTTCACCCGTTCCATGGCGAAACGACCGGTGACCTTGCGCAGCGCCGGCACGGTCGCGACGAAGCGACGGTAGAAGGCGTCATAACCCGCCATGTCGGGCACGACGACGCGCAGCAGGTAATCGACGTCGCCGCCAAGTCGCCAGCACTCGACGATTTCAGGCAGGCTCGCTACCGCGGCGGCAAATTGGGCGATCCAGTCGGCTGAATGATCTCCAGTTTCCACGGCAACGAAGACTGAGATAGGCAAGCCGACCAGCGCCGCATCCACGATGGCGACGCGGCCGGTGATGATGCCGGCCTCCTCCATCCGGCGGATGCGCTTCCAGCAGGGGGTGGCTGTCAGCCCCACCTCCAGCGCGATTTCGGCCAGCGAGCGCGCCGCATCCTGCATCAGCAGGCGGAGGATTTCGCGGTCGATGCGGTCCAACTCCGCAGTGGCGGCCATGGGGAGATCCTCCTTCGGTCAGCGGCCGCTGTATAGAACAAAAATCTTTTGCTTACGCAAGTTCGGCGGCTATGAGGGAAAAACTTCCATGAGCGCGCTCAATTCGCCCGCCCTTCCCCTGGCCGCTCGGGCGCAGCCGAGCTGGCCTGACCGGCCGGTCCGGATCATCGTGCCGGTCGCCCCTGGCGGTAGCCTCGATATCCTCGGACGCGTCTTCGCGCGCCAGCCCACGGGGAGTCTCGGGCAGGCCGTGGTGGCCTACAGCACCATCCGCTCACATGGAATCAATACGAGCGGGTTTCGTGCTGTAGATTCAATGGTTTCTACCAGCCTGTCGGACTTAACGCGCCGCTTCGGCCAGTGTTAGAATCCTGGGACGTTGCTGCGCTTCCCCTCGTCCTGGATCCGTCTGCATGAGCAACTTCCGCCCCGTCGACCGCGACACCGGCTTCCTGATGCCGCCATCGGTGGACGAATGGCTGCCACAGCGGCACCTGGCGCGCTTCGTGGTGGAGGTGATCGGCAGCCTCGACCTGCGCGCGATGATCGGCAGCTATCGCGGCTCCGGGGAGGCGTCGTACCACCCGACCGTCCTGCTCGGCATCCTGATCTACGGCTACGCTACCGGCGTCTTTTCCAGCCGCAAGCTGGAGCGGGCGACCTATGATCAGGTGGCGTTCCGTTTCATCGCCGCCAACCAGCACCCGGACCACGACACCATTGCCGCGTTTCGGCGGCGCTTTCTCAAGCAGATCGGGACGGTATTCGTGCAGGTGCTGATGCTGGCGCGCCAGATGGGTGTGCTCAAGTTGGGCACGGTGGCGCTGGACGGCACCAAGTTGCACGCCAATGCGAGCCGCCACAGCGCGCTGTCCTATGAGCGCGCGGGCCAGATCGAGGCGCAGTTGCAGGCTGAAGTCACTGGCCTGATGGCCCGCGCGGAAGCCGCGGATCAGGCCGACGCGCCAGACGGCCTTTCAATTCCCGATGAGCTAGCGAGGCGCGAGCATCGCCTGGCGGAGATCGCCCGCGCACGGGCCATTATCGAAGCACGCGCCAAGGAGCGGCATGTCCGCGAGAAGGCCGAGCAAGAAGCCAGGCTGGCGGCACGCGCGGCCAAGACGGCGGCCACCGGCAAGAAGCCTGGCGGCAAGCCGCCCGCACCGCCGGTGGAAGGGCCTGGCCCCACCGA
>JBBRVI010000557.1:0-1667 GCA_038247025.1 Acetobacterales bacterium
TTGATGCGTGACCGTGACCGGGCGGACGATCTAGTGCAGGATTGTCTTGAAAGGGCCGTTGCCAAGCGTCATCTTTGGCGCGGTGACGGCCCGATTCAGGCTTGGCTGTTTCGTATTCTGGTCAATCGATACCGCGATCTGCAACGCCAGAACCCAAGCCCCGGCCATCTGGTGGCCATCGAGGATCTTACATTCGAGCCAGCACAGGGGGGTGGCCAAGATGCCAGCCTTGCCCTGCGCGAGGTGCACGATGCCATGGCCCGCCTACCCGGGGATCAGCGCGAAGCGCTTCTGATCGTGGCGCTGGAGGGCAAGAGCCTTGATCAAGCGGCCAGCCTGCTTGACATTCCTAAGGGCACGCTGATGTCGCGGCTGGCCCGCGCCCGCGCCACCCTGCGCTTGCTGACCGGGCGCACCGCCGGACCGACACTAACCAAGGGGCCAAGCCAAGGTGCCAGACCATGAGTGACCAAACTGCCCTGACTGAAGCCGAATTGCTGGATTATGTGGTCGGCCAGCTGCCGGCCCATGTGATGTCGGCCCTAGCGGCTCGGTTGGCCGATGATCCCGCCGCCCGCGCCATGCTGGCAGACTGGCAGCGGCAGGATGCGGCGCTTGAGGCGCTGTATCAGCCCGTCGCGCGCGAACCCGTGCCCGACCGTCTGGCCGAGGTGATCCGCCGCGCCGAGGCCGATGATGCCGCGAGAGCAAATGGTCGCACGCAGGCCCGCCTTTCGCTCGTTGCGGCAACGATTGCAGCGCTGACGGTGGGCACCGGGGCTGGGTGGTTCGCCCGCGATCTGACTTCGCCTGCCACCGCATCCCAGACGCTCGCCGCCAATGCGATCCGCGCTTATGAAACCTATGTGGTCGAGGTGGCCCATCCAGTGGAGGTTGCGGCCTCAGACGCTGATCACCTGAACGCATGGATGTCGAAACGGTTGGGGCATCAGACGCGTCCGCCTGATTTTGCCGCCGCAGGCTTTACCTTGATGGGCGGGCGGATCGTACCGTCCGATCATGGAGCGGCAGCACTTTACATGTATGAAAATGCCGACGGGCAACGAATTACGCTTTACATCGCCCCGCAAGGCGCAAGCAGCACGACCGCGTTTCAGTTTGCGGAACAAGGAGCCACCCAAAGCTTTTACTGGATGGACCGCGATCTCAGTTATGCCGTGGTCGGCACCGTTCCGCGCGAGGTTCTGCGCAGCATTGCACTGGCCGCTTATAACCAGTTGCTCTGACCGTTTCTACCGGTCGGATTTCGGTTTGAAAAATGGGTGAGGGGACACCGGAATGCTGCATATAGTTACCGATGATCAAGCGTGCATGAACTTTGGAACAGTACGGTCCGCATCGACAGGCATTTGTACCGTTACTCGGTTTCTTTAACCCCGTCACGCCAATCGTTGCCCGGCAACGGTTTGCCTGCAAACCGTCAGAGGGGGCGCAAGGTGCATCTGGCCATGGACACGGCCACTTCGGACATCCGGGCGGTGGAATTCACCCCCGGCAGTGATGGTGACATCGAGCCGGTGAGCGCCACCGGTTCGAGCGAACCGGCGAGGGGTCTTGCCGGAGTTGCTCGACCAGATCCCCGAAGGCGAGGAGATCGGCACCGTGACCGCCCCCTCTCGGCGATGCAAGCATCGCCTGCCGGGCAA
>JBBRVI010000558.1:0-1665 GCA_038247025.1 Acetobacterales bacterium
GCCCCTCTTGCGCCCGAGCAGCCGCAGCGCGCCAATGCCCATGCGCGTGGCGAGGCGGTACATCCCCGGCCGCTTGGCAAACCAGGCCCAGACGTCCAAGCCACTGCGCATCGCGCCGGGCTTGAGGTGCCGCTCGAACTCGCGTTCGCGCCAATGGCGCATCAGTTTGGGCAGCGGGATCTTCACCGGGCAAACCGATTCGCAGCGGCCGCAGAAGGTGCTGGCATTGGGCAGATGCCCGGCCGTCTCCACGCCGATCAGCGAGGGCGTCAGCACCGAGCCCATGGGCCCGGGATACACCCAGCCATAGGCATGCCCGCCCGTCGCGCCATAGACCGGGCAATGGTTCATGCAGGCAGCGCAGCGGATGCAGCGCAGCATGTCCTGGAACTCGGTGCCGATCATGTTGGAACGGCCGCCATCAATCAGAACGACATGGTATTCCTCCGGCCCGTCCAGATCGCCCTTGCGGCGCACGCCGGTCGAAAACGTGGTGTAGACGGAGAAATCCTGCCCGGTGGCGGAGCGCGCCAGGATTCGCAGCAGGCTGGTCGCGTCCTCCAGCGTGGGCACGACCTTCTCGATGCTGGCCAGCGCAATATGCACGCGCGGCAAGGTCTGCGTCAGATCTCCATTGCCCTCATTGGTGACGATGACGGAGGACCCCGTCTCGGCGATCAGGAAATTGGCGCCGGTGATGCCCACATCGGCGGCGATGAACTTCTCGCGTAGCCGCGTTCGCGCTTCGGTCAGGATGTCTCGGCGTTCGGAAAACACGCGGTCCTTCGGCAGGTCGGTGTGCATTTCGCGGAAACTCGCCTCCCAATCCTCGCGGTTGAGGTGGAAGGCTGGCGCGATGATGTGCGAAGGCGTCTCGCCCCGCAGCTGGATGATGTATTCGCCGAGGTCCGTCTCGACCGGCGTGATGCCGTGCGTCTCCAGGTGGTCATTGATCCCCAGCTCCTCGGAGATCATGGACTTGCCCTTGGTGACCGTGCGCGCATTGGCCTTGCGGCAAATCTCGAGCACGGCGGCGCGGGCTTCGTCAGGCGTGCTGCACCAATGCACCACGCCGCCGGCGCGCTCCACGTTTTCCGCGAATTTCTCCAGGTAGAAGTCGAGGTTGGCGAGGGTGTGGTCCTTGATGTCGCGTCCGATGTCGCGCAGTTGCTCGAACTCCGGCAGCCGCTCCACGGCGGCGGCGCGGCGTTGCAGGAAGGCGCCCTTGGCGGTGCCCAGCGCCTTTTGCAGCCCCACATCGGCCATGGCGCGGCGGGCGTTTTCCGTAAATTGCGGCGAGGTGGAGAGCACGAGGCGGGCGTCCTTGCGTGAAATCGGTGTTGGAGCATAGCGCAGCCCGGCACGCAGGTCTAAGCTCCATTCAGAGCCTGGAGCGACTTGCAATGAACGAACTCTCCGTCCCGCGTCCGAACAACCTTGACGCCTTCTGGATGCCCTACTCGGACAACAAGTATTTCAAGGACACCCCGCGCCTGCTCGCCCGCGCCGAAGGCATGCTCTACTTCACCCATGAGGGCCGGGAAATCCTGGACGGCACGGCCGGGCTATGGTGCTGCAATGCCGGCCATGGCCGCCGCGAGATCGTGGAGGCCATCCAGAAGCAGACCGCCATCCTGGATTTCGCGCCCACCTTCCAGCTCGGCC
>JBBRVI010000559.1:0-1663 GCA_038247025.1 Acetobacterales bacterium
CAGGGAAGCGGCGCGATAGGGGCGGGCGGGCACCAGGCCGGCGCCTGACCCGCCTCAACCTCCAACACCCCCAGCAGAGGGCCAGCGGGAGAAAGGACGTTCTCAGAACCACCCCAATCCCCAATAATCAAAACCCCCAAAACCCCCACCGGGGCCGGATCGGGGGCCTTGGCGCGCGCATCCGCCTCGGCCGCCACCATGGCCAGCGCGCGGGCAAGGAAGCGGCTCAACCGCCCGCTTCTCGCTGGCGCTGCGCCTTCCAGGCCGCATGCACCTCGGCTATGCGCGGGTTCACCCGATGATCGGTGCGGGGCCGGCCGGCCTTGGCCTCATGCGGTTGCGGCAACAGCACGTCATCCCGGCGCAGCACCGCCACCGCCGCCTTCACCGCATCGGCGCTGGATAGGCCGCGAAGCCCCGGCGTCTCCCTGATAGCCCGCTCATTCACCATATCGGCCCCCGTGGCGAGGATGTGGCGCAGCAGCGTGCGACCGAGGCGTTCATCCTCGGAAAGCGCTCCACTCCCGAAAGCCCGCTCGGCCATGGGCAGGAAATACGCGTCCATCAACCCAGCGGCGGCGGCGGCGGCATCCTGCCCCACCTCGGCCGGGGCTTCCTCGCCGTGCCGCTCGGCGCACCAGCGCAGCAACTCCACCACCAGGGCCAGCCGGATCATGTGCCCACGCGCCTTGCCCAAAGCGCCCAACATCAAGCCCGCCGCATTCGCCTCCCGCCCGGCCCAATCTTTCGCGGCATCTTCCACCAGCGCGGCGGCGTCATCCGAGAAGCGCATGAACCAGGGGCGCGGCTCACCTCCGTCTGGCGTCACCATTGCGAGGCGCAGCAGGCGCACAAGATCACGCTGCCAGGCCTCGGCATCGTGCTGGCGCTTGGGGCGCGCGAAGGGGCGCGGCTCGGGGAAGGTCCAGAGGAAGCGCACCGCCAAACCGTCATCCGGCCCGCCCGTCAATTCCTCCAAACGATCCGGCTGGATTGTGCCCACGATGCCCAGCCCGAAACGCGGCACGATGATCGGCTCAGGCCGGCCCGCCCGATCAATCGCCTTGTATTTCCCGTTCCAGCTTTCCAGCCATGCGGGCCGATCACCACCGCCGCCGCCATTGCCGTATTTACCGAAACTGCCGATGAACGCGGCCAGTTCATCACGATGCAGAATCAGGCCGCGCGGGCAGCCTTGCAGCAGCAGCGCCACCGCCTCAATCGTCGGCTCGCTTGTCGTCAGCCGGGGCCGCACCGGGCGCAGCGGCGGCATGGCACCTTCCGGCATGCGCGGCGGGGCAAGATCACCCTTTACCGCTCTGGCAACTTCCTTTTCCCACTTGTCTTTGATCGCGCTGGCCTCGGCGTTCAACGTCTCCCATCCGCGCAGCTTCTCAGGGAAATCGGCCGAGAGTTCCTTTTCCAGTTCGGGCAGCACGTCGCCAAAGGTGGCACCCATGCCGGGCGTCTTGCCGCTGGATGGATTGCCCACCGCACCAATCCAGAGGAAGGGCGGCTCATCCCAACCGGGCCAGGGCGCAGCCCATCGGGCATTCCCGATGCAGGCAGCGGCCCCCGCCAGCAGGCCCGCCGCCACGTAATCAGGCGGGGCGTTCTTCGCTTCGGCCGCTTCCTCAATCCGTCGCGCCCAAACCGGGCCGAG
>JBBRVI010000560.1:0-1646 GCA_038247025.1 Acetobacterales bacterium
CGCGGTCGACGGGACGGAAGTTGCTCATGCAGGGCAGGATCCAAGGGAGGGGGAAGAATCAGCGGCCACACACTCTACCTCTGGCCGAGGCGGCGCGTTAAGTCCGACAGGCTGCTAGCTGAGGAGAAAACAGTCGAAAATGACCACGTAACCTGGAAAATATTGGACGCTGTTTGACAGGCTGGGACGAATCACGGAACAGCTCGGATCGCCTGGACACTGATTTGCAAGCGCTATTTTCGAGTTATGGCAGAGTAGGGGTATAGTTCCGGCTGAGCAGAAATTCTTCAATGATCGCCATGCCCGCGCCGAGCGCCAGCACGCGCTTAGCTGCCGGCTTGAGAAACCGCTCGCCGACATCGCAGACGATACAGCCGTCCGTGCACCCAGTTGTCGGCAAGGCCATCGAATGCTCTCAACGGAATTTATGCAGGGTGTAGTTGATCGGGGTATCCACCCTGGTCCAGCGGTGGCGGCTCGGCGACATCACCGTAGCGCTCATCCCAGATCATCTGGGCGTTCTCGGTCCCCGGAGCTGAAATGGCCAACTCATCTGCAGGCACGGCTGGACGGCGCCGCGCGTCCCCTGCATCGGGGGATATATTTATGTATGACGACGCCAGGGCAAGGCTGCAAAACAGCGCTTCCAGCAACTGGAGGGCGCCCCTGCCATGACCGGCGCTGCCACTTCCCTCCCCTTAAAGCGGGGGCGCTTCATTTATCGCTGCGACCAAGGTGGCGATGTTGTGCCGTCCCGGCCCCACGCAGGCAGACCGTCGCGCACAGCCCGGGTTCAGGCTGACCAGCCGAAATCCCCGCCACGCCCTCGGCGCACCTTTCACGCCGCGGACATCCCCGCATGACATCTGTGCAGCCCATGTCACGTCTCTTAATGGCCTATGGCGCCGTCCTGACCGTGATAGGGGCCGGTACCGTCGCGATCACCGGCCTCACGCATTGGACGGCGCTGATTCCCGGCATCCTCGGGTTGACCGGATCGGCCGGCTCCACAACCTGGCGGGCGATCTCCACCGTGTCGAGAAAGTGTGCTGCGGGATCGCGATTGCCGCCGACCCCAATGTCATCGGCATCCGGTAGCGGTTTCTGCGCGCCCCGGTCGCAGGACAGGAAGGCCATTCGGTGCAAATTGCTTTCGCACCCACGACCACGCCGAGTGTCCAAACTATGGAGTCGCTGCCAGGCGGCCGTCAGCTTACCCGGACTGCGGCCAGCGCCGCCACAGCTCTCGCACAGGCTGGCGAGGCGCCTGCGGCAATCCGATGAGGTCAGCTTTTCCCCGAGACCCGTCGCTTTTCCGCCAGCGCCGCCTTGGAGAGAAGATGCGCCGTCACCGGGGCGGTGATCACCAGGAACAGCGTGATCGCCAATGCCCGGAAGCTCACGCCCTCTTCGGCTTGCACGATCGAGGCGATGAGGAGCGCGCCCACACCCAGCGTCGTGGCCTTTGTCGGCCCATGCAGGCGCGTGAAGAAGTCGGGCAGCCGCGCGAGGCCGATCGAGCCCAGAAGGGCAAAGCCGCCGCCGATCAGCAGCAGCACGCTTACCGCGATCTCGGTCCAGTCGGCGTTCATTCGATGATGTCTCCCGACAGGATGAATTTGCAAAGGGCCACGGTGCCCACAAAG
>JBBRVI010000561.1:0-1645 GCA_038247025.1 Acetobacterales bacterium
ACCGGGTTCACGAAGCCGAATTCGGCGATGGAGGCGGCGATCTGCGCCACCTGCGAGGGGGAGTGGGTGCGCGCGTTCTCGGCATAGGGGACCAGTGCCGCCACCGGCATGGCGGAGACAACGAGATCAGGCTGCATTGGCAGAGACCTCCATCCGCGCCGCGGCGACAGCGTCGTAATCGCGCCCATCATCGGCCAGCGTCACCGCTAGGTCGGGATGCAGCATCCGCCAGCGGGCAATCGCCAGGTCGACATAAGCCGGTGCCAGCTCGATCGCCCGTACGCGGCGGCCGGTGCGCTGGCCGGCCAGGACAGTGGTGCCGCTCCCGCCGAAGGGCTCGAACACCACCTCGCCCTCGTCGGTGTAGGTCCGCATCAGGAACTCGGGCAGCACCACCGGGAACACCGCGGGGTGCTCGGTCTCGATGCCGCGGCCCTTGTGCCGGGTCAGGCGCAGCACGTTGTCGGGGATCCGGAAGTCCTGCACCGGCAGCCCGGCGTGCTGGTATTCCGAGATGGTGCCGTCGGCGGCACGGAGGCCGCTGCCCTTGTTCGTCGTGCCGGCCCACTTGCACGGCACGATCTTGTTCGCCTGCCGGGCCTGGCGATTGAAGTGGAAGACGAACTCGAAGGCCGGTGCGAGGCGGCCATTCCAGTCGCCCGGTAGGCCTGGCCCCTGGTCCCAGGTGTAGAGGCCGAACCGGCGCCAGCCGCGGGCGCGCATCCAGTCCAGCCAGCCGGCCCAATACGGGATCCATTCGCTCTCGCGGTGGATCAGGCCGAGGTTCACCAACACTTGGCCATCGGGCCGCATCGCCGCATCCAGATGCCGGAACACGTTCTGCATCAGGGCATCCCAATCGGTGCCGCCGCCGGTGGTGTAGTCGCGCTGGTTCCCATAGGGCGGGGAGGTGAACAGCAGTGCGGCACGATCCTCGCCCATGACGCGCGCCACGGTGGCAGCGTCGGTGCTGTCTCCGCAGAGCAGGCGATGCTCGCCGAGCAGCCAGAGGTCGCCGGGGCGGGTGACGGCCTGGCGCGGCGGCTCGGGATCGGCATCGGCGGGATCCTCCGCCGGCACTTCCTCCGTGACCGCCGCGCCAGTCGCGCCGTCCCCCTCGGCGTCGGCCGCGGACAGAGCCTCGGGCGCGTCGCCGTCGGACACGGCATCTCCAGCCGCCGCGAGGATGTCCGCGAGCTCGTCCGCCGAGAAGCCCAGCGCCGCCAGGTCGATCTCCGCCGCCTGCACGCTGGCCAGCGCATCGCGCAACAGCGCCTGGTCCCAGGTCGCGTTCTCCGCGATGCGGTTGTCGGCAAGGCGCAGCGCCTCCTTCTGCGCCGCAGACAAATGCCGCAGCACGATGGTGGGCACCTTTGCCATGCCGAGTGCGGCCGCCGCCTCCAGCCGGCCATGGCCCGCGATCAGCACGCCGTCCTCGTCCACCAGCAGCGGGTTGGTGAAGCCGAAGGCCAGCATGCTGGCCTTGATCTGCTCCAGCTGCTCGGGGCTGTGCACACGGGCGTTGCCGGCATGCGGGCGCAGCTCCCCCACCGGACGCAGCAGGATCTTTGCTGCTATCCAGGGGAGTGTCATGGGGTCATCCAAATCTGTGTGGGGTGCGAACCTTGCGGCCCACGGGGTGGAT
>JBBRVI010000562.1:0-1644 GCA_038247025.1 Acetobacterales bacterium
ATCGGCCGTCTCGGTCAGGCGGCGGCGGGTTTTGTCGATGTCCCAATTTCCGTCCGGCTCGCGTGTGATGCGGCCCGCTCGCTCGGCCTTGTGGATGGCGGTATCGCTGACGCCGATGCGACGGGCGGCCTCGCGGGTGGAGGAGGTCAGTTCCGGCATGGCGGCGACCTCCCGCCGCGCATGTTGGCGATGCTGGCCTTCTCAGAGGGGACGAAGGGCGCGCTGGCGGGCGGCTTCGAAGGCGGTGATGGCAGCGGGCCAATCCAGGCTGGCGCAGTCGCCGAGCATCTGCAGGGGCGCGAGGCTCACGCGGCGGCGCGACCAGTAGTTTCCGTCGAGCGTGGCGAGCCAGCCCGCGAGGCCCTGGGCGTTAAGCGCCGAGGCGGCGGCTTCGACCTCCGCCTCGCTGGGTGGTGCTGCGCGACCCATGGTCACGTGCCGGCCGTCCTGCGCCAGGATGATCCAGCGGCGTTCGGAGGGCATCAGCCCTCCTCCTTCTCGGCCTGCCAGGTGGCGTATTCCACCTTGGCAAAGATCGCCCGCCCGTCGCTGGCGGTGCACATCTGGATTGTCGCGCGGCCCACGCTGTCGGTGCTGCGCGGCGCGATGGTGAGAAGCTGCTGCCAGGCGGCGCGATCCTGCGGGCCTTCGGCAGTCTGGTGTGGAAGGGAGGTGGTGGTCATCGTCGTCTCCATCTCGGCTGGGCGGGATGCCCTGCGCGTGATGGAGGATTCGCGTTGTGTCGGAGTGCAGCCAAGTTGAATGATCGATGTCTTTTGTAGGATTCCGATGGGCAGCGAGATGCTCAATGTGCATCATCCAGCAACAACCGAAGGACAGCGCAAATGCCAAAGCCGAACGGGCCAAAAGACATCGAGAAGATGGTCTACGCAACGGCGAGAGCGATGGCTCTGGCAGGCAACGGCGTTGGCACCCCACGCGTCGTCAAGCTGTACATCGACGATGCGCGTGCAGTCCTGCTGGGCGTGGCGCATGCGGCCAAGCGCCAAGGGTGGACGGCGCAGGACCTGGTCCTGGCGCTCGATCCGCCAGAGCCGAAACAGAAACCCTGGGAACGACATCAGGGCGCGCAGCCTTCCAGCAGCGAGCCCTGACCAGTCCCCCATCTCGGCGTCACTCCGGCAGGGCGTAGACCGTGTAGGAGCCCTTCGCGCCGGTCTTGTTTGGCCCGACCTGGCGGATGCGCTCGCGCACCTCGACCGCGTGGCCCTTCTTCTTGAGGCCCGCAAAGAAGCCGCGGACCGTGTGTTGCGCCCACCCCGTGGCCTCTGCGATTTGCGCGACCGTCGCACCCTCAGGCCGGCGCAGCATGGCCAGCACCCGCTCCTGCTTGGTGCCCTCACGCGGCTTGCGCAGCGTGCCAGGCTCGCGCGGCGTGCGATCGGGCTTGCCGGCGAGCATGGCGCGCAGCGCCGCGATCGGCGCGTCCAGTGCGCCGATCATGTCGCCCTCATGGGTCCCAAAGCGACCAGCCTGGTCGTCCCAGGCTTCGAGCACCGCCGTGGCGGCGTCGCGCAGGTTGGTGCGCGGCGTGGGGGCGGGCGCGGGTGCGGCGAGGAGCTGGTCGAGCAAAGCGATTTCCTCCGTCAATGGCGCGGTGTGGGCGGGTTCGTCGGGGGCTGC
>JBBRVI010000563.1:0-1631 GCA_038247025.1 Acetobacterales bacterium
AAGGTTCCGACGTATTCGAGGTTTGGCGTTTTCATGCCCTTGCCTCGTCCGGGCAGCCGCGCCGAATCCATCCGTTTGCATCGCCATATTTTCCCCCATTTGCACGGGCGGTTCGCGGTTGGCGCGAAAGGTGGTGCCGATGGTTTTCCTGCTAACAGACCGCACCATTTGCGGAAAAAGTGAGCGCCCGCCTGTTGGAAGACGCGCAAATTCGTGCGTAGAGAAGGCGTTGCTACACTAGATCAGCGGGGACCGTGGCGTGCATTCCACGATGTAGGCGTCGTGGTCGCTCAGGCGCTTCCCTGCGGCTGCTGCCACGACCCGCTGGCATTTGGTAACCCACCTTGGTCGGGACCGCAATGTGATCGATGCTCAGCAAGCCGGGCTTGGCATGTGGCTGGCGTTCGGTCTGATCTTTCCTCGAAAAAGCGGCTTGGACTGTTGGTAGGTAGTTGAGGTTAGTGGTGATTGTTTGGGGGGAACATTTGTTTTTCGAAGTCGAGCGGTGAGCGATAGCCGAGGGAGCTGTGCCGGCGGCGGCGGTTGTAGAAGGTCTCGATGTAGTCGAAAGCCAGGAGTTCTGCGGCGGCGCGGGTGGGTGGAACGGCCTCACCGAAGCATTCGGTTTTGAGGGTCGCGACGAAGCTTTCGGCCAGGGCGTTGTCATAGGGATTGGCCGTGCGACTCATGCTCAGGGTGAGGCCGCTGGCGGAGGCGAGCTGGGCAAAGGCGGCAGCGGCGTATTGGACGCCGCGATCACTGTGGTGGAGCAGGCCGGGGGGCGGCGGCTGGCGCTGGAGGGCGAGGGCGAGGGTCGTGGTGGTGAGTTCCCCGCGCATGTCGGGTCGGCAGTGGTGAGCGACGCAGCGCCGGGTGCAGGCGTCGAGGGTGAAGGCGAGGAAGAGCCAGCCTTCCCCGGTTTCGAGGTAGGTGAAGTCGCTCTGCCAGACGAGGCCCGGACGATCCGGTGCGGGCACTTTGGCCAGCCAGTTTTCGGCGATGGGATGAGCGTGCCGGCTCTCGGTGGTGCGGGGCCGGAAGCGGCGCTTCTGCTTGGGCCGCAGGCCGCTCTCCCGCATGAGCCGGGCGATGCGATTCTTGCCGCAGCGCTGGCCGCGGTCCTGGAGATCGAGCCGCACTCGCGGACAGCCGTAGGTGCGCCGGCTCTGCTCGAAGCTTTCCCGGATGAGCGGACGCAATTGCTCGTCGTGCTGGCGGCGCGGACGCCGAGCCTTGCGGCGATGCGCGGCAAAGCCGCTCTCGCTGACTTCCAGCGCCGCGGCCAGGGCGTCGGTGGGATATTCGGGGTTGAGCTTTTCCATCAGCGTGAAGGGTGCGGCGGCATCTCCGCTGACAAGATACCGCAGGCTTTTTTTAAGATGTCGCGCTGGCGGCTGACGTATTCGAGTTCCTGCCGGAGTCGGCGCAGCTCGCGCTGGTCGGCGGTCTCGACGCTCAAGGTCTTCGGCTCGCTGAGCGCTTGGCCGATCTTGGCCTGCTCGACCCAGCGGCCGAGCGACCATTTGGAGACGCCCAGATCGCGGGACACTTCAGTGACGGTGCGACCGCTGCGCACCAGCGCGACGGCGTTGTTCTTAAACTCCCGATCGTAGCGGCGACCGGTCCTGCTG
>JBBRVI010000564.1:0-1627 GCA_038247025.1 Acetobacterales bacterium
CGGAACGTGCCGGTGACATGCCGCCACGCCGCCTGCTCGGGCGTCGGCGGAACATGGAGCGGGTTGCGCCGGCTGGCGGACCGCTGCGGGCGCAACCCGCGCATCGCGGCATCCACCACCATCTTGCGCAGGGCCGCGCGCGTGGGTTCCTCGCCGCGTTCGAGGCGATCATCCAGCGCGCGCCGAACGATGCCGGGGTCTGCGGCCTCGGCGTCGCGGATGATGCGGGCTTCGTGGATCTCGTCGCGGCGCAGGCCGAGATCCGCGGCGGTAGCGGGCCGGACATCGTTGAAATCTCCAACGATGTCCGTGCGCACCGAACCACGGGCGACTTCGCCCCGCGCTTGTGCGGCATCGTATTCGTCTGCCAGCCGTCGTTTGGCGCGGGCCTCGATTTCCAAGGCATGGGCCTGTGCGCGGTGCGCGGCGGCCACCAGATCATCATGGGCGTTCTTGGCGCGCTGCAGCCGGGCGGCGCGTTTGGCCACATCATAGGCCAGACCGGCCACCTCGCGCGCTTCAAGCACTTCGGCGGCAGTCTTCGCGCCCAAAAGCATGCTGGTCGCGCGGTCGATCAGGCTGGGCAGATCCTGCGACGGGGCCGAAACCGGGGCGAGCAGGCTCATTGCCCGGCCTCATCGGCAAGAAGCTGAATGCCGAGTTGACCGGTCCGCACCGTGCGCGCGGGCTCGAAGCCCTGCCGGATCGCCTCGGGCCAGGCCGCATATTTGCGCTCGGACACCTTGAAGCTGATCTCGACATATTCGGCAGGATCATCGCCAGCGGCGCGAATGCGCTCGACCATCTGGCCCAGCTTTTCCTGATCCCAATCCACACGCTTGGCGAGGTCGGCAACAACAGTTGTGGCGCCGTCCCGGAGCCGTACCGTCCCGGAATCCTTGCCCGCCAAGCGACGGGCCTCGGTGGCCAGATCCCCATATTTCAGGGCGAGCGCGGCATCGAGGCGGGCCTTTATGGCCTTGATGTGCTGGAACGCTTCGCCGACTTCAAATTGCAAGGCGGCAAGCATGTCGGCGGGAAGGGCTGCGATTTCCCTTGCCGGGATTTCAGGCAGATTGGCGAGAACAGGACTGTTCGGCGAAAGGGGCATTTTCGGATCTCCGGGTTTGGCGATGCGGTTTGATCTGTGCAGGGTCATGCCGCGATCTCCTTCAGCAGGAGGGCGGACCGCGAGACGGCGGCGGCTTTGGGTTTCGGCCGGGCGACGGCGATGTAGGCGAACTGGTCCGGGCCGATCCGCTCCTGCACGAGGTGGACGAGGCCTGCTTCGGCCGCCCAGAAGGTTCGGAGCCCGAGCAGGGCAAGGCGCTTGCGGTCCGGATCAGCCAGCTTCGAGATCATCGGGAAGGCGTCCAGCACCAGAAAGCCCCGATGGTATTCCAGCCGGTCGCCGGGAACGGCCTGGCCGACCCAGCCGCAGAACTCGATCTCGCTGATCGGGTGCGGTGCGCGGGCGTTGGTAAAAGCGGTGTGTTTCATCAGCATTTTCTCCTTCTCTCCCCTCTACTCACGCGGCCCGAAAACCGTCCCAGGCCGGGCCGAGGCCGCGCGCGGTCAGATCGAGGCGCAACTCACCGGTGCGGCGGTAAAGGGCTGAACGTGACCC
>JBBRVI010000565.1:0-1626 GCA_038247025.1 Acetobacterales bacterium
CGGCCATGTCGAAATCGTCGCCACTGCGCCGCACCGCGCGGAGTTCATCCTGCACGCCCACATCGATGATGAAGGTGCGCGGCGGCACCAGATGGCCGGACGCAATCAGTTCGCCGAGCCGGATCTGGTCGGCCACGTTGGAGAAGACCTGGCGCAGCCCGATCTTGTCGCCACGGTTCGGCGTGGCGGTGACACCGTAGATGCGGCAGGCCGGGTTGCGCTGGCGTGCGCGATCGATGATGCGCAGATAGCTGCCGGCGACGGCATGATGCGCCTCGTCGATCACCAGCAGGTCCAACGCCGGCATGGCGTCGAGATTGGCGGCGCGCGTGAGGGTCGGCACCATGGCGAAGGTGACCTGACCGTCCCACGACTTCTGGCCGGCATCCACCACCGAGGTGGTGATACCCGGATTCACGCGGCGGAACTTCGCCAGGTTCTGCGCTGTCAGCTCATCCCGGTGCGCCAGGACGGCGGCCTTGCCGCTGCCGTTGCCCAGATGCTCGCCCACCGCAGCGGACAGCATAATCGTCTTGCCGGCACCTGTGCTGGCGACGCCGAGGGTGTTGCCGTGCTTGTCGAGCGCACGGAGGCTGCGCTCGACGAAGAGTTTCTGGCGGGGGCGGAGCATCATGCTGTGCGGCCCTCCCTCACCGCGCCCAGGTGGGGCGAGGATCAGCGCCGGCGGCGGGCTGCTGCGCAGGGGCCGGGAAGGCACCCTGGTTCATGGCCGGCGCGGCGGCAGGCTGGGCGGGCGCGGCGTAGGCTTGCGCAGGCTGGGGGAAAGTGGGCAGTGGCGTGTGGGCGGCCGGGCCATAAGCCGGTGACGGCGCATAACCTGCCGGCGCTGGCTGCCGCCCCATCGCCTGCGCATAATCCCGGTGGTCCGGTGTGACCGCCATGCGGATTTCGTTCTTGGCCTCCCCGCTCGCATCAGTGCCGGGCTCGACGCGGCCGAGGAATTCCAGCCCTTCGAGATCGGCAAAGCCACTGATCCGTCGCGCTGCCTGGGCCTGGGGCGAGACATCCTTGTCGGAAATGCCGCGGGCCGAGTTCAGCATGCCGCGTACGAAGCTGCGGCCCATATTGCCCCAGTCCGGACCTTTCGGGCTGTAGAGGCCGATCAGCGTGAAGATCTTCCGCTTGGCGTAGGGCCCCTCCAGCACCGTGAACTCAGCGTTGAGATAGACCGAGCCGCTGCCACCGCGCGTGGCATAGCCGCCCGTCCAACCCTGGCTGGGATCGTCGAAGCCACCGGGACGGATGGTCAGGCGCACCCGGACAATGGTGCCCTTGGGGATCAGGTTTGGGTTCTGCGTGGCGTCGTTGTAGTCATTCCAGGAAGCCATGGTGCTTCTCCTCCGGTCAGGTGTTGGGGGTGTCGGTAGTGGTGGTGGTGGGGATGAGCGGCGCCGGCAGCGCGGTGGGCGCCGCGTTGGGTGCCGCCGTGCCGCGGATCTTCGCGAAGAGCTGCCCGAGATGCGGCGGCTCCAGCAGGTCGAGCCGGCCGCTGCGGTCCTTGGCCGGATAACCCCAGGGGTTCAGCGTCTGGCAGACGAGCGCGCGAAACGGCTGCCCGCCCTGGTCCTTGATCTCCGCCAGCGTCAGCACTTCATCGACGATGCC
>JBBRVI010000566.1:0-1624 GCA_038247025.1 Acetobacterales bacterium
AACATTCTTGCACCACCCCGCCCGCGGCTTTCCATCGAGATCGTCTTCGATCTGGTCTGCCCCTGGTGCTATCTGGGCATCCGCCGCCTGCTGCGCGTGCTGGCCGAGCGCCATGACCTTCAGCCCGACCTGCAATGGCGCCCCTTCCTGCTCAACCCCGAGATCGCGCCCGGCGGAATCCCCCGGCAGGATTGGCTCACGCGGAAATTCGGCGGCGAGGAGCGTGCGCGGCGCCTGCACGGCACCATCACCGATCTGGGCCGCGTCGAGGGGATCAGCTTCCGCTTCGACCTGCTGCGCCGCATCCCCGCCAGCCTGGGCGCGCATCGCCTGCTGCGCTGGGCCGGGCGGCAAGGCTCGGTGGACGCGCTGGTGGAGCGCCTCTTTGCCGCCTATTTCTGCGAGGGATTGGATATCGGCCAGCACGCGACGCTGGCCCTTCTGGCCGGCGAGCAGGGGCTGGACTCCGCCGCCGCACTGCGCTTCCTGGCCGGCGCAGGCGAGACGGAATGGGTGCACCTGGAAAACCTGCGCGCCCATCGCCTGGGCATCAACGGCGTGCCCTGCTTCCTGGTGGATGGCGAGCACGCCATCGCCGGCGCGCAGGAGCCCGAAGTGCTGGAGCGGCTGATCGAGGTCGCGCTGGCAGCCGGTTGACTGGGCGCAACCTTTGACTGGATCGGTGCGTTTCCAACCGGACAGAGGCCCCACGGCCCTCTGGAGGAGAGCGCCCCGATGACCACCAGAAGCCTATTCCTTGTCGCCCTGATGCTGGCCCTTCCGGCATCGCTGATGGCCCAAACCTCACTGACCGCCCCGCCCGGGGTGGTCGCCCCCGCACCCGTGACTGCCCCCGAAGTAGCAGGCAGCATCCGCGTCAAGCAGCTCATCGGTGACCCGGTCTACACCGATGGGTTCGTCAGGATGGCCCAGGTGCGGGAAGTGGTGCTTCTCCCTGCGGGAGCTCTCGCGATCCTGGAGGTCAGCGGTGCCTATGCGCGCGGTGGGCCCTGGGTCGCTGTCCCAGTCGCCGCCCTGAGCTGGAACGCCGAGCGGAAGCGCCTGGTTCTGCCGGGGGCCACCGAGGCGAATCTGTTGCGACTTCGCCCCTTCGACTTCTCGACGCTGCCAAGGAGTTCGGGCGAGCGGTTGGAGCCGCGCTAAGCCGCCTGCCCCGCCACCCGCACCAACTGCGCCACCAGGCCGCGCGCCGCTTTCACGCGCGCATCGAAGGGCAGTTCGCGCAGCAAAGCGAGCTTGTGGTCCGGCCGCAGTGAAACCAGCCCCTTCTGGCTGGTCACCCACGCCACGAGCCCGGCGGGGTTGGCGAAGCGGTTCTTGTGGAAGGCGATGACTACGCCCTTGGGGCCGGTATCCACCTTCTCCACCCCCGCCGCGCGGCATTGAAGCTTCAGACCCACCACCTGCAACAGGTTTTCAACCTCGACGGGGATCGGCCCGAAGCGATCGGCCAATTCGGCCGCGATGGCCTCCACCTCCGCATCCGTATCCAGCGCGCCGATGCGGCGATAAAGGCCGAGCCGGACCGGCAATTCCTGAACATACGTCTCAGGGATGAGGACCGGCAGGCCGAGATTGATCTGCGGCGTAAACTTTCCGTCTG
>JBBRVI010000567.1:0-1624 GCA_038247025.1 Acetobacterales bacterium
GGCGTCTCCTCCGCCGCGCGGCCCATGGTGCGCCCCCAATAGGCCGACATGCCAGTGCGCCCCGCGACATGCTGATCCACGACCTGGAGGAAGCTGAATTCCACGGCCGCGCGTGGCATCGAGGGTTGCAGCCGGCGGATCATCTCGAAGGCTTCGAGCGTGCCGGGGCTGTCAAAGACGGTGCGGAAACCCGAGGATGCATCCCAGGTCATCCCACCCGCCTGCCAGATCAGCTGGGTGATGTGATAATCGGCGCAGAGATTGCGGCCGAGAGCCATGGTGTAGCCCGCCATGCCCGGCTTGCGCTCGGCGATGGTGCGCGAGGCATTGGCGAATTGATCCCAGTTCCAGGTGGCGGGATCGCCCAGGCCGAGTTCGTCGATGATGTCCTTCTGAACCACCAGAAGGCAGGGCTGGTGATGCACCGGCACCGCGTATTGCACGCCGCGCCAGGCGCCGAACTGCTCCAGCGTAAAGCCATCCACCAGGCGCTCCTGCGCGCGGATGGCGCGGTTCACATCCTCGACGGGCTCCAGCAGCCCTTCTGCGGCGAGCTGATAGGCGATGGGGCTTTCCACGCTGATCAGAGCGGGCGGCCGGCGGGCCGCGAGATCCGTGGTGAGCTTCACCGTCACGCCATCCCAGGGGATCTGCTCCACCTCGAAGCGGATATTGGCGTTGTTGCGCTGCGACCATTCGTTCATGCCCTGCACGAACACGCCGCCATAGGGGCCGGGTTCGCCCCAGACGCGGGCCACGCGCGGGCCGCCTTGCGCGAGTGCCGGCGCTGACAGGCCAGCGAGCGCTGCTCCCTGCAATAGCCAACGGCGTGGAGTGGATGGGTTTGCTGTGTTGCTCATCGGGATTTTTCTCCTCATTGCGCGGAATTCTTGGGGGTTGGTTTCGTGTGGTCAGTCGTTTCGTGGCGCATAGCGCGCGAAGCGGACATCAGCCGTCTTCTGGTGCGCCAGCATTCCTTCCTCCTGGCAGATGCGCCCCATGATGGGCGCGATCCGGCGGGATGCCTGGTCGGTCAAGCGTTGCCACGTGACTGTCTTGATGAACTTGCCCACCCACAGGCCGCCCGTGTAGCGGGCCGCGCGGCCGGTCGGCAGCGTGTGGTTGGTGCCCACGCCCTTGTCGCCATAGGCGACGGTGGCTTGCTCGCCCACGAACAGGCTGCCGTAGTTGCTCAAATGCTCCAAATACCAGTCATCGCGGGCAGTCTGGATCTCAAGGTGCTCGGGCGCATATTCATCACTGACGGCCACCGCCTCCTCGTGATGATCCACCACAATCACCTCGCCCAGGCTGTCCCAAGCCTTGCCAGCGATGGCGGCGGTCGGAAGTGTCTCCAATTGCAAAGCGATCTCCGCCAGCACCATCTCGCCCAGCCGGCGCGAGGTGGTCACGAGCCACGCCGGACTGTCGGGTCCGTGCTCCGCCTGGCCCAACAGGTCCGTCGCGACGAGCGCCGGATCAGCCGTCTCATCGGCGATGACCATGATCTCGGTCGGGCCTGCCAGAAGATCGATGCCGACCGTCCCAAAGAGCTGCCGCTTGGCTTCCGCGACGAAGGCATTGCCGGGGCCGGTGATGATATCGCGCGGCGTCATGCCGACAC
>JBBRVI010000568.1:0-1621 GCA_038247025.1 Acetobacterales bacterium
GCCGCCAGCGATGCGCCGTCAACGATGGTCTTGCGGCCAAGCTTGCGGAGCACCAGGCGCCCCGCACCCGCCTCGCGATAGATGCCCGAGCGCGACAGGCCGGAACAGGCGATGGCGTCGGGGATCGTGTAGCCGAGTCGCGCTTCGGGCGGACGGTGCGGTTGCGTGGGGTTGGTGGTGATGGACATCGTGGAGGCCTTTCATCTGAACGCCGGGGCGTCTCCCGGTGCGTTCAGAAAAGCACCCGCCCGCAGGCATGTCGGACCGTAAGCCCGAATGAATTATGAGCCTGACTTATGAGCCTTTCGGCGGCTCGGCCTTCCTCAAGCTCGTGAGGATGGCTGTAACCCAGCGGCGCGCCGTCGCTTCGCCCGGATCGCAACCGGAATCGGCGGCCATTTCGAGGAATCGTCGTTCGTAGTGCGCCTTCCTGCCACGGCGCAGCGCCCGCGACGCGGAACCCGATATCTCCGCCTCGATTTCTCCGCGAATTCGTTGCATTGCAAGAGCGTGTTGCGGCTTCTCCGGCCGGCCTATCCGCGGCTTGTCCGCGGCAGAGCATCCCGAAGCAAATCGCTTTAGGAAGCCCGCGGCGGACTCAGGCACGATCAGGGGAAGCACGTCGCGCCCGTCCTGGCGAATGACTGCCTCCATCCGCTTGCCGATCAACTGGAATCGCGGCTTCTCCGCTTCCTGCCAGGCAGGCGCATCGATCGGAAAGATACGCAGACCGGGCACCCACCCGGAGGCTTGGAGGCTTCTGGGAACGTGCCTGTTGTCGGCCTGCAATTCGAGGATAGCGGCCGGTAGGCTGTCTTGCATCGTTGCCGTGAATATCGGGATATGAATGTCAGCGTTTGGGCTATCTGGCCCGAGGCTCCATGCTTCGGGATAGCCTCCCCTCAGCCGCGCACCCTCGTAGGCAGTCGTCCAAAGTGTCCAGTATCCGCTTGGCGGGCAGTCCAGCATCGTCGCGCCTCTGCTGCGCACCCTGCATGGAAAGACGGCGGGGCAGCCCGGTGCAGAGGTCCAGGCGTTCGGCGGCCAAACCTAGCCCCGCTCTGAAACGGTATAAGGGTGTGGCGGCGGCGCTGCCAGTGCCCGCCACTGGTCAGGGCTGCGTCAGTGCCCGCTGCACCGCTTCCGGTTCGCGGGCGATCACCGCCAACAGCAGTCGGGCGGTGCGGTCAGGCCGGCGGCGGCCCTGTTCCCATGCCTGCAACGCCGTCACGTCCAGGCCGAACCGCTGCGCGAAGGCCGCTTGCGACAGGCCGAAGCAATTCCGCACGGCTGCCACGTCCACCGTCTCCGGCACGGTTGCGACGTATTCCCTGAGCGGCGGGGTCAACTCGCCGCACAGATGCGCCGCGACTTCGCGCAGGCCAGTCACCAGCGCCTTACCCTTCGGGGTCATGCCCGACTGCGTTCCGGACTTCGGCGATGGCGGCCCGGATCGCCTTGAGGTCGTCACTGGTCAGGTTCTCCGTTTCGTTCTTGGCGTAAAGCAAAAGCAGCACGAGCACGCCCGGCGACGGCATGTGGAAGTAGATGACGCGCCCACCGCCGCGTTGGCCCTGACCGCTTCGGGCGACACGCGCCTTGCGGGCGCCGCCGCTACCCC
>JBBRVI010000569.1:0-1613 GCA_038247025.1 Acetobacterales bacterium
CTTTGTACTCGCGGCGTCAGTGAGCGGCTTCAGCGCAGATGACCGCCAAAAGAACGGCTTGCTGATGAGCATGGGACTCAGGGACGCCGATTGCCAGTGGCTGAATTTCTATGATTGGGGCGTTACGGGCCTGATTGCCGCTACTGGCGCTGTCGTGGGCACCTGGAGCGCAGGATTGCTGATCTACCGCGCCCAGTTCAAACTGACTTACAACCCGGACATTCTGTGGGTGGCGGGGATGGTCGTCGGCATGGTGGCGGCCGTATGCCTTGTGGGCTACATGGCCTGCCGCCAGAGCCTGAAGGTCTCGGTGCGGGATCTGCTTGCGACATAGACTGAGCATGAGCACTGAGACCGAGGAAGCTGTCTACGAAGCCAGCGTCATAGTTCTCGGCATTGGCGCGCGCGAACTCGATCACCTTGCGGTAGCAGTCATGGACAGGGAGTTCAAACGCACTTTCGTCTTCCAAAGGGTCCCCGGCAAGGCTCTCGAACACCACTGATGCAGTCCTTGGGTTCGCCTGCGGCCCGTTGAGCGTCGACCACAGCCGCGAAATGCGTTTTTCGTGGCGGCTGTCTTCGGGTTCTCCCATGTGATGAGGCGCCAAACTCCGGCCCTGCTGAGCCCAAACGCAGCCGATCCGCACGGCCCTGGGCGCGAGTCCGCCTGAACCGGAACGGCGTTGGGTCGAGCCGGGTCAGGCCCGTTGGAACCGCGACTCGCGTGCCGGCGCGCGCAGTTTGGCGTTGGCTGCAAGAACGTCATGGAAACGGATGAGTTGTAGGCGCGGCCGCGGCAGGTGAGCTGCCGAAAAGCTGCCCGTCGCCAGCGGCAGGAAGCGTCCGGGGGACTGAACCGCCCGTCGCGGTAAGCGCTGCGGCCGCATCTTGGCTGCCCGTTGCAGTCGGCCCGAACCGCGCCAGGCACTGAAGCCTGAAAGCGCCTCGGCTTCGATAGGCAGGGGCGCCTTCCGCACGCTGAGTCTGCTGCTGCCCTGCCTGAAGCCGACTTCGCACCATCACCTGCAGACGCTGACTGCGGCCTATCAGATTCCGTGGGCCGGCAGGGCCCCGGGTGTGCGGCGAAACCCGGCCGAGGCCTGCATCAGCGAACGCGTGTAGTCGGCCTGCACTCGGCTGGCCGCCAAGTCCGCGGCGGGCAGTGTCTCCACCGTGCGGCCGCGCTGCATCACCATCAGCCGCTGGCACAGGTGCGTGACCACCGCCAGGTCATGGCTGACCATCACGAAGCTCAGGCCGCGCGCCAGGCGCAGGGCCTCCAGCAGGTTCAGCACCTCGGCCTGCACCGAGGCGTCCAGCGCCGAGGTGGGCTCGTCCAGCAGCAGCACCTGCGGCTCGAGGATGAGCGCGCGGGCGATGGCGATGCGCTGGCGCTGGCCGCCGGACAACTGGTGCGGGAAGCGAAAGCGAAACCCCGTGCCCAGGCCGACTTCGTCCAGCGCACGCTCGATACGCGCCTCGGCATCGCCCACGCCGTGGATGGCCAGCGGCTCGGCCAGCAGCCGGTCGACGGTCTGCCGCGGGTGCAGTGAACCGTAGGGGTCCTGGAAGACCATCTGCACCTGGCGCCGAAACGCCTTGCTGCCCGGCGC
>JBBRVI010000570.1:0-1594 GCA_038247025.1 Acetobacterales bacterium
CCTGCTTGAAGTCGATCCCGCCGGTCAAAAGGACCGTGCGCGCCTTGAACAGGGCCGCCTCAAGGAAGGCGTTCGGCTCTGTCGTCGGGCCTTTTTCTTGGTCTTCGTCGTCAAGGCGGAAATGGGTCATGCGGGCTCCGGCAGGGAATCTTGCGAATTCTGAGCCCCATAGGTGCGGTGCCGCAGGCACGGGGTCAAGGCGCTGCCTGACTATTCCCCAAGGCCATCTCGCCGGGGGTATCGGGGCGCCGGCTTTCACCGCTCAGGGGAAACGGGTTGGGACTGCCCTGTTTGGCAGCCAAATCGTTCACGAAACATACAAGTTCACGGCTCCACCGTGCTGCGGCAACAACAGGATGGGCCGATGCCACCCAACCATCAAAGGTTAATTCTGACGCCGCCGAGGTTGATCCAGCTGCTCGGTATCTTGCTGGCGTTCCTGTTTTTCATGCACGGCCTGACACTGCTGGTTGCCCACGGCCTCGGATTTCCGGTCGCCATGGGATTCGTGCCGCTGTTCCATGTCGATTTCGAAAACAATATTCCGACCTTTGTGGCTTTCGTTCTGCTGCTCTGCTGCGGGCTGGTCTCGGCCTGGAGCAGCGCGCTGGAAGGCGCCCGCCCGCGCCACCGCCGGGCCTGGGCGTTTTTGGCCCTGCTGTTCATGCTGCTGGCCGCCGATGAAGCCTTCAGCTTCCATGAGCAGCTCGGCATCTTCCTGTACGCGCGCTTCTCGCACCTCGACCTGCCGATGTACGCCTGGGTCGTCCCGTACGGCTTGATCGTACTTCTGTTGGGCCTGTTCCTGCTGCGCTGGTTCTTCGAACTCGAGCGGGGTGTTCAGCTCTCGCTGTTTGCGGCTGGCGCCATATTCCTCGCGGGCGCCATCGGTCTGGAACTGATCGCGTCGGGACATTACGAAGCCCTGCCGGCGGAGCGGGAGGCATACCGGACCCTGACGGGCGATCTGCTGTCAACGGTCGAGGAAGCGTGCGAATTTGTAGGCGCGTCCTGGTTTCTCTACACAGTGCTGCAGCGGCTAGGCGGGATCAGTTTTCGCGCGCTCGGCGACGCCCCGATGACAACCGGCCGGACGTCCTGAACACCGCTAGGCCGCCTCGGCGACAATCCGGGCAACATCGCCGGCATAGGCCTGCGCCTTTTTCTCACCGACCCCGCTGATCTCGCGCAGGGCCTCGGGGGTCGAGGGTTTCTCCCGGGCGATTTCGGCCAGGGTCCGGTCATGGAAAATCACGTAGGGCGGCACGCCGCGCGACTTGGCGAGGCCGGTGCGCCATAGGCGCAGCGCGTCGAAGACGGCCTGGTCGCGGGCCGAGAGGTCGGCCTGCACGGCGGCGCGGGCGGCGCCCTTGGTGCGGCTGCGGCGGCGCGGGGCCTCAAGGTCCTCGCGCAGGCTGACGGTCCGCTCACCCCGGAACAGGGATTTCGCTTCCTCCGCATCCGGAACAATCACCACGGGCCGCATCGCTTCGCCGCCTTCGGCGATCAGGCCTTCGAACATCAGCGCATCGAACACGCGGTTCCAGCCCTGCTTGGGCAGGTCCTTGCCTATGCCGAAGGTGGAGAGTTTTGA
>JBBRVI010000571.1:0-1594 GCA_038247025.1 Acetobacterales bacterium
AATCCACCCGCGCGGTGTCGATGCCGCGCACGGTGGCAAGGCGCTCACGCTCCAGGCGGATGCGCTCCAGCGCCGCGGCGTCAGGCGTGACCTGTGCGGGGGGCAGTCCGGTGATGGACTGCACATCCCATTCGCGGCGCAACACTCCGATGGATTGAGGCACCCCATTCACCGTAAGTGTGGCGCGCGCCGCATGGTCCCGGCCAAAACCAAAGGCGAAGAGCCCATCGGCCGAGACGCGGATTGCCTGCCCATCAAGGGCTAACCTGGCACCTGCCGCCCCTCGCCCGATGAGCAGCGCGCCCTGGGACGGGGTACCGCGCCATTCTGTCGCCGCCTCGGCCTTTCGCGCCAGCAGCAGGGTTGGCAGGGCCAGGGCAGCGCGGCGGTTCAAAACAGCTTGCCTTGCCCAACCTTGGCACCCTGGGCTTTGCCGCCGGCGGCCGTCACCTTCACCGGCCCATCCCGGAAGGTCAGCGTCAATGCCGCACCCGGTGCCACCTGCGCGGCCGCCGTCAGCGCGACGCCATCCGCGCCCTGCACCAGGGCAAATCCGCGCGCCAGCACGGCGTTGTAGCTGACCGCCTCTAGCCGGGCGGCAAACCCTTCGACCCGCACGGCCTGTTCGCGCAGAAGGGCCATGACCGGGGCGGCGGAAAGCCGTGCCAGCGCCGGGGCCGTCACACGCCGGGCCAGGGACCGCGCCCAGGCGGCCACCAGGCGTTGATCCAGCAGATGCAGCGCATTCCTCGCCGAGGCGATGGCCTCGCGCGGGTGGCGCAGCCCGGCGCTGAGGCGGGTCAAGGTCGCGCGCTGGCCAGCGACGAAGCCCGGCAGGGCCGCGCGCAGTCGCTCACCCCGGTCATCCAGGCGTTGGCGGAGCTGGTTCACCAGTGAGGGCAGGTCAGGCAGGCCGGCCTCGGCGCGGTGCAGATGCAGCCGCGCCTCGCGCAGGCGCGCTGTGATGCGCTGGTCCATCCGCGAAGCGCGCTGCGCCAGATCGGCGGCGAGTTCCACCCGGGACGGCACGGCAAGTTCGGCGGCGGCTGTGGGCGTGGGCGCGCGCTTGTCGCTGGCGAAATCGATCAGGGTGGTATCGGTCTCGTGGCCCACGGCAGAGATCAGCGGAATGGTGGATTGGGCCGCCGCGCGGACCACCACCTCCTCGTTGAAGGCCATGAGATCTTCCAGCGAACCACCGCCACGCGCCACGATGATCACGTCGGGGCGGGGGATTGGGCCGCCCACGGGAAGGGCCGAAAAGCCGCGAATGGCGGCGGCGATCTTCTCGGCCGAGCCTTCGCCCTGCACGGGCACGGGCCAGAGGATCACATGGCGCGGGAAACGCCGCGCCAGGGTGGTGCGGATGTCCTGGAGCACCGCACCTTGCGGGCTCGTCACCACGCCGATCACACGCGGCAGCAGTGGCAAGGCGCGCTTGCGGTTGGGCTCGAACAGTCCTTCCTTCAGCAGGGCAGCCTTGAGCGCCTCAATACGGGCCAGCATGGCACCTGCGCCGGCATATTCCAGCTTCTCGATGACCAACTGGTATTTCGAGCGGTCGGCATAAGTGGAGAGGCGGCCGGTGGCGATC
>JBBRVI010000572.1:0-1592 GCA_038247025.1 Acetobacterales bacterium
ATCCAGAATGCATCGCGCCCGCAGCGCCGGGGGGCGGGTTTGACCTCACCTGCCGGCTGACGACGCGCATGCTCAACGAAACGGGCATCGTGACGCAGGCGATCCGCACGCAGAACATGCCCGGCGGGATTGGCGCGGTGGCGATCAACCACATCAACGCGCAGCGCCGCGCGGATGCGAATGTGATCGTGGCCGTCTCCACCGGCTCGTGGGTGAATATGGCGCAGGGGCGCTTTGGGCGCTTCGCCGAGAATGATGTGCGCTGGATCGGCGCCATCGGTGCGGATTTTGGCGTGATTGCCGTGCGGCGCGACAGCCGCTTCATGACCCTGGCCGATCTGATGGCGGCCCTGCGCGCCGATCCTGCCAGCGTGCCCATGGGCGCTGGCGGTGCAGTCGGCAGCCAGGATTGGCACAAGGCGGCGCTGGTGGCGCGTGCGGCCGGGGCTGATCCGCGGCGCATGCGCTACGTGCCCTTCGAAGGCGGTGGTCAGGCCATGGCGGCACTTCTGGGCGGGCATATCCAGGTGTTTCCGGGCGACGCCTCGGAAGTGCGTGGGCAGTTCGAGGCGAATGAAATCCGCATTCTCGCCGTGCTGGCACCCCAACGCCTGGTCGGCGCGCTGGCCGCCGTGCCGACTGCGCGCGAGCAGGGCGTGGAAGTGGATTGGCCCATCGTGCGCGGCTTCTACGGCCCGCCACAAATGCCCGATGCGGCCTATGAATTCTGGGTGGATGCAATCCGCCGCCTTCAGGCCCACCCTGCCTGGCCCGAGGCGCGGGCGGCGCAGGGCCTGTTCGAATTCAACATGGTCGGCGCGGAGTACGAGGCGCTCGCCAAGCGCCGCACCGCCGAGTTCCGGCAGTTGGCGCGAGATGTTGGGTTGGTGACGCAGGCGCCATGACTGCCGATAGCGGCGCAGCCGCGTGACTGCCAGCCGCGCGCTCGGCCTGTTTCTCATAGGCCTGGCCGCGCTCGCCATCTGGTCCGCGCAATCGCTGGTGGTGTCCTTCGCGGCCGATCCTCTCGGGCCGCGCGCTTTTCCCTCCACCGTGGCACTCATCATGGGCGCATGTGGCGCGTTGCTGCTGATCCCGCGCGGCGCTGCTTTTGAGCGGCCTGAGCGCATTGCCGCGCCGCCATTGCTGGTCGTCGTGATGGCCGCCTATGCGCTGCTGCTGGTGCCGCTGGGCTTCCTGGTGGCAACCGCGCTGCTGGCCTTTGGCGTGGCGCTGCTGTTTGGCGCGCGCCCCCTGCCCGCCTTGGCCACCGGTCTCATCACCAGCGCCGCCCTTTGGGCGCTGTTTGACCGCGTGCTGGACTTGCCGCTGCCGAAGGGGTTCCTCGGCGTATGATCGAGACCTTCTCGGCACTCGGCGGCGGTTTTGCGGTGGCGCTCCAGCCCAACAACCTCTTCCTCGCCTTGCTCGGCTGCATCATCGGCACGGCCATCGGCGTGCTGCCGGGCATTGGACCGCTGAACGCCATCGCGCTGCTGCTGCCCTTCTGTCTCGCGCTGCGCCTGCCGCCGGAATCCGCGCTGATCCTGCTGACCGCGGTTTATTACGGCTCAGGCTATGGGGGGCGCATC
>JBBRVI010000573.1:0-1589 GCA_038247025.1 Acetobacterales bacterium
GGCGTGGATGCGCCATGGCGGCGGGCAGCAATTCGCCGACGCGCTTTTTGCCGACTACAACATCGTCGGTATCCCCTGCGGCGATACGGGCGCGCAGATGGGCGGCTGGTTCCGCCAGGAGATCCGCACCCCGGCCGATGTTCAGGGCCTCAAATTCCGCATCTCCGGCCTGGCCGGCCAGGTCTTCCAGCGCATGGGCGCCAACCCCACGCTTGTGGCGCCGGCCGATATCTATCCTGCGCTGGAGCGCGGCACGATTGATGCAACCGAATTCGTCGGCCCGCATGATGATGAGCGGCTGGGCTTCTTCCGCGTCGCGCGCTTCTATTACGCGCCGGGCTTCTTCGAACCCTCCGCCCGCCTCACCTTCATGACCAACAAGCGCGCCCATGATGCCCTGCCGCAGCTCTACAAGGACGCTTTGGCCATAGCGTGTGCCGAAGCGGATAGCGAGATGACCAGCCGCTATGACCACCTCAACCCCATCGCATTGCGCCGACTGGTGGCGCAGGGCACGCAGCTGCGCTTCTACTCGCGGGAGATCCTCCAGCTCGCCTGGCGCTCGAACGAGGCGCTGATGGCTGATCTCTCCGGCCAGAACCCTCGCTTCAAGACGATCTGGGACAGCTACCGCCCCTATCGTGCGGAGCTGTTCCAGTGGTTCCGCGTGTCCGAGAACAGCTACGACAATTTCGCCTTCGCCGCGGCGGCGGGCTGAGGCCCTCGGGCTTGGACAAGGCGAGCGGCGGGCGAGTGATGAACTTCACCCGCCGGATCGCCGAGGGCATCCCCGGCGGTGATGACCGCGAGCGCCTGGTTTGTGGCGATTGCGGCTATGTCGCCTATGAGAACCCGAAGATCATCGTCGGCAGCGTGGTGGTGGAACAAGGCCGCGTCCTGCTCTGCCGGCGCGCCATCGAACCGCGCCGGGGATTCTGGACGCTGCCCGCCGGATACATGGAGCTGGGTGAAACGACCGAGGAGGGTGCCCGCCGCGAGGCCTGGGAAGAAGCTTGCGCTCGGCTTGAACTGCATGGCATCCTGGCCATCTATTCGATTGCGCGCATCGGTCAGGTGCAAATCATCTACCGGGCGCATCTTGCGGAGCCTGGAATTGCCGCAGGGCCGGAAAGCCTTGAAGTGCAATTCTTCGCCTGGGAGGAGATCCCGTGGAACGATATTGCCTTTCCGTCAGTGCACTGGGCCTTGAAGGCCTGGGCGGCAGATTTGCCTGGAATCGCCGGCAACCCGCCGGAGGATCCGCGGGGCGTCGCTGGTCTCTGACGAGCACGTTCATGCTCTGCGGCCTGGTTCTCGGTTTTGCGCCGGCAGCGTTTTCGCAATCCGCCCCCCCCGCTTCCGCACTGACAGTATCGGAGACGGCGCGGGTCACTGCTCCGCGCACCGCCGCGCAACCAGCGCAGCGCCCCCGCCCAAACGACGCTCGTGATCGCGCCTTCATGGATGGCGGCATGGCTTTCACGCCCGGTTTCGCGGGCGGCGTCATGGGCAGCCTGACGGCCCCCACCCCACGCGCGGAATTGGCGCCGCGTCCCGATCGCGACATCGAACTTCGCCCCAACCAGCCC
>JBBRVI010000574.1:0-1586 GCA_038247025.1 Acetobacterales bacterium
CAGGGTGGCTACAAGACCCGCAATTTTGACGCCATCCTGGACGAGGTGAAGGGCTTCTTTGACGTGATGTCCGCCGAAGGCGCATTGGCAGGCGGCGTCCATGTCGAGATGACCGGCCGCAACGTGACCGAATGCATCGGCGGCGCGCAAAAGCTCACCGCGGCCGACCTCGCCGAGAATTACGCGACCTTCTGCGACCCCCGGCTGAACGCCGAGCAGTCGCTGGAACTCGCCTTCCTCATCGCCGAGGAACTCAAGGCCCACCGGGTTCGACCGGAGCGGGGACTGGTCCGCGCCGCCCAGTGAGCGACCTCGACCGGCAAATCACGGCGCGGACGGATAGCTACTTCAACCGCACGCGCCGTATCGTCGAGCGCTTTGGCGATGCGCGCGTCACCTATGCGGTGTTTCTTCGCCGCCCGGTGATCTCGGCGCCGCGCCTGGCCGTGCAATGGCTGGAAAGAGTGGCGCGGGAGCGTGGCACACCCTTTGAGATCGAGGTGAAATATCCCGAGGGCGCCTGGGTCGGTGCGGGTGATCCACTGCTGTATCTGACTGGTTCCTTGGCCGCTCTGGCTGATCTGGAAACGCTTTATCTGCAAAAGCTTGGCCCCCCCTGCGTGGCCGCGCACAACGCCTATCAGATGAGCCTGGAACTGCCTGGTGTTGCCTTCCTCGCCATGGAGGCGCGGCATTGCGCGGGCTTCGAGATGCAGGACATGATGGCCTATGCGGCCTCGGTCGGCAGTGCTGCCGCCAAGCTCGAAGGCGCCAAGGGCTTCGTCGGCACAGCGACTGATAGCACGGCCCATTGGTTCGGCGAGGCGTCCGGGCGCGGCACCATGCCGCATGCGCTGATCGGCTATGCCGGCTCCACGCTGCGCGCCGCGGAAATGTTCCACGAGACCTATCCCGATGAGGGGCTCACGGTGCTGGTGGATTATTTCGGCCAGGAGGTGACGGATGCGCTGGCCGTTTGCCACCGCTTCGCGGACCTCGCGAAGGCCGGGCGCATGGCAGTGCGGCTGGACACGCATGGCGGGCGTTTCCTCGAAGGCCTTGACCCTGCCGAGAGCTATGCCGTGCTGGAGCGCCACGCGCCCAATGCCATCCGCCGCTTCCGCAGCGATTCCGAGTTGCGCTATCTGGTCGGTACAGGCGTTTCGGCCGCTGCCATCTGGCGCGTGCGTGAGGCGCTGGACGCGGCGGGCTTTGAGAAGGTGCGCATCGTGGCCAGCTCTGGTTTCAGCGTGAGCAAGTGCCGCGTCATGAACGAAGCCAATGCTCCGGTGGATGTGGTCGGCACGGGCAGCTTCATCCCCGACATCTGGAGCGAGACCTACGCCACGGCCGATATCGTCGAATATGACGGCACCGCGCGCGTGAAGGTTGGGCGCGAATTCCTGCTGCGGCAGGAGGGGCGACGGCGGAACGGGCAAACGCCATGAGCGAAAAGGACAGCGGGGTGGCTTCCTGACCTCGGTGCCGATCTCAGCCGCGTTGACCCTGGGGCGGTGGGCCCTTACTTCCCACACATGACAAATCGCCTTCGCATCGCCCTCGCGCAGATGAACCCGCATGAGGGG
>JBBRVI010000575.1:0-1574 GCA_038247025.1 Acetobacterales bacterium
CAAAGCCAATCGCCTCGACTGGCGTCGGGTTGTCCGGCGGCGGCGGGACGGGAGCGGAGCGTTCAGCCAGTGGCCGATAGTGCGGCTGGCGTCCCAACGCGAACAGCGGATCGACCAGTGCCGCCACGCAGGCCCGCACATTGGCCGCACTGAAATAGCCGGTATCGGCCAGCAGCGTTTCGGTCTTGCCGAGTTCCTTCGGCAACGCGCCGAGCTTGCCCAGCATCGGCTCGACCTGCTGCTTGTCGTTGGTCGCCTGCACGACGTCATTGGCGACCACCAGCAGACTGCCCGCCGCCACCGCGGCCTGCGCGTTGTAGCACTGGTCGAAACCGCCGCCGGGGACCGGCATGATGCGGCTTTCTTCGTCGGTCAGGTTGACCTGGTCGGCGGGGCCGGGCCCCGCCACCGGCGGCTCGGGCGGCCTGCCACGGGGCTTCTTGCCGGTGGCCGCCGTCTTCGCTTCGCGCGCCGCCATCCTGGCGTCGTGCTCGGGCTGCTCGCGGGCGTACCTTGTCTTTGCTCGCGCCTCGATGACGGCCTTCGCCCTGGCAATCTCGGCCAGCCGCTGCTCGCGCCGCGCCAGTTCATCGGGGCCAATTCCTCGGGGATCGACAACCCGTCCGGCGCATCGGTCTTGTCGGCGGCTTCGGCGCAGGCCATCAGCTCAGCGACTTCGGCCTGCAACTGCGCCTCGATCTGGCCCGCGCGCTCATACGACAGCGCATTGTGGCGGCTCGCATTGGCGTGCAGCTTGGTGCCGTCCAGCGCTACCGTGCCCAGCTTGAGCACACCCATCTCGCGCGCCAGCATCAGCACCCGCACGAACAGTGCCTCGATCTGCTTGAGAAAGCGCCGCCGGAACGCAGCAATGGTATCGTGGTCCGGGTGCTGGTTGGCGGCGATGAAGCGGAACGCTACCGAATCATAGGTCGCCCGCTCCAGCTTGCGGCTGGAAAAGACGCCGGTGGCGTAGCCGTAGACCAGGATGCCGAGCAGGAGGGACGGGTGGTACGAGGCCTCGCCGGAGCCGCGGTAGCTGCCGGTCATCGCCCGCAGGTCGAGACTGCCGATCACATCCACCACGAAGCGCGCCAGGTGCTTCTCCGGCAGCCATTCGTCCACCGACGGCGGCATCAGGAAACCGGTGTCGCGGTCAACTGGGCGGAAGTTGCTCATCAAAGGAAAATCCGAGGGGGGGGGAAGCGTCGTCCCGGGAGTCTAGCGCTCGTCGAGGGAGCGCGTTAAGTCCGACAGGCTGCTAGGAATGCAGGTGCGGAGGCGTTCGGACCCAGTAAAGCCCAATCTATTGGAGCCCCCCACTACACGGCTGATCTGGCCAGATGGGCATCGTCCGTCATCAACGAGGAGCACTTGTCCAGAGCGCATCTGGCCTGCGGGGGGCTCGCGCGCCAACACAGTTTCTGACGCAGCACAAGCTGTGAGGGCCAGCATCAGCGACAGTGTGAGCTTCATGGTCTCGTCCTCCCTGTTTTTGTTTCCGTTACGTTGATATCGCTTTGGGCGGGGTGTCAGCCAAATTCATGATTGACACTTTCCGCACATTGCCTTGA
>JBBRVI010000576.1:0-1567 GCA_038247025.1 Acetobacterales bacterium
GCACAGGACTGTCCATCACTCTTGGTGAGGCTGACCGCCAGCGGCTCGAAGCCCTCGTCTCTGACCGGAACACGCCGCAGAAACATGTCTGGCGCGCCCGGATCGTGCTGCTCAGCGCCGACGGCGTCGGTACGAAGGCCGTCATGGCGGCGACGGGCACGTCGAAGACGACGGTCTGGCGCTGGCAGGCGCGGTTCATGGAGCAGGGTTGGCCGGCCTTCTCCGCGACAAGACCCGCCCGCCCGGCAGGGCGCCGGTGGCCGACGACCGGGCGGCCGCCATCGTGGCGATGACGCTGAAGCCGCCGCCGCTTGAGGCGACCCACTGGACGGCGCGGGCGACGGCCAAGGCGGTCGGGCTCGCCGTCTCGACGGTGCAGAATATCTGGAAGGTCCATGGCCTCGCACCGCATCGCTGGCGCGCGTTCAAGCTCTCCAACGACCCGGCCTTCGCCGAGAAGCTTCACGACGTCGTCGGCCTCCATGTCGCGCCACCCGCGCACGCCGTGGTGCTCAGCATCGATGAGAAATCGCAGATCCAGGCGCTCGACCGAACCCAGCCCGGCCTGCCGCTGAAGAAGGGACGCGGCGCGACCATGACCCACGACTACAAGCACCACGGCACGACCACGCTCTTCGCCGCGCTGAATGTGCTCGACGGCACGGTGACGGGACGAAACATGCAGCGCCACCGGCATCAGGAGTTCATCCGCTTCCTCAACACGCTCGAGCGGGACGTCCCGGCGGGCAAGGCCGTTCATGTCATCCTGGACACCTACGCAGCCCACAAGCACCGCAAGGTCAGGGAGTGGCTCGCCCGCCATCCGCGCTGGACGTTCCACTTCACGCCAACGTCCCACTCCTGGCTGAACGCCGTCGAGGGCTTCTTCGCAACGCTCACCCGGCGCCGCCTGAAGCACGGCGTCTTTTGCTCCATCGTCGACCTCCAGGCCGCAATCAACCGCTTCCTCGCCGAACACAACCAGAGCCCCAAGCCCTTCGTCTGGCGCGCCGACCCAGACGCAATCATCGCCGCGCGAAATCGGGGGTTCCAAACGTTGGAGTCAATCCACTAGGCTTAGGGCCCATGAACTGGATCCCCGAGCGCGGTGAAATGTGATGCACACTCGGTCATGTCATTCGCCAACTTCGTCTACATAAGCTCGGTGTCCATGGTCAACGCGCCGACCTTGGTCCGCAGCCGGTCGATCGTCTCGTTCCGCGCATCCCGTGGCCGCGATTTCAGGCTCGCAGAGCCGCCGTCGACGAAGGCGTTGCGCCGGCCGCTCAGGTCGGCCGCCGTCACCGCGAGGCGCGCGCCACGAGCTCCAGCGGCTCGCCTCGGAGGAGCCGCAATACCGCCTCCCGCTTGCGACCTGCCGTCATCCGCCGCCCCCGGCCCGGAGCCGCGACCGCTCCAATATCTGATAAGGACTCCGGCTAATTGACTCGTTACGGAGAGGATTCCCTGTGGGAATCGCGTCGGTTAGAATCCTGCCCAACGACAACAAAGGGGGCAGGCATGGTGCAGGTTGCGGATCATCTTGACACGGTCGAGTTGCAGGCGC
>JBBRVI010000577.1:0-1560 GCA_038247025.1 Acetobacterales bacterium
TGGGGCAATGGCGCGATCAGCAACGCCGAATGGACCGGTGTGCGCCTGCGTGACGTGCTGGCCGCGGCCGGCCTCAAGCCCAGCGCCATCTTCACCGGCCATTTCGGCGCGGACCCGCATTTGTCGGGTGCTCCCGAGCGCCAGGCGATCAGCCGTGGCATGCCGATCGCGAAAGCCATGGATGAGGATACGATCATCGCCTTCGCGATGAACGGCCAGCCCATTCCGAATATTCATGGCGCGCCGGTGCGTCTGATCGCACCAGGCTGGCCGGGCAGCCTCAGTCAGAAATGGCTGAACCGCATCTGGCTGCGCGACAAGCCGCATGATGGCGCAGGCATGGGCGGCACGAGCTACCGCATGCCCGTGCGACCCATTGTGCCGGGCAGCACCAACAATGGCGCCGACTTCGCCGATATGGCGAGCATGCCGGTGCGCTCCATTCTGAGCAGCCACGCGCATGGCTCGCGCCTGCCCGCCGGCACACGCAATCTTGACCTGCGCGGCGCGGCCTGGGCCGGCGATCTCACGGTGCGCGCAGTCCATGCCAGCGTGAATTTCGGCGCGAGCTGGACGGAGATGCAGGTGGCCGCCCCCGCCAACCGCCACGCTTGGCAGCGCTGGACGGGCCGCGCCACCCTGCCATCCGATGGGTATTTCGAGGTCTGGTACCGCGCGACGGACAGCCAGGGCAACATGCAGACCATCGCGCCGGCGAACTGGAACCCGCAGGGCTACGGAGCGAACTCCATCAGCCGTGCCGCGATCCTGGTGGGCTGATGCGCAAACTCCTGGTTTTGATGATGCTGGCCGGCGGGGTGGCTTCGGCGCAATCCAACCCCGACGCGCCGGGCGGCGAGGAGCCTTCCATCCTGCCGGCCGGTGCCGGCCAGGAGGAGGTATTCTACAGCTGCACCGCCTGCCACAGCACGGCGATCATCCGCCGCAGCGCCTTCCCCCGGCCGCAATGGGACGGGCTGATGGACTGGATGGTGGAAAAGCACGGCATGAACCCGCTCGAAGGGGCGGAGCGCGTCTTGATCGTGGATTACCTCGCGCAGCATTTCGGCGAACGGACCGCGCCGGCGCGGGGTCGCAATCCTTTTCTCAATTAGCGGGCGCGGGATTCAGCGCGGCGTACCAGTCACCAATCTCGCTCGAAGTGGCGAAAGCCACTTGCGGGTGGGCGGCCAGTTCCTGCATCACCGCCCAGAAGGATTGCATCCGGTGTGGCACCCCGACCACATGCGGGTGCAGCGCGATGGTCATGACGCGCGTGCGCGAGAACCCGTCACGGGCGAAGAAGGCCAAGCTGTCATGGATACGGTCCGCCATGGCTGACGAGGCATGTTGCCCAATCACGTAAATTGGCACGTCGTTCAGTTCCACGGTGTAGGGGATTGAGAGCATCGGCCCCTCCGCCGTCTTCATCCAGACAGGCACATCATCCACCAGCCAGTCATGCAAATAAGTCACGCCGTTGCGGAGCAGGACCTCCGGCGTATCGGCCTTCTCGCTGAGCCCCGCCCCCAGCCAGGCGCGCACCTTCTGGCCTGAGAA
>JBBRVI010000578.1:0-1560 GCA_038247025.1 Acetobacterales bacterium
AGGAAGCGTTGGATGCGCTTGGCGTGAAGGATGCGAAGCTGTGATCGCCATCGGCTTCATCCTGGTCATGCTGGTGGTGTTCATCGGCCTGTCGCTGACCGGCACCGGCGGCGGCGGCGACGTGCCGGTTGGCGCCATCCTTCTGCTGCTTGGCGTGTTCGGCACCTTCTTCGCAGCCGGCATCTATGTGGGCGCGGCGCTGGGCGTACTGGGGCTGCTGGCGGGCTTCGCATTCTCCGACAGGCCGTTCTGGCTCTTCCTCGGACAGACGGCCTGGGGGCCGTCCTCCTCCTTCGTGCTGGTCGCGGTGCCACTTTTTTTGTTGATGGGCGAAATCCTGCTGCGGGCGGGACTTTCCGAACGTCTGTACCGTGCGCTGAACCTGTGGCTGAACAGGCTGCCGGGCGGGCTGCTGCACACCAACATCGTGGCGTCGGGCCTGTTCTCGGCCATCTCCGGCTCCTCGGTCGCAACGGCGGCGACGATGGGATCGGTGGCCATGCCGTTCTTCCAGGGCAAGGGCTACGACCCGAAGGTCGTGATGGGATCGCTCGCGGCGGGCGGCGCGCTCGGCAACCTCATCCCACCCGGCATCACCTTCATCATCTATGCGCTGATCACCGAAACCTCCGTCGGCGCGCTGTATCTCGCCGCGGTGGGCCCCAGCATCCTGGTGATGGCGCTGTTCATCGGCGTGATCCTGCTCAAACGCGGTGCCGCGCCACCTCCCGGCCCGATGATTCCGTTGAGCGAAAAGCTGCGCGGCCTGGTGGGGTTGCTGCCGACACTGGTGCTAATCCTCGTGGTACTCGGCACCATCTATGCCGGCCTCGCCACGCCCACAGAATCCGCCGCACTCGGTGTGGTCGCGGCAATCGTCATCGCGATCGTCGAGCGTCGGTTCTCGCTGCGGATGCTGCATGCAAGCGCGGAGGCGACGGCGCGCAATACCGCGATGATCGGGCTGATCCTGCTTGGCGCCTATGTCCTGAACTACGTCATCACGTTGCTTGGCATTCCGCAGATGCTCGCGGGCGCCGTGGCAGGATTGCCGCTGCCGCCCTGGGTCATCATGGCGCTGATCATCGGATTCTACCTGGCGCTCGGCACCTTCATGGAAGGCTTCTCCATGATCATCACGACCATCCCGGTGATCTTCCCCGTGGTGACAGCGCTTGGCTACGACCCGATCTGGTTTGGCGTCGTCGTCGTCATGTTGGTGGAGATCGCGCTGATCAGCCCGCCGGACGGCACTGTGTTGTATGTACTGCAAGGCATGCGCAAGGATGGCGGACCGATCGGCGATGTCTTCACCGGCGTGCTGCCCTTCGTCGCCGTCTATATCCTGGCGATCGCCGTGCTGATGATCATGCCGGACATTGCGCTCTGGCTGCCGCGGGCGGTCGGACCATGACGTCACAGTTGTCCGGACAACCATGAGGCGCTAACCTCTCGCCATCCGAGGAGGATGGCATGACGGACAGCCTGGGCTGGCGGCGCAAATTCGGGGTCATCGCGCCCTCCACCAACACCTCCGTCCAGCCGGAATTCGATGCGATG
>JBBRVI010000579.1:0-1556 GCA_038247025.1 Acetobacterales bacterium
CGGCAGCTGCGCGCAAATTGGCTCGACTCCGTACTCGTCACGATGGGCATCAATGAAAGCCACCATCACGTCCCGCGGCGGTCGAGCTCCGCCTGGGCGAAATACGCCGCTGCCTTGCGTAAGATCTCATTGGCGCGGCGCAGCTCCTTGACCTCGCGCTCAAAGGCTTTCACCCGGGCCTCCTCGGCCGTGGTCGTGCCAGGACGCTGTCCCCCATCACGTTCCGCCCGCTGCAGCCAGAGCCGCAGGGTCTCCGGGGCACAGCCGATCTTGGTCGCAATCGACGTAATCGCCGCCCACGGCGACGCATGGTCCTTGGTATGGTCCTGCACCAACCGCACCGCCCGCTCACGCACCTCTGGGGGAAACCGGCTTCGCTTTGGCATGACTCCATTCTCTCACGAAATGGAGCCTACGGGAATCCCGGGGCGATTCACTCTGATATGCGCCGTTTAGTCGGGCTAGCCGCCTCCGTGGGCCACCGCCTCGGAAAGCCGACCGCTGTAGAATCGGCGCGCCAGTGTCCCGCTCCGCCAGGTCTTTGACCGCATGAAGAGTTGGTAAGCAAGATGGAAAGGAGGATCGGCACTGCCGTAGACTGGGGGATGTCTGGACCTCCCCTGTCGTTTCGCTTGGTGCCGGCCAACCGGCGCACGCTGGATGCCCTGCTGCAGGGTGGGGTGCAGCCTGTCCGCGTGGTCTTGCGGGCGCTCGCCGTGTTGGCATTGGATCGCGGGAGAGTGCGCCGAGCGTCGCAACCGCCGTCCAGCTGTCCCGCAAGCGGTGCGCATCATCGCCCAGCGCTACCGCGCCGACGGCCTCGAGGCGGCGCTCTATGAGCGGCCGCGTCCCGTGGCAGCGGAAGTCCTCGCGACCGCCGACAAGCAGCGCATCCTCGCCATGGCGTGCGCCGATCCGCCGGTCGGCGCGGCGCGGTGGACGGTCCGCTTGCTCACGGAGGAAGCGGTCAAACGCAGGATCGTTCCACACATGGGGCGGGAAACGATCCGGGTGCTGTTGCAGAGCCACGACCTCAAGCCGTGGCGGGAAAAAATGTGGTGCATCGCTGACCTCGACGCGTCCGGCTCCGCGCACTCTGTCAGGCGCAACCACCGTCCACATGCCACGCGATCCGGAACGGCATGTGCGTCACATGGGTGTGAGCTCCGTGCAGCACACGGAATTTTACCGAATCACAGGTCGCTCATGCCCGCGACCGTTCCGATCATGCTCAATTCCGGCGCGTCGGCTCCCAGATCGCAGAGCCGCGGCCCGCCTGCAGTGCCTGCCACCAGGCCATCAACCCGGCGGCATTCGCCCCAACCGCGTAGCCCGCAATGGCGACCAGCCTCGGTGGCCGCGACGTCACCGGCCAGCGCATGGCCATGATGCCGATCGCCAGAACCAGAAGCGACAGCGCGAGCAGGAGCGCGAACTCGCGATGGCGCGTTGCGAGAAGGACCAGCGCAGCACCTGCTGGCAGCAGCAACGGGTACGGGGCCCAGCGTGCGACCTTGTGGCTCCAGAGAAAGAACGCGAATCGGCCGAATCGCAGC
>JBBRVI010000580.1:0-1552 GCA_038247025.1 Acetobacterales bacterium
ACCGAAATGGGCCCGGCCGAAGCGCGCAGCATGGCCGAGGGGATGAGTGCGTTTCTGCGCTGGCTAACTCCCTCTGCGACGCCGGCTGCCAGCGCGGATGCGGTGATAACGCCAGTGGCCGGAACCACGAGCCTCTCCCGTCGCCGATGATAACATTGCCAATTCAGCGACGTGCGGCACGAAGTGCTGAACATCGGCTTCGAAGCTGCGCGCCAGTCCTCCCCAAACTCGGTCCCTGAGGCCAATACCGCGAAAGGACAGTTGCCGCGCGTGCCCCTCCAGTGCTGTATTGCCGCTTGGACGAAAGCGAGTGCCTGGGTTTTCACCTCGGCTCTCGGCTTCGCTGTGGCCACTCCTGGAAACGCGCAGCCTGCCAACCTGCCGTCGGGTATGACGCAGCAGATCGCCCTTGCCGTTATGCCCTCGTTCTCGCGGGTCGAAGCTAGCGGGCGCGAGGTGTTGCTCATCTTCCCCGATCAGGTCAGCCGCGCAGACATCGCAGCGCTAGAGCGGGCCGCGGGCACTGGTCTGATCGAAGGCGTGAGTAGCAGTGAGGATACCGCGCGGCTGCGCCTCACGCGCCCCGGCCTCGCCCGGCTGGAAACCGAGGGACGGGGTGCCGTGCTGATCGTCCAGCCTGCCGGCCGTGGAGGCGCGTCCTGGCCCGACCGCCGAGTGGCCGCGGTCTTGGTTGAAGCGGAAGCCGCCATGCGCGCGGGCGACACGGCCACCGCGCGGGCCACCATCGTCCCATTGCTCGATGCGGCCCCGCGCGACACAGCCCTGATCGAGCGCATCGCCGCGATCCAAGCCGGCGCGGTGCGCAGCCGTTCGCCCATGACCACGAATGGGCTGGGGCTTGATCCTGGCGCCGCGAGCGTGGTTGCCGCCCGCCGCAGCGTCGCCGCTTATGAGCGCGCGCTCGGGCTTGATCCTGGCGCGTCGAGCCTGGTCACCAACCGCCCCAGCCTGGCCGCGCAGCAAGGGCCCTTCCTGCGCAGCGAAGCCTTCACTGCCGCAGCGCCAGGCGGCGAGCGGATGTCCGCCTACCTGCTTTCCGGCGGGACGCCTTTCTCCGATGGCTGGCGCGCAGATTTCCGGTCGGAATTTCGGTCTGGCAGGGCGCGCAACCTGCGCCAATCCGGACAGGATGCGAGTGGCGCCTTCTCGGGTGAGGCAGTGCGCGGCGAAATCGGCGTCGAGCGCCGTTGGGAGGGCGTGGGAAACAGCCGCCTGGCCATCCTTGGTGGGCCTCGTACTGCGGGCGTCGCCGTCCAACAAAACCTCCGGATCGGCGCCGGCGAACTGGCCGCCAGCTTCGATTACAACCGCCCCTACTGGGACACCTTGATGTCCTTCGCTGCGGAAGCGGTGCGACATCAGGCCATCCTGGGGGGGACATTCCCGCTGGGGCAACAGGTCGTTGTGCAGGCAAGTGGCGGCTACTTGCGTTACGGGGTGCCAGGTAACTCGAACGTGGCTGAGGGGCCGGCCTTCCGGGTGACGGTCAACTGGACGGCCCCCGAGCGTTGGATGCTTTTGGATGGCTGGC
>JBBRVI010000581.1:0-1547 GCA_038247025.1 Acetobacterales bacterium
CGCGGCCGCTTCAAGCGTGCCTATCGGCCCGGCACGATGCGCGCGAAACTCTACGGCCAGGACCGGCTGGCCGCGCCGCACCCGGCGGCCGCGCACCGCTGGTCATAGACCGTGATCGTCTCGGATCGGCTCCATCCGAGGGGCCGAAACGCGGCCTACCCGGTTGTTTCGCCAACACGGCCATCTGATCGGATCGCGCTGATGGAACGCAGGCGTCCGGGCCAGCGCAGGGCGCGGCTCGCGTCCACCGATGCCAACTTCGCGCACCGCGCCGGTTGCAGGAGGTCTTTCTCAGCCCTGGCTTGGAGCAGCGGGGCCGCGCCGCCGGTATCGAAGATCGGATCGACGCCAGCCGAAAGAAGGTCAGCGACATTGGCCACGTCGTCCCTATCGCCCACACGCCTCCAAAAAAACGACTTGGCAAGTCAGCGCAAGCGCGCGAAACAAGTGAAAACGCGTGCGGGAGAAACACCATGATGACAAAGCGCCCTGCAGCGGCGAGATCGCTTTGATGCGCGCCATCAAGGGTCCCGCCATCTTCCTGGCTCAATTCGCGGGCGACACATCGCCTTTCGACACGCTTGATGGCCTGGCGGGATGGGCGGCATCGCTGGGCTTCAAGGGGGTGCAGATTCCATCCTGGGATGGAAGGCTGTTTGATCTGGCTCAAGCCGCCGAAAGCCGCGCCTATTGCGAGGACGTTCAAGCGGTACTCGCCAGGCACGGCATGGTCGCGACGGAACTGTCCACCCACCTGCAAGGCCAGTTGGTGGCCGTGCATCCCGCCTATGATGAAGCCTTCGACGGCTTCGCCCCCGCGGCCCTGCGCGGCAAGCCAGCCGCGCGCCAGGCCTGGGCCGTGGAGCAGTTGCTGCTGGCCGCCCAGGCCTCGCGCAATCTGGGGCTGACAGCGCATGCAACCTTCTCCGGCGCGCTGGCCTGGCCTTTTGTCTATCCCTGGCCGCAACGGCCGGCCGGGCTTATCGAGACAGCCTTCGCGGAGCTCGGCCGGCGCTGGCGGCCCATCCTGGACGCCTTTGACGCGGCCGGCGTGGACCTTTGTTTCGAGGTCCATCCAGGCGAGGATTTGCACGACGGTGCCACCTTTGAGATGTTCCTGGACGTGGTCGGCCAGCACCCACGCGCCAATATCCTCTACGATCCGAGCCACTTCGTGTTGCAGGCGCTGGATCATCTCGCCTTCATCGACATCTACCACTCTCGCATCCGCATGTTCCATGTGAAGGACGCGGAGTTCCGCCCAAATGGTCGGGTCGGCGTCTATGGCGGCTATCAGCCCTGGGTGGACCGCGCGGGGCGCTTCCGCTCGCTCGGCGATGGCCAAGTGGATTTTGGTGGCGTGTTCTCCAAGCTGACACAACACGGCTTCGATGGCTGGGCGGTGATGGAGTGGGAGTGCTGCCTGAAGCACCCAGAGGATGGCGCGCGCGAAGGTGCGGCCTTCATCAACCGGCATATCATCCGCGTGACGGACAAGGCCTTCGACGACTTCGCCTCCGGCGGCACGGACCAGGCCGCCAATCGCC
>JBBRVI010000582.1:0-1544 GCA_038247025.1 Acetobacterales bacterium
AGGCCACGGACGCGCCGACGCGGATGGTCTGCCGCCGATTGAAGTTGGCATCGTCCATCGGCGCACCGGCGTTCCACCCCTTGGCCGGACCGTTCCACTGCATGGTGGTGATCGAAGCCAGCACGTCGCCTGCGATGTCCTCGCGGACGTTCCCCGCGCCATCAAACACCCGCACAAACAGCCGCCCGCCCGAAGCCCCCACCGTCAGCCAATGCGCCAGAGCGAACTCCTTGGCCTGGGAGGTATCGAGCATCCAGCCCAGCCCGCGGTTCGCTGCCAGCGTCACGGCCCGGTCGGTCGGCGTCACGTCGGTCAGCCCGTTGAAGCAGAAATCCGCCATGAAGGTCGCGGTGGTGGTCGAGGTGGCGATGGTGATCAGCCCCTCCACGCCAACCTCCGTCGCCGACTGCCGAAACGCCGCCGCCAGGGTGTTCGGCACGCCGGCCAGGAACCGCTGGAACCGCGACGCCGGCGCGCGGTGGCGGTTGATCACCGCATTGCCGCAGCGGTTGGCCGTGGCGGTGTAGTCGATGCCGACGAGGTAGGTGTTGGTCCAGGCGATGTCGTACTCGCAATCCTGCGCCCCGGCGGTATGACGTGCCGCCAGCGGCGAGCAGGCCTCCATGCGCATGTTGCGCGCGATGATGGCGCTGCCGGAGGTCTGGTTCAGGAAGGGGATGGCGATGTTGCTGCCGGCCTGGCGGAGCTCGAAGTTCGGCGCGTCGAAGACGTGGCGGTTGTGATTGGAATAGGCGCCGGGCTCGTTCCCGAAGCGCACGCCAAAGCGGTCCTGCGCGGCGTTCACCCCCGTCGCCTGGGCGAAGTGGCCGCCGTAGTAGCGGATGGAGGTATTCCAGGCCGTGGCCGTGGCGCACCAGATGTCGAGGCCGATGCGGTTGTTGACGATGCGCCCCAGCGTGAAGGTGCTGTCCTCCACGCCACGGCCATCGCCCAGCGTGCGCATGCCGATGGTGAACCCCTCGACCCGTCGCAGCTCGATCTGCGAGGCATCGACGTTGCGCACGGTGATGCCGATATCGGCCTCGGAGGACCAGTCGGAGATCGTCTGCCGGATGACGTTCAGCCCGGTGTAGAGTTTTTCCGCGTTGCGGATGGTGCCGCCATCGCCCAGCACCAGCACGGAGGTGGGCGCTGTGCCCGAGTAGCGGATGGTGCCCTGCATGATCAGCCCGCGCGCCCCACCCGGCAGGGTGATGGTGCCCGAGACGTTCCAGGTGCCCGGTGGGATCATCGCGAATTTCTGGTCCGCCCCGGCGCGATCGAAGGCGGCCTGGATGGCGGTACGATCATCGGCCACGCCATCGCCCAGCCCGCCGAAATCGTTCGGCAGCACCGCCTCACGGTCGCGCAGGTACTTGGCGAAGTCGGTCTTGTTGAGATTGGCGTTGAGGACCAGCAGGTCATCGATACGGGCTGGCATGGCTTTCTCCGATCAGAGGGCGGTGGCGGTGACCGGGCCGCCGAAGGCGGAGACGTTGCCCTCAGCCGAGACGCTGCGCAGCCAGTACCAGCGGGTCTGGCCT
>JBBRVI010000583.1:0-1540 GCA_038247025.1 Acetobacterales bacterium
AAGTACGGCGGCATGGAGGCGGACGACGCCAAGCGCCTGAAGGAACTGGAGCTGGAGAACGGGCGCCTGAAGCGTCTGTTGGCCGAGGCGCACCTGGACATCGAGGCCCTGAAAGTGGGCTTCGGGGTAAAACGCTAGCCCCGCAATGCAAGCGCGAGGCGGTCCGACGCATGCTCGAGCTGGAAAAAATGAGCGAGCGCCGGGCCTGCCGCCTTGCGGGGCTGTCCCGCGATGCTTTCCGTCATGAGCCCGTCCCGGCGCCGGCCACGCAGGCGCTGTCTGCGCGGCTGGTCGAGCTGGCGCAGGCGCGGCGCCGCTTTGGCTATCGCCGCCTGCACGACCTGCTGGACCAGGAGTTTCCCAACGTGAACCACAAGAAGATTTACCGCCTCTATCAAGCGGCAAAGCTGGCCGTGCGTCGGCGCAAGAAGGTCAAGTTTCCCGCCGGCCTGCGCCAGAAGCTGGTGCCGGCCCATGCGCCCAACGAGGTGCTGAGCATGGACTTTGTCAGTGATTCGCTGGCGAACGGCCGCAGGCTCAAGTGCCTGACGATCGCCGACGACTTCACCCACGAGTGTGTGGATATCGTCGTCGACCACGGCATCAGTGGCGCGTACGTGGTCCGCGTCTTGGATCAGGTTGCCCGTTTCCGCGGCTACCCCCGCGCCGTCCGCACGGACAACGGTCCGGAGTTCACCAGCCGCGCCTTCATCTCCTGGGCGCAGACGCATGGCGTTGAGCATCTGCTGATCGAACCGGGCAAACCGATGCAGAACGGCTACATCGAGAGCTTCAACGGCAAGTTCCGCGACGAGTGCCTCAACGAGCAGTGGTTCACGTCGCTAACGCAGGCCAGGGACGTCATTTCCGAGTGGCGACGCGACTACAACGAAGTTCGGCCGCACAGCAGTTGCGGGCGAATCCCACCGGCGAGGTTTGCCGCCAACCACCGAGCAAAGCAGCAAGAGAAAGTTGTACCCTTCAACCCCGGGCTTTATCAGTAACCGCTGGTACGGCTAGAGGGGGCAGGTCAGTGGCGGTCTTCATCGTCAATCAAGATGGCCGCGCGATCGACTCCGCGCTAGGTGACATGCAGCGGCTGATTGGGAAAAACAAGGCGCGCATGGCCGGGCATGGGAACGCTCCGCCTGCAAGGAACATGAAGCTTGGAGACCCGTCCCGCTGGCGGGAATCGCCAAGGTTCCCCTTCGGCTGCAGGAATACACCGCTTAACCGCCGCAGTCCCCTATCATTCAACGGACCCCTGCGAACAATGCAAGGGGATATCAATGGGAGTGGACACATGAACCAGGCATCGGGCAATGGTGCGGCGCGCGGTGTCCGCCATGTCGCCGTCTGGGTTCCGGTGCTGGCCCGGGTGGGATACGCAGCCAAGGGCCTGGTCTATGGCCTGGTGGGCGCGATCGCCGTCCAGGCCGGGCTGGAGGCGGGCAGTCCGGAAGGCAGCGTCGGTGCGTTGGCCGAGCTTGGCGGGGCGCGCGGGGGCGCGGCACTGCTCTTGGTGATAGCCATCGGACTT
>JBBRVI010000584.1:0-1539 GCA_038247025.1 Acetobacterales bacterium
CCAACACCCGCGTGGTGGCAGTCAGCGAAAGCGGTGCCGTCTGCCCGAAGGCAAAACCTGGCAAGGTAGTCGATGCGGCCATGGCCGCAGTGGCGGCCAGAAAGCTGCGGCGCGTGAATTTATTGTGCATCAGAGTGCTCCGAGAAGGCCCAATTGGACCCAACGCTAAGGGGATGTGCCGCAGACCAGCGGCACGCGGTCAAGCGTTGCGGAGCAGGTCTGGGGGGCGCTGGGCTGCGTCTGGCGCATACAAGGGCCAGATGCGTGCGATCTCGCCAAACCAAGCAACGAAACCGATACGAAGAACCCGTTGAGGGACAGCGGGGCTTTCCAGCTTGTCAGTCCCAAGGCAGAGGGTGGCGCAAAGCGGTCCCCCCATCTTGTCATGGATGTTCCCGGCATCCGTCATAGCATCATGGGTTTGACCCGCATGCATTATCGCCGTCGCTGGTTCTTGCATGCCAGCGGCCATTCCAAGATGGGGAATATTCAGCGTAGTCAGCACCAGCAGAATGAAACAGAAGCGAAGCGCCCTGTTCAAAAAGCCAGAGTAGGATCGATTGCGGATCATCAGTCAGAGATAGGCCCTTGGCGGCACGCTGGGCAAGTCACGATTTCGCGCCACCCAGGTGCGAGGGACCGACCGCCTGCCGGTTGTCGCGCGGGTTGAGATCGCATCCGGCATCGCGCAGCATATTGGCCACGGACGTGATTGCGGCTTGCGGCACCGGCTTGATGGCCGTCGCCCCGATCGTTCCTGTCGCTGTTTTTGCATCCATCTGCTTGCTATGCAGGCCCAGCTGCTTTGCTAAATCAGTCAGTGCGCCCCATTCGGCCTCGGTCCTTTTGGGGTCAGACTCGCCGTCCGGTAGCGTCGTGATCCGCCTTGAGGCGCTGGCCCGGCACGCTGCCGTTTCCGAGATGTTGCATAGGGCGGCATGGCTTCGCCGAGACATGCCCATTCTGACCTAAACCTCATCTATTCAGTGACTTAGGAGTTGCTCTCTTTTGGTCTCAGCGGCTGTATTCACCCATCGCAACGCAACGGAGACCGCCATGAAGCCCCTGACAACACACGAAGAATTCTGCCTGAAGAACGCCGTCCACTTCGTTGCCGCCCGCGGCCGCACGCCCGCCACCCGTACGCGCGAGCAATTCGCGACCCTGCCCGAAGCGCAGGCGTTCGGCACCGCGATCGGCGACGGCCGCACCATGATCTACGCGGTCACCGGCCTCGGGCATTCCGCCCACATCACCAACGCCTGAAGGACACCCATCATGAAAACCAAAGCCCTCACCGCCGCGCAGATCGACACGCTCGCCCAGCGCCTCTCCGAAACCCCGATCGAACCGGCCACCAGCGCCAAGAAGGCGGGCGACACCTTCGCCCGCTTGCTGGCGGCAAGGATCGGCGCCGAGCGTGGCGCGCTCGCCTTTGCCTCGATCATGACCGCCGCTACCGCCGATCAGGCCGAGGCGCGACTAACCTTGGTGCTGGACTACGGCAACCCCGATCCCGCGGGGGAGCTGATCACGGTA
>JBBRVI010000585.1:0-1525 GCA_038247025.1 Acetobacterales bacterium
ATAGGCCTGGCGCCCGCCGCGGCTGGACGGAGCCGCCGAGGACCGCCGCGGCTCGTAATAGACCACCCAATCCTGCCGGGCGGCTTCGACCTGGCGGAGGTAGCTGCGCGGGAAGTGGTAGCGCTGCTCCGGCAGGTCGTCATAGCTCGGGTCAACCCGCGTGGTGAATACGGCCCTGGCCATCAGGAGACCGCAAACACCTTCATCACTTCATCCCCCAGATGATTGATCACCTTCACCGCAATCCGCCCGCTCACCGGCCGCGCAAACGGCCGTGACACGTCGCTGTTAAGGCTGGCCCACGCATCCTCATCAATCTCCGCCCTCAGCGTCGTCTTCAGCGCCTTGTAGGGATCATTGGCGCCGAGGAAGTAGGCGTGCCGAACGAAAAAACTCTCCTCGTTGTAGTCGGTGTCGAGCATCCACAGCGCGATGCCCTCCTTCCCTTCGGAGATCACCTCGCCCGTCTGCGGCTTGAACACGTCCACGCCCTCGATCGTCACGCGCAGCATGTCGTCTGGCAGTTTCTCGATGCGGATGTCGGGTTCGCCGAAGACGACAAACAGGTTGCCCGTGGCGCTGGCCTTCAAATCCTTCGCCATGTGCAGGTCGGGGTTCATGCGCGCCTTCAGCACCCGCACGCGGCCGAGGCGTTCGAATTCGGCCGAGTGCGCGTCATAGGCGAAGGCGCAGGCGATCAGCAGGTCAAAGCCGGCATCCCCGGCCTCGCGCGCCGCGGCCACCAGGTCCGGCCGCGCGACGGTGCCGAATTCGGGGCCGATCAGGATGCCGGCGCGGCGTTCCTGCTCGCCCTCCATGAAGCGGCCCTCGGCGCAGAGGAAATCGCCGGGCCAGCCCTTGAGGCTGGTGAAGGTGATGCGGTCCTCCTTATGCGCCTGCTGAACGCCGGCGCTGCGGAGGTTCTCCAGGATCATGCCGGCGAAATCCTGCACCAGCTTGGCCTGGGCATCGGCGAAGCCGGGCTTTTTCGGGCGCTGCGGGTCGATCAGCTCATCATCCCAATCCACCGCGAGGGTGCGGTGGGGGGAGAGGCTTTCGACCGTGAAGGGGCCGGCGACGCGGGTGCGGCCGCGATCCTCATAGGGCTTGTCGTAGAGGTATTCGACATCGGCCTTGGCAGCGATGGAGGCGTCGATCTCCTTCTGCCGGGCGATGCGGGCGGCCCACCGATCGGCGTGGGTCTTTTGGGTGGCGGCGGGCCAGGCGGGGTCGGCCTCACGCGGGATTTGCCACTCCTCCCAGGTTTTTGTCAGCGGGGCGTTGAGCGCGGCGCGGAGCGGTTCCAGCACCGTCTGCGCCTGCTCCCAGATCACGTCGATCTCGGCGTTGTTGGCGATGGATTTCAGGGTGATGTGCGGCACGCGTTCATAGACGAAGCCGTGGCGAATGTTCTCGCGCACCGGCTGCGAGGATGGCGTGGTGCGGGTAACTTCGGCTTCCTTGAGCTGACCGTCGCGGGAATCGGCGAGCAGGTAAAATGGATAGCGCGCACCCATGATGCGGG
>JBBRVI010000586.1:0-1521 GCA_038247025.1 Acetobacterales bacterium
GAATACGGCGCGCACCGCGCCTTCACCCTCCCCCTTTGATCGACCATAGGATGAGGCAGATTGCGGGTCGGCGCCGATTGCCGACATCTGGACAAACGCTCCAGCGCCCGCCCGTTGCGCGGCTGTGGCGACATTGCGGCCGCCCTCGACATGAAATGCGTTAAAGTCTCCTTTCAGGATGCCGACCAGATTGACGACTGCATCTGATCCCGAGATCGCCTGCTCAAGCGTTCCTGGTCGGCGGACATCAGCTGCCACAAACTGAATCTGTCCGAGGCCAGCCAGTGGTTTCAGAGAGAGCGCACCTGCTGGGTCGCGTTGCGCGATCCGGACTCGCGCTCCCGCTTTCAGCAGTGCCTGCGCAGCGTATCGGCCCAAAAAGCCGCCGCCGCCAACGAGGGTAATCAGCTTGTTTTGCATTTTCTGACCCGGCCTCAAGCGTTCATTCGCTTGTCTGCTCCATGCCGTCCCTCGCCCGAAACGGCAAGCGCTGGAAGGCCATGCCGCGCCGCAATTGACAAGTCGCCCACGCCTCCCCTAGAGCGCGCGGCCTACCTGATGTTGAAGTCTCTGGGGCCCAGATGGCGGAATTGGTAGACGCACCAGCTTCAGGTGCTGGCGCTCGCAAGGGCGTGGAGGTTCGAGTCCTCTTCTGGGCACCATTTTTTGTCGGTAATGGCGTGACCCGTGCCTGACTCGGTCAAAAGCGGAGGATCAGGCCCTGATCGGGGGGTATTCGTCCCGCTGCCATCGCCTGGTAGCTTGCCGCAATCGCCGCCGCTCCTGACAGCTCGCTAATTGTCATCCTGTCGCCAAGGCTGGCACAAAAGGCGATGTTGGCGGCGGTGGCGCGGCGCATTATTTCGCCCTTGCCCCAGTCATTATCACGCTTGGCGATATGGGCAGGAGCAAAGAAAAAGGCCGGCTTTGCACCGGGCAGGGCCTTGGCCGCGCGGGGTGCTTCCCAATGCGTCGCACCAACGCCAATACTCGCCCGGATATTGTCGCCATAATGCTCGTGCACAGCAGCGACTATGGCACCGTCGCCGGACATATCGACAAACACGCTTGAGACGGACCGATCAAGCGATCCGATCGCGTCATACGCAACCACCTGGTCATAATAACCAAGCTGCTCCACAAAGGCGACATTATGCGGCGATGTGAGCCCCACCACCTGTTGTTCGCCGCGAGCGCGCAGATAATGGGCCAGGCCAAACGCAGTTTTGGAAGACGCGCTCCCCAATATAACCTGCGCTGCCCCGAATCCGTCATTATCCGTGATGTAATCGTCGAGCGCGAACGAGGTGGTAAGGAGCGGAAAGAGCAGACTGCGCCAATTCCGGATCGCGGCAAGCGGTGCTGGATCATCATTGGTGCGCGCATACATATTATAGACATAGGGTAGCTCGGCACGGTGTACGGCCGCATCGGTAAACCCGCCCGATGACACCTTGCCCGGAAGCATGACCAGATCGGATGCCATGGGCAGGAAGCCCCAGATTTCGGTTCCGGTCGGGA
>JBBRVI010000587.1:0-1514 GCA_038247025.1 Acetobacterales bacterium
CTGGGGCATGGGCATTGGTGCCAATTACCGTCTGGCGCCCGGCATGGATCTGATCGCCGAATACGTTCACTACTCTGTGCGTGAGCAGGGCCGTGACCTCGATGGCAACCGCCCTGGCATTCAGAGCCGCTCCTTCGCCAATATCTTCCTGACCGGCGTGCGCCTGGCCTTCTAAGCCAGACACAGTTCGTGAATTGAGGGGGCGGTGGGGAAACCTGCCGCCCCTTTTCTTTTGCGCGACACTCGCCTAAGTCTGGTGGCCATGAAGAAAACCGCACGCCCGATTCTCTTGCTCGGCCTCGCCCTGCCCCTGCTCGCCGCCTGCGCTGGCGGACGGCAGGTGCAGAACGACGAATACGGCACGGATAACGCGCGCGAGTTGACGTTGCGCCAGACCGGCGCCACCACCGCCGGCATCGTGGTCTTCGGGGTGGACCGCTCACGCCAAGCGCAGGACGCCGCACAGGGTGGCGGCGGAATGACGGTCAACGCGTTCCTCTGGCGCGCCTCGCTCGACACACTCTCCTTCATGCCGCTCGCCAGTGCGGACCCGTTCGGCGGCGTGATCATCACCGACTGGTATTCCCCGCCCCAGGCGGATGGGGAGCGCTTCAAGGCCACCGCCTTTGTCATCGGCCGGCAGCTTCGCTCCGATGGTGTGCGCGTGCAGGTGTTCCGCCAGATCCAGCGTGGCAATCAATGGGTGGATGCGCCAGCCTCCACGGCCACGAATTCCGAGATGGAAGACCGCGTCCTTGCCCGTGCGCGCGAATTGCGCAGCCAGTCCGCGGGGACCAGCCGCTAACCTGTTGCTGATGAGAAGCGCGGCGGACCAACGCAGCCTCGGCTGCGCGTTCGGCACATGGCAGCGTGGCAAGCGGTTTTATTTGACTCCCGCAGGCGGACCTGCGTACATCCTCTCACCTTCGTCTTGCCGTGCCGACCCCAGAAGCTCTCATCAGACCAACTGGAGTGTGTACCCGCAGGACAGCGCTCACCCTTGCCGGGAAAGGCTGGGGTGACCAACGCGCGTTCTGCGAAGTCCGGCTGGAGTGGGTGATATGCGTCGGACATTCCCGCACGCACGAGAATATGGAGAATAAGCGGATGGCTTCAGGCACCGTTAAGTGGTTCAACGCGACCAAGGGTTACGGCTTCATTTCGCCGGCCGGTGGTGGCTCCGATGTGTTCGTGCACATCACGGCCGTTCAGGCTGCTGGCCTGCAGGGCCTCAATGATGGCCAGCAGATTTCCTTCGACCTGACGGAAGAGCGCGGCAAGACGTCCGCGGTCAACCTCAAGGCCGGCTGAATTCGGCGACGGGCCATCTGGCCCGCTGCCAAGAGAAGGCGGCTCCGTAAGGGGCCGCCTTTTTTTGTCCATTCGCGATGGGGAAGGCGCACAAGGGCGCGGGACCGAAGGCCAAGATTGCGATGCGGCGTCCCGCTCACGCGATGCTTTCGCCCTCAGCGCCGAATGCGGTAGATGTTCACCATGGACCAACCCCTCTCCCA
>JBBRVI010000588.1:0-1509 GCA_038247025.1 Acetobacterales bacterium
GATCAGACCCTGCACCGGCCAGACACCGCCATCGGCCAGCGCACAGATCGTGTGCCCCTCGATCTGCCGCGTCACCTGTTCGAGCACGTCAATTTCCTCGATCTCCGCACGGCCTTCAACCATGCGCAGCATCACCCGGTTTACCCAACCCATGCCCTCGCGGCAGGGGGTGCATTGGCCGCAGCTTTCGTGCTTGTAGAAGGCGGAGAGACGTTGGATCGCCTTGATCAAATCCGTGCTGCGATCCATCACGATCACGCCCGCAGTGCCGAGGCCCGTCTTGTGCTCACGCAGCGCATCGAAATCCATCAGCACATCGTCGCAGACGGCTTTGGGGATCATCGGCGTGGAGGACCCGCCGGGGATCACCGAGAGCAGATTGTCCCATCCGCCACGCACGCCGCCGGCATAGCGGTCAATCAATTCGCGCAACGGGATGCTCATCTCGGCTTCCACGTTGCAGGGCTTGTTCACGTGGCCTTGCAGGCAGAAAATCTTGGTGCCGGAATTCTTGGGCCGCCCGAAGCTGGAAAACCAGGAAGCGCCGCGCCTCAGGATGCTCGGCACCACAGCGATGGTCTCGACATTGTTCACCGTTGTCGGGCAGCCATACAGCCCCACCGCCGCCGGGAAAGGGGGCTTCATCCGCGGCATGCCCTTCTTGCCTTCGAGGCTTTCGATCAGCGCCGTCTCCTCGCCGCAGATGTAGGCGCCGGCACCGCGATGCACGTAAAGCTCGAAATCATAGCCCGAGCCGCAGGCGTTCTTGCCCAACAGCCCCGCGTCATAAGCCTCCGCGATGGCGGCCTCCAGCACCTGCATTTCGTTGTAGTATTCGCCGCGCACATAGATGTAGCCAGCCACCGCGCCCATGGCGAAGCCGGCGATCAGGCAGCCCTCGATCAGCTTGTGCGGATCATGGCGGATGATGTCGCGGTCCTTGCAGGTGCCAGGCTCGCTCTCATCGGCGTTGACGACGAGGTAGGAGGGCCGCCCCTCGATGGGCGCCTTGGGCATGAAGGACCATTTCATGCCCGTTGGGAATCCCGCGCCGCCACGTCCGCGAAGGCCGGAATTCTTGACCTCCTCGACAAGCGCATCGCGCCCCTTGAGCAGGAGTTCCTTCGTGCCATCCCAGTCGCCCCGCATGCGCGCAGCAGCGAGGTTCCAGGGCTGCGTGCCATAGAGGTTGGTGAAGATGCGGTCGCGGTCGTGCAGCGCCATGATTCAGTCCTCTACCCCCGTCAGCACTTGCGGCCCGCCCACCGGCGCGCTGGTCTGGCGGCCGATCACGGAACCCGGTGGAGGCCGCTCGCCGCGCTTGAGCGCCTCGATCAGCTTCACGGTGCTGTCGTAGTCCATGTCCTCGTAGTAGTCGTCATCCACCTGGAGGATCGGCGCGTTCACGCAGCCGCCCAGGCATTCGACTTCCGTCAGCGTGAAGTTTCCATCCGCACTGGTGGCGCCATAGCCCTTGAGGTGGCCCGCATCCTTGCAGGCGCGCAGCAC